>JAQZAZ010000001.1 GCA_029239355.1 Sphingobacterium sp.
GTAAGCGACCATACCACTGCGGTATTGCAATTGCTGAAGGACAATGGTATCGAACCGGAATGGGTACAGGTGGGTAATGAAACCGGAGATGGGATGCTGTGGGAGGAGGGTAGAGCCTCGGTCAGCATGGCTAACTATGCTGCTTTGAACAATGCGGGCTACGATGCGGTGAAAGCTGTTTTTCCGGCGGCTAAAGTCATCATACACCTCCATAATGGCTATGACAATGCGCTGTTCCGCTGGATGTTTGATGGGCTGAAAAATAACGAGGGAAAATGGGATGTGATCGGGATGTCACTGTATCCAACAAAAGATAATTGGAAAGAACGTAATACTGCCTGTGTCGGCAATATCAAAGATATGATCGCACGGTACAACACGCAGGTAATGATCTGTGAGGTGGGCATGAGCTGGGATGAGGCAGATACGGCCGAAATCTGGCTCAACGATCTTTTCAGTGCGGTGGAGGCAATCCCCGATCACAACGTGCTGGGCATATTTTATTGGGAGCCCTTGGCGCACAATGGCTGGAATGGTTATACCTTAGGCGCCTTGGATAACAATGGACGACCGACAAAGGCATTGAATGCATTTAAATAATAGTATATTTATACGCTTTAAATGGCGAATGATCAGCTTAAACGACAGACGACAAACACCTGAATGATGAAATTACTGCATGCTACTTACTTTCTGTTCCTTTTGTTCTTCTTTATTCCGACAACATCACAAGGACAGCTGACCCGAAACTCTTTTTTACTGGAGAAAAACTGGCGTTTTTTTCAGGGTGAGGTCGATCGGGGCGAGTCCACTGCGCTGAATGATGCTACCTGGCAACATGTTACCGTACCGCATGACTGGGCTATTTATGGGCCTTTTGACCGTGCACATGATTTGCAGGATGTGGCCGTAACACAGAATGGGGAGAAGAAGGCTTCCGTAAAGACGGGCCGGACAGGTGGTTTGCCCTATGTCGGTGTGGGCTGGTATCGCAATCAGTTCAATATTCCTCAATTTGACGCCAACACAAAACGTGTGGTCCTGAAATTTGATGGCGCCATGAGTGAGGCTCGGGTTTATGTCAATGGAAAAGAAGCGTGCTTCTGGCCGTACGGCTATAATGCTTTTCATTGTGATGTGACGGAGCTGTTGCATGCCGATGGAATGAACAACAAGCTTGCTGTGCGCCTGGAAAATAAAGCACAGTCCTCGCGCTGGTATCCGGGAGCGGGTCTCTACCGCAATGTCCATGTGATCGTTACCGAAAAGGTGCATGTGCCGGTCTGGGGTACGTATATAACGACGCCCTTTGTGTCGGATAGCCTGGCTTCGGTGAAACTCGAAACTAGCCTGAAAAATGCTGATGGCAAATTGGTGCGGATGGTGACAGCCATCACCGACGCGAAGGGGCGTGTGGTGGCGCAGAAGGAAAATCAACAAAAAATAAACTACGGCAAGCCTTTCGTACAAAATTTTGAGGTGACGAACCCTGCGCTATGGAGCCCAGAACATCCCAATCTGTATCGGGCATCAACACTAGTATATGTCGATGGCAAATTGACGGATAACTTTGAAACCCGCTTTGGGATTCGGGAGGTCCGTATCATTGCGGATAAAGGATTTATGCTAAATGGTAAAATTCGAAAATTTAAGGGGGTCTGCAATCATCATGACCTCGGTCCCTTGGGGGCTGCAATCAATGTCTCGGCCTTGCGCTACCAGTTGGAGTTGCTCAAAGATATGGGCTGTGATGCCATTCGTACGGCGCACAATATGCCCGCTCCGGAGTTAGTGGGTCTCTGCGATGAATTGGGCCTGATGATGATGATCGAGCCTTTTGACGAGTGGGATATTGCCAAATGCAAGAATGGTTACCATCGCTTTTTTGGGGAATGGGCAGAACGCGACATGGTCAATATGATCCATCATTTTAGAAACAATCCTTCGGTGGTGATGTGGAGCATCGGAAATGAAGTGCCGACGCAGTGTAGTGCTGAAGGGTATAAGGTTGCTTCATTTTTGCAGGATATCTGCCATCGTGAAGATCCTACGCGGCCTGTTACCTGCGGGATGGACCAAGTGACCTGTGTACTGGAAAATGGTTTTGCCAGTCTGCTGGACGTCCCGGGCCTCAACTACCGTACCCATCGTTATGAAGAAGCTTATGCCAAATTGCCACAAAACCTTGTGCTGGGTTCGGAAACGGCCTCAACGGTGAGTTCCCGTGGTGTATATAAATTTCCGGTCGTGAAAAAGGGAGACATGCTGTATCCCGATCATCAGTCTTCTTCCTATGATATGGAACATTGTTCCTGGTCAAACTTGCCGGATGAGGATTTTGCATTGGCCGAAGACCATCATTGGACCATGGGGCAATTTGTCTGGACCGGTTTTGATTACCTCGGCGAACCATCGCCTTACGATACGGATGCCTGGCCCAACCACAGCTCAATGTTTGGTATTATTGATCTGGCGAGCATACCCAAGGACCGCTACTACCTCTACCGGAGCCTTTGGAATAAAAATGAACATACCTTGCACATACTGCCACATTGGACATGGCCTGATCGTGTGGGGCAACAAACTCCGGTATTCGTTTATACGGATTATCCAAGTGCCGAACTATTTATCAACGGTAAGAGCCAGGGGGTACAACGCAAAAGCAAAGCATCACGCGAAGAACGTTACCGCTTGATGTGGATGAATACGGTTTACGAGCCCGGAGAAATCAAAGTGGTGGCCTACGATGAAAATGGAAAAGCCGCAGATGAGAAGATTGTACGGACAGCTGGAAAACCGTATCAGATAAAAATGGAGACTGTGCACGGTACTCTTGCTGCAGATGGACGCGCATTGGCTTATATTCGCGTCAAAGCGGTAGATAAAGATGGGAATTTGTGCCCCCATGCAGACGGGCTGGTACAGTTTGAGGTAAAAGGAGCCGGTACATTCAAGGCCTTGGCCAATGGCGATCCGACCAACCTCGAGGCTTTTCATAAGCCACAGATGCACTTGTTTAACGGGCAGCTTACTCTGATCGTGCAGGCCGCCGAAGATGCCGGCAAGATTCAGGTACAGGCGCAAAGCAGAGGCCTAAAAAAAGATGTATTGTTTGTTAATGCCGTTTCTGCGCCTTAAAGGCTGGACTTTATACTTGCTTAGGATTATTAGGCTAAAGGTGGCGGACAATGGCAATTGCTGTTGGCCTGGTATCGTGTGTATCCGGAGATGGGGGGTAGAAACTTGATAAGCTGTAAATTTGGAGTTTTACATGTGATTAACTACCTTTAGAGACCTAATAAAAAGCATCGATTTGAAAAGCAATGGTCTCGTAGATACTTCAATAATTAATCGCCTCAAGGATGGAGATGAATTAGCCATGAAGGAATTGATCACGACATATAAAAGCACGTTAGCGCAGTCGATGATGCGTATCCTTAAGTCGCAGGAAGAGGTAGAGGATCTGCTGCAGGAGCTATTTATCCGTATTTGGACACGTAGGCAGGATATCAATACTGAGCTGTCTTTTCATGCTTTTATATATAGGATCGCGGGTAATTTGGTATACGATCGATTGCGTAAATTAGCGCATGAAAAACGTCTTGTTGCAGACTATTTTACTCACCTTACTGAAGTTTATTCCCATATCGAGGAGGGGGTTTTTAATCAGGAAACCAAAGATATTTTAAATCAGGCAATTGAACAGTTGCCAGAGCAGCGCCGGCGTGTTTTTATACTCTGTAAGATTGAAGGCCGAAGCTATGAAGAAGTAAGCCGCTTATTGTCAATTTCGGTGGCAACAGTAAATACCCATATTACAAACGCGAATACGACACTTAGAAATTATTTTCAGCAGCGGCCTGATCTGTCTTTCCTTATAGTGCTGGCATTGCTTTCAGCCAAAATGTTGCACAATTAACAATTTCTTAAGCCTAATTTTATATTTTCTTTATTTTTTTTGAATTCACTTCATTGGTTTTTCATTTCCAAACGTATATGTAAGAAAAGAACGTATGCAAAACCCTAGATTTGAAGAGCTGTTCAATAAATATCTGAACGATACACTAACCAAGGATGAAATGTTAGAACTTCAACTTTTGTTGGCATCGGATGATCAGGAGCAAGGTTTACGTTCGTTGATCGATAATGAAATAACTGCCAATGTGGAAGAGTATCCACATGTTGAACTGAATTGGTTTGCAGAATTGGAAACTAATGTGTTGGCAAATATAAGAAGCACTCGATCTAAAACGCGCTATTTAAACTGGAATTGGAAGAAAACGGTAGCTGCAGCGGCACTCCTAGTCGTCAGTATCGGAGCGTCTTTGTGGATGCTGTCACGTTTGGATAACGATGAACGAAATACGATAAAGCCGGGTACAAGTATTGCCTCATTACGGCTCGCCGACGGAAGAGAAATTGCGCTCAGTAATAAACACGAAAGTATCGTTTTTGGCGATGAGCTCATGTACGCAGACGGAGCTTCCATCGAAGGTTTGGAAAGCCATGAATCGATACATCAGGACATGGTAATCACGGTGCCGAAAGGTGGGACTTACCACATCATATTGGCAGATGGATCTAAGATCTGGTTAAATTCGGACTCCAGATTAACATATAAAATCAGAAGTAAAGACCAACCTAGAGAATTAGAAATGGAAGGTGAGGCATTTTTTGAGGTGGCTACACGGTACATGCTTCAGAATAACAAGCGGATCAAGGTACCTTTTCTTGTTAAGACACCCACTCAGACGGTGCAGGTATTGGGTACAGCATTTAATATTTCGGCCTATCCGGGCGAGGCTACGCGGACTACTTTGGTCGAAGGCAAAGTGGCTATTAATATAAAAGGAAATAAAAAACTACATCAACTGCAACCCAATCAGCAAGCAATTGTACAGAATAACAGCATTTCTTTTATTCCGGTTGACCCAGCAAATTATGTGTCGTGGAAAGATGGCACATTTACCTTTTCTGATGAAGACCTAAATCATATTTTGAATCAAATAGGCCGCTGGTATAATGTAAAGGTTGAATATGAGGATGAAAGCCTACGAAAACTGAAATTTGAAGGGGTATTACCCCGTAACCAGAATTTAAGTTTTGTATTGGAAGCCTTAGCGAGTACCGGTGAAGTCCAATTTACTGTTCATTCGAATACCGTATACGTGAAAAGAAAATAGATTTTATAAACCAGCTAAAATACCTGATAGCCTATGAAGTAAAAAAAGCGACAAAAAAGATAACGTATGGACAGTAAAAATAATCAGGAGCGTTGGAGCGCTCCCGATCATGAAGTTAGCCGTTATCAAACCATCTTGAAAACTCATTTAATACCTAACTAACCAAACAAATGTATAAAATAATTAAAAAAGATGTGCATCGGCTTTTTAGTCGAACGAAACCCTACATTATGAAAATTTCACTGACAACCATCAGCTGCTTTTTGGTCTGTCTACAGATAAGTGCTACGGCTCTCGCGCAAAAGGTGACACTGAAAAATAAGAGCATCACACTCAAAGAGGCTTTCCGCGAAGTCAATAAACAAACTGGTTACCATTATCTGTGGTCTGCAAAACGGGTCAATAGCAATACCCGAATTGCCATTGATATTAAAAACATGGAGTTGGACCAAGCCATCAGACAGATTATTCATGGTTTACAGCTAAGCTATAAGATACAGGGCAAGCTCATCACCATCAGAGAAAGAGAGAAGACCTCAACAGTAGCTAATCTTGCGCAAATAGACGATAATGGACAACAAGAGACGATAACAGTTAGGGGGCGGGTGGTTGATTCGCTGGGTAGGCCCCTAATTGGTGTGACCATCAGGGTCATTTCGGCAAATAAACGTGTTATAAAGGAGTCTAAATCAGATAGCCATGGGGAAATCAATATCGAAAGCGTACCAAAACAAAGTTTTTTGGAAATATCGCTGCTTGGCTATCGGCGCCTTAATCTGGCTGCGACTGAAAATATAGGTACCATCAGGATGGATGTTCTTGCTGAAAGCCTCGAAGAGCTTGTCGTGGTGGGATACATGACCAAACGGGCTTCTGAAGTGACCGGCGCGGTACAATCTGTCAAGGGTGAAGAACTTCGTAACAGCGTCAGTACCCCCAATGTGCTATCGATGCTTAAAGGGAAAACTACAGGTCTATATATTACGGAGAGTACCGGAGAGTCGGGAGCAAAAGGGCAGGTGATTGCTAGGGGACAATCGTCAATGACCACCCCTACAAACAATTATCTCGGTCCACTGATTGTTGTCGATGGTGTGATCACCAATTATCAGTCCTTACAGGATGCTGTCAATCCGGCTGATATTGAAGATATCAGCGTGCTAAAAGATGCTGCATCTACAGCTATTTATGGATCCCGGGCTGCCCAAGGGGTCATTGTCGTGACTACAAAACGTGGACAGGCTGGTAAAAGCACAGTGGAAGCGCGCGTGCAGGCTGGGGTAATACAGCCAGTAAGGGACATCCGGTTTATGAACACGACCGAACTTATTGATTTTATGGATACGCAGATGAAACGCTATTGGGAGCAAACTCCTTCCATACGGACGACATTTCCGAACGTCGCTGATTTTATTCGCGAACGCCGCGTCTATACGGATGAAGATCGTACGCGCAATTTCAATTGGGAAGATAAAATTTATAGCAATGGAAATTTTACCAATACGGAATTAGGGGTACGTCATGGTACCGATAAAACTAAATTTTATATGGGAGTCGGTTGGTTTAAGGAAAATGGAGCATTATATGATAATGGGTTTGACCGAAAAAATATAAGATTTAATATTGATCATGCTATTTCAAGTAAATTACTTGCGCGTATCAATGTAAGCTCTATTATCGACCGGATCACCAGACGCAACGGGGTGCCTGAATTATATATGATTCAGCCATTTATGTATCCGTATGATAATGCCGGCAATCTGTTGGACAGTCTGCCTGTGCGACAGTCGAGTAATTATGGACCTGCTTACACAACATGGACGCAGAATTTTCTTGCGGAAACGGGATATGATAATACGAGGCTGACAAAGGTACAAAATCATTTAGCCAGCATAAGTCTGCGGTATAATATACTTCCTTTTTTAAGCGTTCAGACTTCCAACTCGCTCAATTTTGTAGGCACCAATGTCAATTCTTATTTAGACCCACGTTCATTTTCCGGAAAGTATGGTGGATACCCCTATTTATTCTCTCCAGCAAGTGCAGTTTTACCTAATGGAACGCTGGAGATTGATGATACTAAATTCGTTGATTACCTCATGTCCAATACACTGAATTTCAACAAGACAGTCGGCGGTAATCATGTTATCAGTGCATTGGTAGGGCAAGAATGGGGCAAAAGGACCACGGAAATCATGGACATAGACATGTATAATGTATTGCCCAATGAGCGGAATATGGGGGCCGCACAAAATTTTGGAAGTGCGATCAATGTGGCATATGGATTTCCTTACAAACCATCGGGAAATTATCAGGAACGCGCCACCTTTTCCGTGTTCGGACAGGCTGACTACAGTTATGCAGGCCGCTATATGGCTTCATTTTCCGTGCGTACGGATGCAACGACCAATTTTGGACGCGACAAACGATACGGTACTTTTTACTCGTTCAGTGGTGGATGGAATATATCCAAAGAAAACTTTTTTAAAAACATTAAGGCTATTGATAATTTGCGCCTTCGCGCTTCTTATGGTACATCTGGTAGAGACCTGGGCGACGGATACCTAAATACGACATTTTATTCGGCGACAGGTCGATATGAGCAGGTCGATAATATCGGCGCAGTGATCACGCAATTGGCTAATCCGATAATTTCTTGGGAGACACTTCACAATAGCAATATTGGTCTCGATATCGCTCTTTTAAAGAATAGGATCAATTTGTCTGCGGATATCTACCACAAGCGTAGTGATGGTCTTTTACAGCAGGTCAGCTTGCCTTCTGCACAGGGTGCGTTAGCACAATATCAGAATGTTGGACAGATCGTTAACCGGGGTATCGAAGTATCGTTGAGCACGCATAATGTAAAGTCTGCTCATTTCAACTGGCATACCAGTTTTAATTTTAGTTACAATAAAAATAAGCTTACCAGACTATATCAGGATTCGCTTTTGGATTCTTACTCCAGATCATATTATCGAAAAATCGGCGAAGATATCAATGTGATCAAAGCGATTCAATTTGCAGGCATCAACCCCGAGAATGGTAATATGCAACACTATAATTTTGATGAAAAGGGTAATCAAATAATCGTGGAAGGTATTGGGCAAGTGAGCAACTTGGCCAATTGGCAACGGGTGGGGCAGGCCACACCACGCTTTTTCGGTGGATTTACCAACAGCTTTCAATATAAAAATTACAGCTTAAATGTAGAGTGGTGGTTTCAGGTGGGCAACTATACCCAAATGTCTTTAGTGAATAATTTTCAGGCCCCAACTGCTCCTAGGCTTGGCCGCAATAATGTTGTTTTTGCCGATAATCAACATGTTTGGCAAGGGCCCGGGGATATGCAAGCGAATTATCCTGATGTATTCAGCACAGATCCGAATGCATGGACTGCACTCACCTATCGTTCATCCAAAATGTGGGGAAATGCAAGCCATGCCCGTTTGCGTAATGTCAGGTTCACCTATAGCTTGCCTAACGGAGTGTTAAAAGCGCTGAAGCTAGCCCGCGCAGATGTTTTTGTTAGCGGCGATAATTTATATGTGATCAAGCATAAGGATTTTGTAGGCGTAGATCCGGAAGGAGCCGTCTTAGGGGGGGTGAACACAAGCTATGGTGGGGCGGGTACCGGTTTTGCCAATCCAAGAAGATTTTTACTCGGGATGCAGCTGACATTTTAATTTGTAAATAATGAAAAATATTCAATATAAAAATAGACAATTATATGCATTACGATATGTTGTTCTAATAGCATTGACTTTGTTAGGCTTTACATCCTGCAACAAACAACTTGATGAGCTCAGGCCGCACAACGTCATTTTTGAAGAAAGACAATTTGATACGCCGTCTGGCTATTCAAAAGCAGTGTTGGGTATCTATAACCTAATTACTGTTGGGTCAGAAAGCGCAATAGGGGTTGGCTTTACGGACTTGCAAATTTTTCTTTCAGAAGCCAGGGGAAATACTATACGTGCCCTTGATGCGCAAGTAAACCGGAATACTGACCTATTTGACTATATTAATTCGTCAAATAGAGATCTCTCCTATACATATGCTTTTTGGCGCAATAGCTACAACGTTTTGTTGCACATTAATAAAGTGCTTGCCAACGTGAAAAACGACGAAACTAATCCAGTAATACTTCAGGCAAAGGCGGAAGCATTATTTCTTCGTGGTTATATTTACTTTAATCTGGTCCGTTTGTATGGAATGCCATTCTACCAAGGTAATGGAAATTCGCTCGGCGTGATGTTGGTGGTCAATGATGAATTTGCACCGGGCCTCGCACCCAAACGAGCAACTGTCGCTGAAATATATGAGCAGGTCGTTTCCGATCTGAAGACTTCGATCCCATTGTTTAAACAGCAGAAATCTAATAGTTATGCGAGCGGTTTGGCGGCGGAAGCACTATTATCACGGGTGGAACTCTATAGGGGCGGTACCTTTTCGTCACCAAATAACGAAGCTAATCAAAAAGCCTTCGAATACGCTGATAAGGTCATTCGTCAAGGGGGCTACGAACTTATACAAGGGGATGCCTTTAAAAAATATTACGATACGGACAACCTGAACAACAAAGAAGACATATTTGCTATTAATGGTGAATTTATGAATGGTTTTATTGCCAACCTTTTTAAGATGCCTTCACAAATAAATTATACAGGCGGGCTCTACCGACCTTCACCTTATCTTCTTTCCCTGTTTGATGAAAAGGACCTTAGAAAAGCATTCTATGTCGAAAATATAACACCGGGCTTTCCAGAGGATCACTTGGCCTGCAATAAATACAATATTGGCTATACTTCTTTATACAGCCGTTCTCCGTACCGTTACCTAAGATTAGCAGAGATGTATTTGAATAGAGCCGAAGCATTGGTCAAATTGGGAAAAAATGCTGCGGCTCTTGCTGACCTAAACATCATCAGGAAACGTGCCGGATTGACTGAGCTTGAGAACTTGGCGGGTGAGGCGCTGTTCAAGGAGATTTTAAAACAGCGTAAAATTGAACTTGCCTTTGAAGGTCATGCGAGTTATGATGAATTTAGAAACGGTCTTTCAATGGTACGCGATTATGCATCGGGCAAATCTTCGCCTATGACGGTACAACCCACCGAAGGAAAAATTCTGATGAAGATCCCGGATGAAGAAATTGCAAGCAATCCAAACCTCGTTCAGAACCCATAACTTTAGTTGACATCATCAGAATAGTAGATATGCCTGGCTTAAAAGCATCGGCAGGAATAAACAAAAACTAAAAATTAAAGAGATAAAACATGAATACTAGCAATAAATTTATAGCTCTTATGGCCTTAATGACGGCTACTTTAACCGTGTCAGCCCAAAAGAAATTTGTTATTAATGGACAGGCCCCAGAGCTGAACGGAAAGTATGTCCATCTGTCTTATGGTACGGGTAACGATAATCAAATAAAAGACAGTGTCGTAGTTGCTAATGGGAAGTTCAAGTTTACTGGAGTCGTTGCCGGACCAACATTTGGCTACATCAGCCTGGGCGGGCAGGCACTTTCGTTTGATAATGTTTTTTCAGTTGTTCTCGAACCTACAACAATGAAAATGACGCTTGATCGGGACAGTATAAATAAAAGTAGACTTACCGGATCAAAAGAGAACGATAAATTAAAAAGCCTCGATGAGCAAAAGGCACCGATCAATAAAGCGATGGAGCCGCTGCGTGCCGAGTATCAAAAGCGTAATGAAGAATACGCCAAAGCAAGCAAAGCGCTAAAAGAAATGGAACAGAAGGTAGAGGCTATGAAAATTGATAACTATGCTTTCCGGGACAAGTTTGAACCTTTCCAAAAGCAGCAGGAAGCGATAAACAGCGAATTTATAGCGAAAAACCCACAGTCTATTGTATCTGCCTATCTGATGCGTTTTAAGATATCGGGTATGACATTGGCGGAAGCTGAAAAAGTATACCATTCTTTCACTTCTGACGTAAAAAAAAGCAGTTATGGAAAAGAGGTCTTTGATGAAATCAATAAAATGCGTAGTGGGTCTCCAGGGAACCCTGCCTATGTCTTTTCAAAACCTGATATAGACGGTAAACCTCTTAGTTTGGCAGATTACAGGGGCAAATATGTGCTGCTCGATTTTTGGGCGAGCTGGTGCGTGCCCTGTAGACAGGGAAATCCACATTTGATCAGCGTCTATAATAAATATAAAGATGCCGGTTTTGAGATCATCGGTATTTCTGATGACGATCGTAATGAAGCTGCCTGGAAGAAAGCGGTGGAGCAGGATCAGATACAGATCTGGAAACATGTTCTTCGTGGACTTAAAATGGAAAACAACGTCATCGACCGCTCGCAGGACATATCCGAACATTATGGTAACCATACGCTTCCCACCAAAATATTAATTGACCCCCAAGGCGTTATTATTGGTCGCTATGGTTCCGGAGGCGGATCTGATGCTGATCTTGATGCAAAATTGAATGCAGTTTTTAGTAAATAATTTACAGATGAAGGCAATAAAAATCATAGTACAAATTAGCTTGCTATTGGTGACTGGGCCACTTTTCGCGCAGTCCAAATCATTTACGCTGATTGGAAAAGTAGCTGGAAAAGCGGACGGCTATATCTACCTCTCGATTGCAGACGGCGAAAATGGACGGATGGATAGTATACAGTTAAATCAAGGGAAATTTATCTTCAGAGGACAGCTCGTGTACCCTACGCAAGCCGAAATTTTGATGGGAAAAAAGAGCGAACGTTCAGCAGATAAGCGTTTACCCCTTATTCTTGAGCCTGGAGAGATGACTTTGTCCATCGATTACAACCAATTTGGACTAGGCGAGCTTAAAGGTTCTGTTTCCAATGCGGAGCAAGAAATGCTCAATAAAAAACAAGCCAGCATCCGGATCAATATGCAACCCGCTCAACAACACTATAATCGTGTGGTGGAGAAATACTTGGCTACTAGAGAACAGAAAGATACGGCAGCGTCAAAAATTATACGGGCTGAAATGAATGCTGTTCAGAAAGAGATGGAGCCATTTCATGCACAAATTCGTGCGACCGAGGATCAAGTATTGGAACATTATCCTAACGGATTTACCGCCGCAAATCGACTGATGTATGCGGTAGGCCAGTTGCCACTGGAAGAGTCTGCAAAAAGATATGATGCCCTCAGCACTGGAGCCAAACACAGTATCGCGGGTCGTTATGTTCAAGCTAAGATACAGGCCATTCGTCGTGGGTCTGTGGGGGTAAATGCACCCGATTTTACAAGTACAGACATCAATGGTACTCCATTAAGTTTATCAGCTCAAAAAGGCAAATATGTATTGCTTGACTTTTGGGCAAGTTGGTGTGTGCCTTGTCGTAAAGGAAATCCACATTTACTGGCCCTTTATGCTAAATACAAGGAAAAAGGCCTTGAAATCATTGGCGTAGCATCTGATGATGGGAATGAAAAGGCATGGCGAAAAGCTGTCGAAGATGATAAGATCGCTGTATGGAAGCACGTGTTGTCAGGACAAAATATCGAAAAATTACGAAAGGGAGAGCGGGATGATAACTACATCGGGGGTCAATATGGCATATCTACATTACCAACAAAAATATTGATCGATCCTCAAGGCCAAATCATTGGACGCTATGGTAGTGGCGCCGGCACAGATGCAGACCTCGATAAAAAGCTTACTGAAATATTTTGATAGGCATAACAGGATTATGATCACATATGAAAAATATTAAATGATAAACAAAATTAAATTAACGGCAGGATTACTATTGGTGACCTGCGCTGCATTGGCTCAGAAAGCGCAGCTCAATGGAAATATTAAGGGATTAAAAGATGGGGAGATCGTCTTTTATAGATCAGTAAATGGAGTGCCCAAAATGGACACCGTTCAGACCAAAGGTGGCCAATTTACCTGGTCAGTAGCAATCCATGAACCGCAGAAAATTTCCATCATGTTTCCAGAACGGTATGTTGAATTTTTTGCAGAAGCAAAAAATATGACTTTAACTGGGACGGCAGAAGAATTAGGCAAACTACAAGTAAAAGGATCTTCCCTACAAGACGAAGCCGATGCCTATCAAAAATCTTTGCAAGATATAACAGATCAGGAGAATCCACTCTATCAACAGTATGGAAAAGCGACCGCGGAAGAAAAAAAGCAAATTGAAGCGAAGATTAGTAATTTTAGAAATATCAAAAGGGAACGCGCCGTAGAATACATTAAGAAGTATCCCTCCAGTTTTTATAGCCTTAGTTTAGTTGCTGACCGTGCTATGGTGGGTAAGTATGAAGACATTCAACCCTTATATGCCGTTTTATCGGCACCGATGAAAAATAGCATGCAGGGAAAAGCGCTAGCCAATAGATTAGACATATTAAAACGTAGTGCTATCGGTACTGCAATGTTAAATTTTTCGCAGGCAGACCTCGACAAAAAGTTAGTATCATTTTCATCGTTTAAAGGAAAATATGTACTCGTTGATTTTTGGGCAAGCTGGTGTGGGCCATGCCGGCAAGAGAATCCCAACGTCTTGAAAGAATACAATAAATATAAAGATAAGAACTTTACAGTTTTGGGTATTTCACTGGATGATAATGAAGACAAGTGGAAAAAGGCCATTAAGGACGATGCGATGCCCTGGACTCAGGTTTCTGATCTAAAAGGTTTTAATAATGAAGTCTCTTCTTACTATGGTATTATGGGAATCCCGAGTACCTTGCTTGTTGATCCCAATGGCGTGATTATTGCCAAAGACCTACGTGGTGAGACATTGAGTGAAAAACTGAAGGAACTTTTTGATAACTAAAAGGATAAGATAGCGCGGACTGGATTCGAGTGATTTTAATTGTGAAAAATAAAAGGACGGACTTACGACGGCCGTCCTTTTATCCTATGCACATTCGATAGACTGCAAATAAGTCTATTTGACTTCCATTATAGACTTGGCAGTGATATGCATGACACCGGCCTGGTCTTTCCAAAATTCTCCTTTGGCTTGGATCCTATCACCAATATTGTAACGTTTGAATGTTCCACCTGATTTCTGGAGGTTGACAATACTTATGGTTACAATCGATATTGTACCCTTTTTGTCCTTAACGGTTGCCATATATCCATCTTTTCCGTTTTCAATGGCGGTAATGGTACCTGTAACTTCTTGTTGTGAAACTTGTTGTTCCATATTAACTGTATTCTTCTGACTGGAGCATGAACTCGCACTTGCCAAAATAAAAATTCCAATTATTCCTTTAATAAATATCCTATTGATCATTTTTTGTTTTGTTCGTGTGTTAAAACTACAAAATATTTTGGTATGATCCAGCTGTTAAAGAGCCATCAGGTAAAACTATTCCGTGATCAAGTCAATTACTTTTTCAGGATCCATGTCGTTGTTTAACCAGATGTCTTCGATGGTTGCTGCACCTTTAATAGATATCCCATGGGTTCCAAATCTTTTGGACGCTGCAGAATAGTCGAGTCCCAATACCTTGAATGCGTCATGAATAGGTGCTTTTATCACTTTGTTGATAATGGTGATGTCTATTGGTGGATTCATTACTTCGACAACTATGAGTAAGGCCGATATAATGAGTACGCTTAAAAGGGATGGGATGAAAACGCCTTTTTTGAAATGAATTTTTAGTGCCTTCCAATTGAGTAGGATATGAAAAGCTGCACAGAAGATGAAAAATAAGCCTAAACATTCGTGCACGACTTCTGTATAGCCATCAAACCAATGGAAAAGCATCAAAATGCCCGAAATACCTACAGCAAGGAAGACCACCGAAATAAATGGTGTAATATATTTTCTATCTAATTTCATAACGCAGTTTTTATGTAATAGGGTTTTTGGAAAATCTGCTTTCGAGATCATCGAGCCATTTGACCCGCTTTTCTTGCGTGCGGGATTTTACGGAGGTAAAACTTATCCATTTCAGATTTTTGTAACCCATGGTTTTGAAAACACTTTTCAACATGACTTTGCGGATTAAATTGCCAATGAGCATGGAATACATGATTCCGGGCTTGTTCATGGTAGTAATAATGGTTACACTTTTCAGGTTAGTGAGCAGTGGTACCAGCCCAAAACCTCGCGGATGATGATCATAAACGATGCCTGGATACAATACCCGATCGATAAATCCTTTGGTAGAAGCGGGCATGATATCCCACCAGATCGGAAAAATAAAAATCAGGTGATCCGCTTTTTTCAACCGTTCGGTATAGTCGATCACCTGCGGATCCAAGGGTTGATGGGCCACAAAAGCTTTTAAATCAGCCTGACTCATCGCAGGATTAAAGCTGTCATTGTCGAGGTGCATGAGGTCTACATCCTGCTTCGCCTTGCGCAGACCATTTGTTACTGCAGTCAAGATGGCATTGCAGTAGCTACCTTCATAGGGATGATTGAATACAATTGCTGTTCTCATTTTTTACGGTTTTATTACTTCCCAAAAATGAGAAGGATTTTCACCGTTGCGCGATAACAAATGTTAAGAAAGTAAGACTAGCGCCTATTTCGTATGCGACTCAATGAAACGGAAGTGATGCCCAAATAGGAAGCGATATAGTGCTGGGGTACCCGTTGGATAATATGCGGATGCCGTTGGATCAGTTCTTGATAACGTTCTTGTGGATTGTTTTTAAGATAGGAATAAAAGAGTTGCTGTGCATGGAGAAGCCTTTTGAAGAGATGCTCTTCCAGTTCCTTTCTCAGCTCAGGTAGGTCGTCAATAATATGCTGAAAATCTTTTTGTGAAATGGTTTGTAGGATACAGGGCTCGAGGCTTTCAATGCTATATAAACTGGGTCGGTTGGTCCTGAAACTTTCGATGGCAGAAACGCGGTCACCTTCAAAGAAGAACTGGGTGGTTATATCTCTACCATCATTGTTGACCCATGTTCGTAAACATCCCTTTTCAATGAAAAACATCCTTTTAGAGATTTGCCCTTCTTGTAAAAGAATGGTTTTGGCAGGTATTTCTAGCCGTTTAAAGAAATGGTTGAATTTAGCCCACTGATTGTCCATGATCACTTTATTTAATGGATGTCTATCTCTAATCGATTTGATAGATTGTTATGAATACAAAAATTTAATGATATAAAGCAGCACAAGGAGAGATTGTTTTGGCATACCCATGATATCTTTAAGCGTTGCCATGGCGCGATTATTCAATTTGTATAAACTTTTCACGGAGATATTGGTCAGCACGCTAATCTCTTCATAGCTCAGTTCTTCAAAATATCGAAGAAAAATAACTTCTTTCTGTTTGCCGGTTAATTGTTCAAGTGCTTGAATCAGTTTCAGTGCATTGCCTCGTTGTTCCTCAGCAGCAATATAGCTGGACTCCACATCGTAGGTCAGTTGGAAATCATCATTTTCGCCGAATGAGGTCAGCCTACCGTCACGTAATTGGGTGTTTAATAAGCTGTTCTTAAGTGCAACCAGTAGATAATGCTTCGGGTTGGATATGACTTTTAGCTTATTGCGATTTTCCCAGAATTTGATAAATACCTCCTGAATAGCGTCTCTAACATAATCTTCATCTTTTACGCGCCGCATGCCATATTCGTACAAGCTGGGAAGTAGGGCACGATAGATCTGCTCGAAGGCCTTTTTATCGCCTTCAATAAAATCATTCCAACACAGATCTATGATCGTATTACTCATTTCAGCGTTTGCGTCAGTTAATGAAATAGATTATCGCTTTCCAAAAATAGTAAAGATTTAATAACATTAACACAAGCCTGCGTTTAAATAGCATACTATCGTCAGTAGATTGTCAATTCCACTAAAAACTTGGTTTAAAAGGGCTTGTTTGGCTACGAAATTATGAATTTGACAAGATTTATAGATAGCTTTTAAAGTTTTTTTAAAAAAAATAAAATTACATGGGATAAAATCCAATCCCAATTTGTCATCTACTTAACAAAGGCTTACTAATGGAAAACTATCATACCTATAATACGCAGGATTTTTTGGACGATCTGGACTTTGTCCGTTTTGCTAAAAAGCCGGATCAGGAAGAACTTGGCTATTGGCATAAATGGCGTGCGGGCAATCCACCAAATGCAAAAGCGTATGATGAGGCGCTAGCTTATCTCCAGGCCTTGATGGGGATCGCGCGCATTCGGCCTGACCTGGTCTTCACGGACAGCCTATTCCGCGATATTGAAAGAGGCATCGTTAGCAATAGGAAGAAAAGAAGAAACCATATCATCCGCATATGGACTTCCTTAGCGGGCGCAGCGGCTGTGGCTCTTTTTGTAACTGCAGCTTGGTACTACCAATCCATGATTGTGATACAGACTGGAAGCGGTGCCTTACAGACCGTGATCTTGCCGGATAGCAGCACGGTTCAGTTGAATGCCAACTCCTCGGTGGCCTATCGCCGTGCCTGGAACTGGTTATCTAAGCGGGAAGTACATACGACAGGTGAGGCCTTACTAACAATCAGGCATCTGAATAAGGACACTACCGCAATTCGCCAGGAGGAGCGTTTCACAGCCTATACCGGTGAGCTAGCCGTAGAAGTGCTAGGCACCAAGTTTAATTTAAAAAATAGAGATAACAAAGTAACAGTATCGCTATTGGAAGGACGCATTGTCCTGCGCAATGTGAAACAAGGTGGAGCGGCACGGATTCTTGCCCCCGGTGATATTGTTATGGCTGGAGACCAGGGCTTTCGAAATATGCTGAGTGACAAGCGGACCGTGCAGCAGACCGTCGCCTGGACCCAAAAGACACTGACCGGAGAAAACTTATCCATAGCTGATCTCATCAATGAATTTCGCTATGTCTATGGAAAAGAGATCATCGTTAATGATACAGCACTGTTAAACCGAAAAATTGATGGCCGTATCTCGTTAAATTCCCCAGAAAGCATCGTTTATACGATTGCTAATATTTTACAAGCCAACATCCGCACGGAAAAAGATACCATCTACCTTGACCCTAAATGAGAAAAACAATATCAATCTAATACATTATTATAGCTAACCTAACTAAAAATGAAAATTACAGACAACAGGTGGCAGCCGATACGGAGCATCTTGATGGTTCCGGTCTGTTCGCTATTATTTACTGTCGGGCAACAGGCATTGGCCCAAGAGAAGTTGCCGCTTGCCCAAGCAGTCAAACGGATCGAGCAGCAATTCAACGCTAACTTAAGCTATGAGCACAACCTTCTGAACGGTAAATTTGTGGATCCGGCATCGTTAAAAGGAAATCGCTTAGAGGAAGTGCTCAAAAAAGTACTGTATCCCAATCAGCTGGTATTCTTATATGTCGATGATAGGTCTTATTCCATTGTTCGCCGTCAGGAAACAAGTAGCCGTAATCAGCAAAGTATATCCGAAAATGACCGGACTGCGGATACCGATCTGGAGCGCGTGTCGGGTACGGTGCGTTCTGCAAGTGGCAAAGCCATACCTTTTGCAAGTATCTGGATAAAAGACACACGCAAGGGCGGAAAGGTAGATGAAAATGGCCGATTTATGTTGTATGACCTAGCGCCAACAAACGAACTTGTTTTTACAGCAGTGGGATACAAAAGTAAGGCTGTGGTAGTTGGAAATCGTGAGCAAATGGTTGTTGTCATGGAAGCTGAAGAGAATATGCTCGAAGAAGTTGTCATTTCTACGGGGTACCAAAAAATCTCCAAGGAAAGGGCTACAGGATCGGCAACAGTAATTAGCGCCAAAGAATTGGAAAAAAATCCATCACCCAACTTAATCAACCGAATGGAAGGCTTGGCTCCTGGCCTTCAGGTGTCCCTCGGTTCGGGGGACCGTACCTTTACCTACAACAACAATCAGATGGGGATTTACTCCAGTACGCGTACCATCGGACAAAATGATTACAACCTCACTGTTCGTGGTGTTGGATCGATAGACACAGATACCGAAAAATCCCCCCTGATCGTGATTGATGGCGCTATATCCAATATCGATTTGGCTATGCTCAATCCCAATGACGTGGATAATATTACGATCTTGAAAGATGCAGCAGCAGCTTCCATTTATGGAGTCCGTGCCGCCAACGGGGTAATTGTGGTGACGACAAAGAAAGGATCGAATACGGGGGTGCCAAGGATAAACTTTTCCTTTAACACGGCATTCTCCGGTAAACCTGATCTGGGATATTTACGTACCATGAACAGTGCGCAGATGATCGATTACCAAGAGGAGCTCGTTGCAAAAAATATCTTGAATTCAAACAATATTGCAGCAAATTTATACATGTATGCATCGAGCTATTACCCGGGTGAAGTGGCTGCTGCGGCAATACGCCTCAAAAATGGACTGATAAGCCAGGGCGACTACGATGCGCTTGTCAATCCATTGAAGCAGATTGACAACAGGGCGCAGATCCAGCAATATTTGCTGCGCCCGATGAACAACCAGCAGTACAACCTGTCCATTAGCAACGGCACGGAAAATAATAATTATTTCTACTCAGCATCATATGCCAACGAAAACCCATTCACAAAAGGTGAAAATGGAAAGAGGTTTACCTTTAGCTTAAACAATAACTGGAAGATATTTAAAATTGCCACCCTTTCTACCAGTGTCCGGGGAACGTTCTTCAGAAACAGCAAAAATGGAATTGACATTGCCCAGCTATATGATGCAAATAGTTCGACTTTGCTTCCTTACCAGCTTTTGGCCGACCAAAATGGAAATGGGATTTACTATGATCGGATAAACCCTGGGTTTACGCAACCTCTAGGTCCAGCTTATAAGGATTGGCGGTATAACTATTTGCAGGAATTGCAACTGCTGGACAACCTGCAGAAAGATAATAACTATTCGGCGGTCATTAACTTGGAAGTGCCTTTGTATAAGGGATTAAAAGGTTCGGTAAGTTATGCAAATGAACGCTCTTTTGGTGAGAATAGGGCGTTTAATGACGAAAACTCCTATAAAAATCGCCTGCTGTTGAATCAATTTACACCAATTGGGGAGATGACAAATACCATTGGTATCAACAAAGGTGGGATCTACAATATCATTAACAGCAGTATCAACAACTATACGGTTCGTGGCCAACTAAATTATGATGCAACCTTCGGTCAAAAGCATGAGATCACGGCCATCGCCGGTTCGGAGATCAGACAGACACAGGCTGGTCAGGGGATGAAAACGATGTACGGCTACAACCCACAGACGGGCTTTAATACAGATGTTAGTTATGCCCAAAATGGTTACAATACGTTGATGGGCTACCTTTCTGGCTTGAGTGGAGGACCCACGCAAGCCGACAGAACAAGACGTTTTTTATCTTACTTTTCTAACGCTGCTTATACATTAAGTGGAAAGTATACGGTTTCGGGAAGTGTGCGCTATGATGATTACAATAATTTTGGCTTGGACCGTAGCTTTCGGGCGACGCCCTTGTGGTCTTCGGGCCTAAAATGGAATGTGGCAAAAGAGCATTTTATGCAAAAGTTTACCTGGTTGAACCAGCTTGGGCTCCGTGCCACATATGGTGTCAATGGCAACATTACACAAGATGTCAGACCTTTTACTTACATTTCTTTTGATAACGCTGCTTACAACCCGACAGGTCAGCCTTCGGCAAGCATTATCGCTGTAGCAAACCCGCAGTTGCGTTGGGAGAAGACTTACGTAACCAATTTAGGACTGGACTTTGGTCTATTGGATAACCGTCTTACCGGTACCATAGATTATTACCGTAAAAATGGTAAAGACCTCTTATATAGCTTCCCGATCGCAGCACCTTATGTCGGAACCATCGGTGCCGGTTCATTAAAAAGAAACACAGCTTCCATGTCGGGCAAAGGGATTGACCTGGGCTTAACGGGTACGTTTGTGCGAAATACGGATTGGAACTTGGATGCCACATTGAATTTTTCATACAATACCAATACGATCACTGATAATAGATTTGATCCAAAAGATATTTCTGCATTTACCTACTCGTATAATCCTATTGGCATCAGTTATTTAGAAGGTTACCCCAGTGATAAAATCTTTGTCTTTCGCCATGCTGGTTTAGATGAGAAGGGACTTACGCAGATTTATAATAAGAATAATGAAATTATTCCAGTCACGCAGACCTTAAGTGGGGTGGAGGATCTAGTCTATGCCGGTCGGAGGGTGGCTCCATACTATGGGTCTTTTAGGACCAATTTACGTTATAAACAATGGTCAGTATATGCTTTGATTTCGTATCAGTTTGGCAATGTTTTTATGAAACCTAGCGTCGAGTCTTATATGATGCCGAGCAGGGGGTTGACAATCCCTAAGTTCGATCTGAGCGCTGACATCGCAGATAGATGGCGGCAAGCAGGTGATGAAGCTTTTACAAATGTCCCGGCCTTAACTGCCGATATATATAGCTCCTATAGTCTACAGCGTTATCAAAATTCGGATATCAATGTCTTAAAGGGAGATTATATCCGTCTCCGGGAAATTTCGCTGAGCTATGGCCTACCGAAAAGTCTGCTGAACAGACTGAAAGTTGAAAATATCCAGTTAGCTGGTTCGGTGCGGAATTTGGGTCTGATCTGGACAGCGAATAAAGAAGGCTATGATCCTGATTTTACTAATCTCGTGGGCAATACGACAAATTTGCGTCCAGTGCCCTCGTATAATTTTTCAATTAATGTAAGCTTTTAACACGGATTGATATGAAAAACCGAACAACTGAAAATAATAGCAATCAATCTATTGTGAGACGATTGAAGTTTAACCTTTCTTATACCACAGCTTTAGCAGCAATTTCCTTGACAATATTTGCCAGTTGTGAAAAATATGTTGACATCAAAACGCAGGGGCAGTTGACTCCGGGTACGATTGAAAATTATCGTTATCTGCTGAACAATACAAATGCATTTGAAGCTGCGCCCTCCATTGCTGACATGGCAGCCGATGACCTGGAAATTATAGATGGCAGTGCACAGCAGAAAGGTTTGGTGAGTAGCGATTATTATGGCTACTATAGCCGGGCTTATCAATGGTCAGATGTGATCTATCCAATCGAAAATTTGTATCATAAAGATGATGCATGGGGTGCGCTGTACAATACGATTGCCTATGCAAATACGGTGATCAATGAGGTCCCATCGGTGACGGATGGAAGTGATCTGGAGAAGGCGGAATTGATGGCCGAAGCCAAAATTCATCGCGCCGCCGCTTATCTGATGCTGGTCAATACCTATGCCAAGCCGTACCAACAGGCAACAGCAGGCACGGATCTGGGGGTTCCACTGTTGCTGGCCCCGTCGACAGAGCAACCTTTGGTAAGGGTGCCTGTGCAGACGGTCTATGATGCTATTCTAAAGGATATCCAGGAGGCCACTCCATTGTTGCCAAATGAGCAGCAATATACGACGCTGCCCAGCAAGGCTGCCGCATATGGATTGCTGGCACGTACTTATCTCTACATGAATAGCTATAATGAGGCCGCCGCCGCGGCAGATCAGGCCCTGGCTTTAAACAGTACATTGATTGATTTGACTGCTTTGGACCAGCTGACGGCCTCCAATTACCCCAAAAGAGTATTTAACCAGGAGATTCTGCTATCAAAGGTACCTGTAAATGGCATATCCGCTTATACCCCAACGGCATTTCGTTTGAGCAGCGACCTTATCAAACTATTTGGAGAGCATGACCAACGCTATAATTTATTTACCGTGAATGGTGACATTATTTCGTCTTGGGATGTCTACGAGGGCCGGTATTACTACCTGGATTACGTTATGAATGAAGGTCGAAATGTAGGGCCCACCGTTCCTGAAATGCTATTGATTAAAGCAGAGAGCGAAGCGCGGAACAATAAACCTGCAGCGGCGATGGCCTTAGTCAACCAGCTTCGGGCCAAGCGAATACTTTCGAAGGGAACTGTCAATCTATCGGCTAGCGACGCCAATGATGCCTTGCTTAAAGTCGTTGCGGAACGCCGCCGGGAATTTATGTTCCGCATGCTGAGATGGTGGGATATGCGCCGCTTGAAAGATGATGCATTATTTCAAAAAACATATACGCGTACATTTGCCGGAAAAACAGTTTCCCTTGCGCCAAATAGCAATCGCTATGTTTTTCCAATAGCGCAGTATGAGATTAATTTAAGTCCAGAAATTGTTCAAAATCCCTAAAAAATTAAACAAACTATTCATATGAAAACAAAACAATCATTGGGAGCAATGTTGGGTACAGCATTTCTTGGTGTTGCTGCCTCTGTACAAGCGCAAACGCCTAATTTTAAAGTGATTCCCGAATTTCCAAAAGAACGTGATACCGTACAATTTGTATATGACGCCCGTAAGACAACCTTGAAAGATGCGCAGTCTATTTCGGGTACACTGACGGGATACCAGGATTTTCGCTGGGTGCAGAACGCCTTAAAGTTTACAAAAAAAGATTCCATTTGGACGGCGAGTTATATTGTTCCGGAGAAGATGGCTCTGGTCAATTTTGTTTTTCAGGCAGATACGCTTTATGATCGGGGGGGCGATCTAACCTATTCTTATTTGATTTCAGGAAAAGATGGGAAACAGGTTTCGGGCGGTATGATCGGATGGGGCATGTTGCGCACACCGGATATCGTTCCGGGGACTCCTTTCGTCGTGGATAAATCCGCCTATAAAACCGATGAGATATTGATCATGTGGGCCAAATATGAGTTGCAAGGACATCCTGAAAATAGATTTAAGGTATTGTATCCTGCTGCCAACGCCTTGAAACATATAAATACAGCTGAATCGTTGTCAAAACTCCAAAACGAACTTCATGCGCTGCAGGCTATGCCTAATCTTAAAGAAGAGGATTTATTGCAGGTATTTAAGGTATATAAAGAGGTACTGAAAGATACGGTGAAAGCAAACGAACTGGAACAAAAGATCCGTCTACAATATCCACAAGGACAATATGTCAAGGATCAGCAACGATTGGCGGACTTTAATCTTTTTCAAAAAGCGAAAACGGATGATGAGCGATTGAAAGCCGCCATGGACTTTGTGGATAAGCACCCTTATCGTGAATCGGAAGTTGCCTTTAACGATGCACATCGGATTAGTTATATTAACGCGTACTGGACAATTTCTGTTTATACCAGCATGAAGAACGATTTTGAAACGTATAAAAAATATGTGTCAAAAGCTGAGCCTTACATGTCCTTGTCAAATGTCATTTACAGGAGTATTTCCGTTCCTTACATTTCACAGAACTCAAAAACGGCCAAAGAAATTTTGCCCTATACCCGCGTGGTACTGGATCGCTTAAATTATTATAAGGATAATTTTCAGGGCGACGAGTATAGTGGGCTGTATTATGCTAATGCCGCTTTGTTTGCTAAAATATTGGCAGATAATGCACTTTTTGATGAAGCATTTGTTTACGCTACTGCCGCTAAAAGTGAGAAAGGCTTTGAAGATGCTAGCTTAAATGACACATTTGCGAAAATACTAAAAGGGCAGGACAAGAAAAAGGAACTGAAAGAAAGCCTCGAAGCAAGCTATCGGGTGAATCAGAGTTCAACTTATATGTTGGATTTAATGAAAGAGATCTACATTGCCGAAAAAGGAAACGATAAGGGGTATACTGATTATCTGTCCGGCCTTAAGGATGCCAACCTTCAGGACGAACTGAAAACGAAGGTTCTCCAGCAATTGGTCAATAAAAACGCGCCAGCATTTCAATTAAAAGATCAATTTGGAAATACAGTGACATTGGAACAGCAAAAAGGAAAGATCGTTATTCTTGATTTTTGGGCCTCCTGGTGCGCACCTTGTAAGGCCGCTTTTCCGGGAATGAAAATAGCTGTCGAACACTTTAAAAATGATCCCAATGTTGTCTTTTATTTTGTGGACACGCAAGAAAAGCGCCCGGATGCAAAAGAATATGTTGCTAATTACGTAAAAGAAAATAACTATCCATTCACCATCTTGCTCGATACAGAAAGCAGTGTATCAAAAAGTTTTGGCGTGGGCGCAATCCCGCATAAAATAGTTGTAGATAAAAACGGTAAAATTCGATTTTCTGAAATAGGGTATATGGGAAGTGCTTCGGAGCTATCCGATGAAATTATTGAAATGGTCAGTGTGTTAAAATCAGGAAAATAAAATGAAACCGCGGGCGGCAGCATGAACCGATCTCATGAATACCATTGAAAATAAATACTTATGAATAATGCCTTAAAGAGAAAATCGACTAATGAATAAACAAACCGAGTGTAACGAGCTCATTTATACCGATGAGACCAACACTTATAAATAATTTAAAAGGATGAAAATGAATAAAATTGCGATTGCGTTAACTTCTGTTTTTTTATTTGCTGTGGGACAGCTCGCTGCGCAAAGTATTAAAAGCAAAGATGTTGTTTTTAAATCAAAAGCGGACAGTATTACCATAGGGGCGACTATTTCGTCGCCGGAAAAGGCAGGTAAATACCCCGCAATAATTATTGCTTCGGGGACAGGGGCGCAGGACCGTGATGGAAGCATGGGCGGCACCAAGATGTTTGCGCGTATTGCCAATTATCTGACGCCAAAAGGATACATTGTCCTTCGGATGGATGATCGTGGTGTAGGTAAAACCACCGGCGAATACCGCTATGCAACGACAGCAGATTTTGCGCTGGATGTATTGGGCGCAGTGGAATTTTTGAAGGGCGAGAAGAATGTTGACCTCAACCATATCGGTCTACTAGGACATAGCGAAGGGGGAGCAGTTATTTCTATAGCGGCTTCCAAAAGTAAAGATGTGACATTTCTAATAAGTCTGGCTGGTCTGGCTTCAAATGGTCTCGAGTCACTTATTGTCCAAAATGAAAATTTGGTCAATAACTCCCCCTTACCAGAAGTTGACAAAAAAAGGTCCAATGAAATCAATCGCCTGATGTTTGCGACTGCTTTTCAATATGCGACCTCTGATAGTCTGGAAAGTAAGTTAAATGCTGTATACAACTACTGGAAGCAAAAAGATGATAGCTATTTTAAGACACTCGGTATTGAATTTGATCACTTCCGTTTTCCGATCTGGTCTTATGTGCAATATGCGATCGGCCCCTGGTACCGTTATTTTGTAAAATATGAGCCGCAGCTCTTTTTAGGTAATGTGGATGTACCGATCTTGGCGATCAATGGGAGTAAAGATGCTTTCGTAGATCCGGTAAATTTAGATTATTGGAAGCAATATAGCAGATCGGGGCAGCAAGGAAAGGTAACCACGCTACTATTGCCAAATGTAAACCATTTGTTGCAGCCTTGTAAGGAATGTACGCCATCAGAATATACCAAACTTGGTGACATACCCGATAGTACATTGGATTCAATGGTAAAATGGTTGGGTCAAACGGTTAAATAATCATGCAGAAGGTTATTTTTATTATATTCTTCTTGGGGGCGCTAGGAAATAGTGTCTCGGCTCAACAGGTGGACAATATCAAATCGCTCGATAGAATTATTGAATCCATCAACAAGAAAGATGCGGATGCACTGCTTTCAATGATGGCTGATACTGCAACAATAGGTAATCTTCCCAAGCTGAATAATACTGTTGCGGTGCCGGATATTCTGAATAAATTTTCGGCCATTAGAGCATTTAAAGTTATCCATCGAAATCAGCAGAATAATGGTGATGAACTGATCCAAGTAGAAGTCACTTATCACGATGGAAAACCGGGAAAACCTAGTTTTTTGTTCAATAAACGGGGGCAGATCGTTAATCTGGGCATTATTAAGGGAAGATTGAAAGGGGATCCCGAAAAAGCGTTGTCGGATGCCCTGACTCATTCGCGGCTGCCTGATACATTAAGCATTCCGTTTAGATTGGTTAACGGCCTGATCTACATCGAATCGACATTGAACGGCACTAAGGGCTGCTTCCAGTTCGATAGCGGTGCGCCCGTAATTATCTTGCGGAAGAAATTTGTGGATACAGATAACATTAGGCCAGATGTATCTGTCGATTTCTTTGGTGTGGGCGGGCAAATGGGCGGTGTTGTCTGGTCGGCGGACAATAGTTTGGCAATCGGAGCACTAGTGCTTAACAATTTTGAAGCTCCGGTTTCGAATATGGCTGACATGGCTCTCGAAGACGGTACGCCAATTTTTGGATTACTTGGAATAGGTTTGCTCAAGGATTATCAGTTTACCTTGGATTATGCTCAACAGCTATTGCTGCTCGAGCGAATAGACAAAAACGGTGAACTGCTGAGCGAGGAAATTCCGAAAGGTAAATTGATGGGACATTTTCCGTTGCGGATGAAGAGACATATTCCAATAGTGGATATCGCATTTGGAACAAAAATATACCCAATGGGGATAGATTGTGGGGCAAATGCCAACGTGTTAAAGAAATCGCTCGAAACAACACTGAAACCCTTTATTGATTATGAAGAGGGCGAGGTGGACATCAATGGTGTAAATGGTACCAGCAAAGGAAATCGTATCGCTTATCTGATGCAGGGAAAATTGGATGGATTTCCCTTGCAGGATATGTACACAGTGATCACAGATCAATCTATTGGTGGGGGAACAGGCCATGATGCGCTGCCAATTGATGGTCTGTTGGGTACCCCATTTTTAAATCAGTACAAAATGACGCTAAATTTCAAAAAAAATACAATCAGTTTTTATTGATGTTATTAAAAGACCAAAAGGGGTTCTTTTCCCTAACAGAAAGCATCTTTTTAACTTTTTAAATACCCGTAATGCATTTAGCTTTACCTGTATATTATAAGGACAGCGAAGAGGGACGTCATCCAGCAGGAGGATTGTCCCTCTTCTTTTGTCCGCGATTTTCCTGTCAGATTTATCCGATTTAAGTCATAATGATGGCATACGTCTTTTTGCCAACTTGATGGATCTTCCTGTCTTTCGAGGCGAAAACATGGATTTTATATTTGTACGCATAAAATATTAAGGAAAATATATGAATTTAAAGAGCAGTCTAAATACTGTTGTAGGTTTAGGAATACTCGTCAGTGTTTTTTCGTGTCAGAGCAAAGGAACGCCGGCAGCAAACCCTTCAGCCCCGGAAGTATCGGTACATCAGGTTCAACTTGGAAACGGAATTTCCAAAAATACGTACTCGGCCTCTATCGAAGGGATCACAAATGTAGAGGTGAGGCCGCAGACATCGGGTTATTTAAGTAAGATCTTTGTCGATGAAGGTGCTTATGTACATGCAGGACAGGCGCTCTTTAAAATTGATGATCGACCCTTTGTAGAACAATACAAAACAGCCAAGGCAGCTGTACATGTCGCGGAAGCAAATTTGAAAAATCTTAAAATTGATCTCGACCGCAAGGTCGAGCTTGTGGACAATAAAATTGTGTCTGACCTACAGGTCACTCAGGCCAAAGCTTCGTATGAAGCATCGCTTGCGAGCCTCGAGCAGGCCCGGGCGACAATGAACGCGGCAAAAATAAACGTTGACTTTTGCCTTGTAAAAGCTCCAGTATCAGGTTATATCGGCCGTATTCCTTATCGCTTGGGAAGTCTGGTGAATGCTGCTTCGGTAGAACCGCTGACCTTGCTGACGGATATCAATCAGGTGTATGCTTACTTCAGTATGAGTGAGGCCGATTTTGTGAATTTTCAGGACAAAAAGAATAGCTCATCGGACAGAGATTCGGTAGATTTGATTTTATCGAATGGAAAAAAATATACACAAAAAGGTGTCATCGACGCGGTGACGGGACAGTTTGATAAGAATACGGGATCGATATCGATTCGGGCGCGCTTTGCCAATCCAAATAGGCAGTTGCGGGCCGGAAATACGGGCCGGATCGAAATGACTGCAGCGTTGGACAATGTCCTGCTAGTTCCGATAAAAGCGACATTGGCTGTGCAGGATAAAATTTATACTTATAAACTGGATAAAGACAATAAAGCCGAACAGGTGGAACTGCAGATCGCGGGGAAAACCACTGAAGAGTATTATGTCAAGTCTGGGCTACAGGCCGGTGACCGTGTGATCACAGGTGGTCTGGGTTTTGTGCGGCCTGGGGCTGTCGTAAAGCCTAAAAAGTAAGTTATATCTATCGGCGCAGCACAATTTGCTGGGTCTTATTTATCAAAATATTATGCTGAAGAAAATAATAAAACGGCCGGTACTCGCGACCGTTATATCAATACTATTGGTTATTTTGGGCGTGGTGGCGATGACCTCCTTGCCGATCACCAAATTCCCCGAAATCGCGCCCCCCACGGTGACGGTGATGGCGACATATCCTGGAGCGAGCGCAGAGGTTATCTCAAAATCAGTGGCTCCGCCGCTGGAAAATGCGATCAATGGGGTAGAAAATATGGACTACCTGACTTCAACGGCAAGTAATGACGGAAGCTTGATGATCAGCGTTGTCTTTAAGCTCGGTACAGATCCGGATCAGGCTGCGGTGAATGTGCAGAATAGGGTCTCCCAGGCCACGAGCATGTTACCTACTGAGGTCAATCAGATCGGTGTGACAACCATGAAGCGGCAGAATAGTATGGTGGCCATGGTGACCTTGTATGCTGATAAAAAGGGGATTGATGAGCTCTTCTTGGAAAATTATGCCAAAATCAACATTGTTCCCGAGTTAAAACGTATCTCCGGTGTGGGGGATGCACAGGTATTTGGCAACAAGGATTATTCGATGCGCATATGGTTAGATCCGCAACGCATGGCTGCTTATGATATCAGCCCCGAAGAGATTACGGCAGCCATACAGGCACAAAATAAAGATGCGGCGCCGGGCAAGTTTGGCGAAAGCTCCAAGGAGGCGATCGAATACACCATTCGCTATCAGGGAAAGTATACCGAACCCGAACAGTATGAGCATATTATTCTGCGAGCCAATAACAATGGTTCGTCTCTATTGCTCAAAGATGTTGCTCGGGTGGAATTTGGCTCTTATACCAATACCGTGACCACGAGTTTTGACAATAAGCCTGCGGTAATGGTCGCTTTGTACCAGACAGCAGGATCGAATGCAAATGCGGTGGAAATTGCGATGAATGAGCGTTTGAAAGAATTATCAGCGTCGTTTCCTCCCGGATTAAAGTATAAAGTCCCGTATAGTTCAAAAGAGTCCTTGGATCAATCGATAAAGCAAGTGTTGAGCACACTCCTGGAAGCATTTATCCTGGTATTTATTGTGGTATTTATCTTCCTACAGGATTTTCGGTCAACCTTGATACCAGCTATTGCAGTCCCGGTGTCTATTGTCGGAACCTTTTTCTTTATGCAGGTATTTGGCTTTTCGATCAATTTATTGACCTTATTTGCGCTGGTGCTCGCCATCGGTATTGTGGTGGATGATGCCATTGTGGTGGTAGAGGCTGTACACGCCAAAATGGAGAAAAAGAAGCTGAATGCTCGCTCGGCAACGATGTCTGCTATGAGTGAGATCACTGGCGCCATCATTTCGATTACTTTGGTCATGTCTGCCGTCTTTATACCTGTTGCTTTTATGGATGGTCCTACCGGGGTATTCTACCAGCAGTTTGCATTGACATTGGCCATGGCGATCTTGATATCTGCAATCAATGCATTGACATTAAGTCCGGCGCTCTGTGCAATCCTGCTAAAATCTCACGACCATCACCAGGATGTAAAGGTTTCTTTCAAACAGCGTTTCTTTGCTGGATTTAATGCCGGATTTGATAAATTGACCAATCGTTATGCCAAGGCTATTATCTTTTTGATCAAAAAGAAATCAGTAGCTTTCGCCGGTCTAATACTTTTTATTGGTCTTTTTGTCTATGCCTTTCGGTCAACGCCAACGGGTTTTATTCCGGATGAAGACCAGAGCTTCTTGATGGTACTGGCAAATGACCCTCCAGGAGCTTCCCTGGACCGGACAAGCAAACACCTTAAGCAAGCTGAAAACTTATTGAAGGATCATCCTGCAATCGAAAGTATCATTAATATATCAGGGCTCAATATGATGAGTTTCAGTACGTCTTCATCTGCTGGAGCGATCATGCTGCGCCTGAAGCCCTTGAAGGAGCGGGGGGAAGTACGGGATATCAATCAATTGATCGGCCAGTTTCAAGGGATATTAGCCCAACAGGATGAAACGACATTTTTAGTGGCCGGGATGCCTACTGTGCCGGGATTTGGAAATACCTCGGGGCTTGAAGTTGTTTTACAGGATCGTAATACGGGTACTTTACAAGCTTTTAATGACGTATCGAATTCCTTTGTGGGCAGTTTGATGCAGCGCCCCGAAATAGCTTTTGCGTTCACTACTTTTAATGCCTCTTTTCCGCAGTATGAGATGAAAGTGAATGAAGGGCTGGCAAAACAGCTCAGCCTCAATGTGAGCGATGTATTGGCGGCGATGCAAGCCTACTACGGCAGCATGCAGGCCTCTGATTTTAATCGTTTTGGGAAATATTATCGGGTGGTGTTGCAATCCGAACCCGGATTTCGGGCTGATCCGAAGTCGATCGAAACGATCAGCATCAAGAATAAATTGGGACAGATGGTGCCCTTGAAGAGTGTGGTTGATCTAAAGCCGGTATCAGGGCCTGAAAATGTGGAACACTTTAACCTTTTCAATGCCATTAATCTCACCATCATGACAGCTCCGGGCTATAGCACTGGACAGGCCATGGCGGCAATTGAAGAGGTGGGTAAATCTTCCCTGCCACAGGGATATACCGTCGATTGGAAGGGAATGGCACGCGAGGAGCGGGGAGCCTCGGGACAGACGGCGGCAATCTTTGGACTATGTATCGTATTTGTGTATTTCTTGTTATCAGCGCAATACGAAAGTTATATTTTGCCGTTTGCCGTGCTGTTGGCAATTCCTGTGGGGCTACTGGGAGTATTCTGGGGAATATCCATCGGTGGGCTATCCAACAACATCTATGTACAGGTGGCCTTGGTCATGCTGATCGGATTGTTGGCAAAGAATGCAATTTTGATCGTGGAATTTGCCTTGCAAAGGCGCAAAGCCGGAAAACCATTGGCAGCAGCAGCTATCGAGGGTGCAAAAGCACGTTTACGGCCTATCCTGATGACTTCCCTTGCATTTATAGCGGGCTTGATCCCACTATTGACGGCGATAGGGCCTTCAGCTATCGGTAATCATTCGATCGGATATGCGGCGGTCTTCGGAATGTTAGCGGGGACAGTACTCGGTGTCTTTTTTACACCGATCCTATTTGTCGTGTTCCAATATGTACAGGAACGGGTAAGTGGTAAAGCGATTGATCCAAAGGATTGGGAATATGAAGAACAGCTGTTGCAGGAACAGCATTAAGAAAGTTCAGGAATTAGTAAGAATATGATAATGAGATCAAAAAATATTATTTCGTGGGGACTAGCGTTGGGTCTATTGACCCTGATCGGATGCCAAACGAATAAAGAACTTCCAAAGTTGCAAAAGGAACAGCTGCCAACTGAATTTTTAAATAGGAGCGCGTCCTTAGAGACTGATACAAGTGCGAACCTCGCGGAGCTTTCTTACCGCGATTTCTTTAGCGACGAACAGTTGGTTGCCTTGATCGACAGTGGCTTGCAGCGCAATAATAATATGCTTGTTGCAGTCAAACAAATTGAATCTGCTCAAGAAACATTGAAGCAGATGAAGTGGGGATATCTTCCGACGGCCGACCTGTCTATCGGCGCTGCTTCCATCAACAGGCCATCCAACAATAGCATGAATGGTATGATGGCAAGCCAATTTATGGGCAAATCGTATATGGAAGATTATTCCTCCACACTGTCAATATCCTGGGAGGCGGATATCTGGGGTAAGATCAAAAATCAGAAGGCGGGAGCATTAGCAGCGTACTTGTCTCAAAAGGAAGCCGCCAATGCAGTGCGAACAGGATTGATCGCGGGAATAGCCCAAGGCTATTATAACCTGTTATTGTTCGATCAGCAAAAGATCATTAGCCAGCAGAACTTGGCCATTGTAGACAGTACATTACATATCACCAAAGTGCAGCAGCGTCTCGGACTGAGCAATTCGCTGGCGGTGCAACAAATGGAAAATAGCCGCGATAATTTGCTTAAGTCTATCCGTATCATAGCAGAAAATACGGCTATTCAGGAAAATGCACTGTCTGCGCTGGTCGGAAAATTACCGGCTTTGCAAACTGGTAGGGGAAGCCTGTTGGCATTGAAGGAACGTACCGTATTTGGTACTGGTGTGCCGGCGGCAATGTTGAGCAGAAGACCAGATATCAGGGCGGCTGAATATGCTTTTTTACAGACGGTATCGGATGTAAAGGTCAGTCGGGCCAATATGTATCCTGCACTACGGATCACGGCACAAGGCGGATTAAACTCGTTTACGTCAAGCAATTGGTTCAATATTCCCGGATCTTTGTTTGGGATGGTGTCTGGATCATTGACACAGCCTTTGCTGCAGGGAAGACGGCTGAAAACTGCACTCAACCAAGCTGTCATTCGCTCGGAACAGGCAGAATTACAGTTTAAAGAAGCGGTGCTGCAGGCAGCAAGTGAAGTGTCTACCACGATGGAACAAATTGCTTCCCTTCAAGAGCAACAACGCTATAATGACCAGTTGGTCGAACGTAATCGACAGCTGATTCAACAGGCAAAAATTTTATTTAGGAATGATATGGCAACTTATCTGGAAGTGCTCGCAGCGCAGCAGAGCAAACTGCAGGCAGAGCTCGATCAGATGCAGGTGAAAAGCAAAATGTTATATGCAGAGGTAGCACTTTATAAAGCGCTGGGTGGGGGGCTGAACTAACAAAGCCGTCCAAAATAAGTGGATTTTAACGATATAATTATGGTTGCAACGAAAGATTTTATACTACGGGCCATCGAAGATTCGAAACCGGTATTTCTGAATCAGGGCTTTCAAAAAGCGAAAGTAGTGGATATTTTGACGTCAACAAAAATCTCCAAAGCAAAATTCTTTCGGTACTTTGGTGGTATGATAGGCATCATGGAATTGACAATCTACCATGAGCTATCGCAGTGCTATCGTTTAATTGCGCTGAAAATTCAACATACAAAAAATAGGGAAGAGCTGTTGAAAAATATCATTGCGATGCGAAAAAAGCTTGTTGCCGGAAATCCCATCCTGAACCAATATTTTGCAACAAAAGACTTTTTTTCCACACGTTTGGAGCCGTTGAAGAAAGCAATCAAACAAAATGAAGGTGATTTGTTGCAGGGCTTTTTGGAAAAATATTTTTTTTCTGAGCCGGACATAACGTATTTTAAGTATTGTATCACGAAAGACAGCTGAGATGGTTAAAGAAATAACAAAGCTCTCGTTTAAAGATTATATATCGGAAAAAGCAATGGATAACAGGCTTTATCAAGGTCTGATGATGTATCGGTCTACAAAAGCCGAAATTCAGAATTATTTATGCCGTCGGCCCATCCGGATTGATCATTTGGGAATATGTTTGATACGGAAAGGAACATTGAAAGTATCACTTAATTTTGTCGATCATATACTTGAAGCTGACACCATGTATTTTTTGTCACCCATGGTCGTTATGCAGGTGATGGAGAGTTCGGACGATATCGAGATGTACACGCTGTTTACGGAGTTTGATTTTTTTCAGAAAATAGGACTTCCTGTTTACAAAGTCTATTCCATGGAAAAATTGGGTCATGAGGATGACACAATCCTTAACCTTGATAAAAGCGATTCAAACCGCTTTTATGAATATTTGATGAATCTAGAATATCAGAATACGGCGCCGCAGGATGCGCCATTTCGCCTGGAAATCATCAAGATGACGCTGATGCTACTTTTCTATGAGATCAGCGCAAAGGTGAGTAGCAAACTGGAACGTACAAGCGCAGGATTTGAGCGCAAAAATAGGATGGTGATGGAGTTTTTGAATCTGGCATCCCTTCATTTTAAAACCAATCGGTCGGTACAGTATTATGCTGACCGATTGTTTATCTCAAGAAAACATCTGACCCGCATTGTGAAAGATGTAACCGGCTTTGGTCCAAAGGCGATCTTGGAGGAAATTGTGATTTCTGAGGCCGTTATTTTATTGAATGTATCCAGTATGTCGGTAAAGGATGTGATGCAGGAACTTAATTTTTCGGATTTTGGTACGTTCAGTAAGTTTTTTAAAGGCCATCTTGGACAATCACCCCTGCTGTACCGCAGTCACAAAAATGGATAACTTTCAGCTGTGCTTCGTTGTCATCGGGTTTACCATTAGAACAGAGGTTGTTTACTTTTTCTTTTTGTAGGGCTCGGTAGTTCCTTGCTTTTTGTCTTTTTCCTGAATTTGCGTCCATACCAAATGTAAAATCCTGTCAATGGCAGCGAGGCACAGATTAAGCTGCCAATAAATGCGATGCACATACCTGGTAATCCGGCTATCTTGCCGACGTGGATATCGTAATTGGAATTGCGCCATTTCATCCCGAGTGTTTTATCTTGTTGTAATCGCTTAAAATAAGGAGTTCCATTGTGCATGTCATACGCATAGGTGTCAGATGCCGACCAACCTGTATTGCCCAGATAATAGATTGTGACATTGGCCTGCGCTAGCTCAGTGAGCAGATTGATATGGACGCCCTGATGCTCTTTATACGTTGTTTGCACATCAGCCCACATGAGATTCAATGGTGCTGGGCTATCCAATGTATCCAAAGGATTGCTTGCTAGGGGGGCAGCAATGCTTTTATCCGGGTGTTTCCCATCCAAAATCCAGTAAATACTAGCTTCCCACCACTTAAATGACCAGACCAGGCCTGTGCTTGCAATGAGAAGTGCGATAGCAAAAATGTAAAAGCCCAATACCTGATGAAGATCATAATTTAAACGTTTCCATTTGGACCTGAAATCAATCTTTAACCGCTTAATGGCTACTTTACGATTTTTGGGCCACCAGATGATCAGACCTGAAATCAGCGTGATAATAAACAGCAGGACGCTCGATCCGACGATCACACTGCCTACATCACGCCTGATGTACAGAAATTGATGTATTTGGCGTACAATCCAGAAAAAACTGTTTTCAACATCGATCTTTCCGAGCACTTTGCCCCGGTAGGGATCTACGAAAATGCGGTCCCAATAGATTATTTCTTCATTGACGAAGAGACCAGTTGACTTATTTTTGGGCTGACGCTTGAGCGATTCAAAAACATAAGACTGCATTTTGTCATCGGTACTGGGGATACGGATAATGGTAATTGGATGTTCGGTGGCTGCCTGTGCATTTTTTGTTAATGTCGATAGTGACAGTGGAGCTGCACCTGGCTGGACATCTACTATACAATAGCCTGGATGAAAGACAGCAAAGAGTTCCTTCTCAAAAACAAAAATAGCACCGGTGATGCTGACAATAAAGACCACCAGACCAGAAACAAGCCCGATCCAGCGGTGTAGAAACAAAACAGTGCTTTTGAATTTCATTGTTAGAATGTATAACCTAGGGTAAACAGAAAATTACGAGGCGCACCTGGGAAGAGGCGAATGTAATCATAACCGCCGACCCAATGTGTCTTGTTGGTAATGTTATTCAAGTTTGCTTGCAGCTGTACTTTGCCAATGGTATAGTACAGGGCAGCATTCAACAGACTGTAGGACGGAATGGTTTGGTTTTGGTTGATCGATAGATTTCTCTTGTCAACATAATTCGCACCTACACCGATCCCCAGGCCTTTTGCCTTCCCGCCAGGAAGAGTATATCTTGTCCAGATATTCGCCGTATTTTGAGGCGCGTTGGGTTTCTGCTTGTTGAGTTCTTCGTTATTTCCTCCTTCCGTGATTTTGGCATCGTTATAGGCATAGGAAGCAATAACGCTCCAATGTGGCAGAATCTGTCCCTGAAGGTCGAATTCTATTCCTTTCGATCGCTCTTTCCCAATTTGCTCCATTAGTTCCGCATTGTCGTCAGTGGGTGCCGGATACAATGTGTTTTTTTGATGGATTTGATAAACAGCAGCACTGGCCTGAAGTTTGCCATCCAGCCAGGCTGTTTTTACGCCAAATTCAGTCATATCATTCTCCAGTGGGTCAAATGGCCCGCCAGCATTGGGATTGGCGAGTGCGGATGCCGTCTGTGGATTGTAGCCCTGTACGTATGTTCCATACACATTGATCTGGGGATTGACCGTAAATACAGCACCAAATCTGGGTAATAGCACGTCTTGATGCACATTTTCGGCTTGATCGGTTTTATAGCTGGCAATATCCTTATAGTTTTCATAGCGCAGTCCCAATAATAATTGGAGTGGACCTAGTGTGACCTGATCTTGTAGATAAAGGGCATTGAGGTGGTAATATGTGGGTGCAACAAGTGTGGAGGCGTAAAAATATTTACTTCCATCCTGCAATTGCTGGGACTTAAGAGGATTGCTGAGGTCAAAACTTGACACGTTAGGTATGGGATTGCCGTTTTTGTCCAGTAAATAGTCGTTGATCTTTTTGGGATCAAAACGTGCAATAGTACCTGTGTTATCTTTGTTTCGATATCCGCTTGCTGTAAGCTGTGATCCGCCTACAGGCAATACTTCCTGTGCATAATCATAGCCCGCTACCAATTTGTGCGCTATCTGCCCTGTGTGGACATGATAATTGAAGAAAGCAGTGATATTGTCGACAAATCTTTTTCTGTTGCGGATAAACACCTGGCGGGCAACCATATTTTCAATATTGTTTCCTTTACCATCCACGGCGTATGCATTGGCCGATCGATGTTCTGAAAGGTCTTCGGCATAGCCTGTCTTCATATACGATGCGTTGAAGCTTAAATGCTCATTAAAACGATGGTTTAATGAAGCGGTGACCATATAGGTTTGTTCGTTGAGGAAATCATTGGCCGTACTCATCGATTGGCTGATCGGTGTGGAGTAAAGATCGCCATTTGCAAAGATTGACTGCCCGCGGTCGAGTCTCGAACGCGAATCGTTGTATACCATGTCAAAGTTGATCCGGGTCTTGTCGGATGGAATAAAAGAGAAGGAGGGGGCTAAGACCAAATTTTTATCAAACTGCAGATCCCTGAAATTCTGTGCATTTTCATAACCGATATTAAGCCTATATAGTAGCGTTTTGTCACTGGTCATCGGGCCCGTAAAATCGGCCAGTGCCCGCAGGTTGTTAAAACTGCCAACCGAAAATTGTAAGGATTTTCGGGCTTCCTCCAGTGGTTTTTTTGTGACCCGGTTGACTACACCACCGGGACTGGCATTACCGAATAGGGCCGAAGAAGGTCCTTTTAATACTTCGACACGCTCCAGGTAATTTGCCAGGGGTTGTTTCCAAAATCCTGTTGTCGTCCGTAAGCCATTGACCAATTGTGTGTTGGATCCACCGTTGATGCGAAAGCCCCGGATCGTGATATCATCGTAAAATGTAAATTGATTTACTCCACTGAAGTTTTTGACAATTTCTCCTACGCGCATTAACCCTTGATCTGAAATTAACTCTTTGGTGGCATAGGAGACTGACTGTGGCAGGTCGCGGAGTTTTGTCTCTGTTTTGCTTCCTATAAAGGATTGGGTATTTCGGTAGGACTTTTCCTTGCGGCCATAAATCTCCACCGTCTGAAGGGATTCCGCCACACTGGGCATATGAATCAGTAATGGCGATTGATGTGTTGCATCGATATGTATTTTCTGTTTGATGGTTTTAAAACCAATTGCTTTTATCTGGATGTCATAACTTCCATCCGGCAAGGAGGAAAAAACAAAATGGCCATGTGTGTCGGTGGCAGTGTGGCTTTTGGTTTTCAATACAGTGATAGTCGCTCCAACAAGGGGATTGTTTTGCTCATCTAGCACTGTGCCCTGAAAGGGTTGATTTTCTTGCGCGTGGGTTTGGGCCAGGTACATACTCCCTATCAACGCAGCAATCATAGGTAATTTGCGCATTTTTATTTAAATTTAATCTTAATAAGGAGCAAACTTCGATGTTTAGACTTATATTTGACGGAAAAATAATATGCAAATCGGGAATATTAATCAAATCATATGCATGCGGAAAGTTTAAGGAAGGTGCTTGATAACAATGCTTCCTTGCAGGAAACCTGGTCTCCTGAAAAGCATGTTGCGGATGAAATGGCGATAACTCCACCACGTTATACGTTTGATATCCGGAATTTCGCTGAGCGGCCTTTTCAATTTAGGGAAAACCTACTCCAACAATACTCCTCCCGAATGAAAGTTGCCGAGATCAGCATGCCACAGGGATTGCATGTGATGCACGCCGAATTGGATTCTACCAGCGATGGCTATATCTGTATTGACAGCGCAGTGCCTTATATTCAATTTTTCTTTGCCCTGAACAGTGACCGACACTATTATGTCGATGGAAAATCGCTAGGTAAATTGGCACCTGGTCAGGTACAGGCATTTTTGTTTTGCGCGACGGAGGTAGTGGGTATCTGGCACCGGCGGCCTGAAGACCGTTTTGTAGAGGTCAATATTTCATTGACCGCATTTGAAGCTTATCTGCCACAGCATGATCCACTACGGCCGACCTTGCGGAATATGCTGGACCGCGGTCAGTCTGGCGCGCTGTTAACTCAGCCTTTGTTGATCAGCGTTCAGCAGAAGCAGATCCTTCAGGATATGGTAGGGAAGGTGGTAGCTGACGAACTGATGGAATTATTTTGCTCAGCAAAACTAATGGAACTGCTGGCGCGGACTTTGGATCAGTACCGTTTACAGGTAATTCCACCAGCGTACACGGCTGATCTCAGTGGTGAAATGAAAAATCGGATGGCGCAGGCCAAGCGGATTTTAGAAATCCGGATGTCCGATCCCCCTTCACTGGCTGAGCTCGCTGCTGTTTTGGGGACTAACGAAAATTACCTAAAAAAATACTTTAAAATGTACTACCAAACCACTATTTATGGCTACCTGACAAAATTTCGGATGCAGAAAGCAAGAGATTTATTGCAAAAGGGTGAAAAGCCAATAAACGAAATTTCCCGATTTTTAGGGTATAACAATCCAGCCCATTTCTCAGCGAGTTTTAAAAAACATTTTGGAGTAATGCCAAAACTTATCCATCGGTCGGCCAAAGGACAGCGGGTAGGTTGATTCTGTCGAGCATAAGGGAAATAACTTTATTTTTTACAAGTGTTCAAACATTTAATAATAATTTAAATAATGAATTTTTATTAAAATAATTATAAAAAATAAACGTTATATTGGTGTGTTAATAAGGAGAGGATAATGACCCAAATATTATTAGTCGACGACCACCATGTAGTACGCACAGGAATACGGATGCTACTGGAGTCTGACGAAAAACTGGTCGTGACAGATGAAGTAGGAAGTGCCGAAGATGCGTTGGTATACCTAGAAAATAGCAAGACGCCCAATCTTGTTTTGACGGATCTGCAAATGAAGGAAATGGATGGTATTTCGCTTATCAAGGTATTGAAAAAAATATATCCTGAGGTTAAAGTTGCTGTATTGTCCATGTCGGAAGCGCCGGGCACAGTCGTCGAAGCCTTTGACGCCGGTGCTGACGGATACCTATCGAAGGCTGCGGACTATACCGAAATTTTGTTTGGGATTCAACAGATTGCTGAGGGGAAACCTTATCTGACAAGTTCGATAAGTCTAAGCTTTGTGCGTGATTACAAAAATTTCAAGCCAATTGCAGTTGATATAAGTGCCAAGTTAAAGCAGTACGATATTTCTGATCGGGAGTTTGCGGTATTGGAATTGATTGCAGAGGGTCTTACCAACGGGGAAATTGCTGATAAGATATTTTTAAGTAAACGGACCGTGGAAGGTTATCGCCAGCATCTCATGGAAAAAACAAATACCAGAAATACAGCACAGCTCGTCCAATTTGCCTTTCAGAATAATCTACTTCAGTAAGCTTCCAAATACTTAGCCCTATTTGGCCAAAATAAGTAACATATCGCTGTAGCTCGCTGCCCGGTATGATGCTTATACCAGAGATATGATTTCCATCAATGTCGGTATTGCCGGAGTCTACACAATCAGCGCATATCAACTTTCCTTACAGCTGTGCCGCTGAATATAGTCTGTGGGACTGAGCCCGTACATTTTTTTAAATAAGGTGGTAAAATGCGTCTGATTGGTAAAACCGAGCGCGTAGGCAACCTGCGATATGTTTATTTTCTTTTCGAGTAACAGCTTTTCAGCTTGTTGGAGCCGGATATTACGGATAAATTCCCCGGTCGATATGCCGGTTAATGCTTTCACTTTGCGGTGCAGCTGTACCCGGCTCAGCCCGACCTCGTCAGCTAGAAACTGTACGTTGAACTCCGGATTTTCGAGGTACTGGTTGACGGTTTTTAGGATACGCTCCATCAGGAGCTCATCGCTGGATTTGAAGCTGATTGTTTTCACTTTCCCTTCTTGTTGCTGTGCCCCGGAAAATTTACCTTTTACTTTCATGCGGTTCTTGATCAGATTTTCGGTAACCATAAAGAGTTCGTCCACCATAAAGGGCTTGGTCAGGTAGGCGTCTGCACCCAGGCCTATACCTTCCATGCGTTCCTCCTGATTGGACTTTGCTGTAAGCAAGATGACAGGGATATGGTTGGTTATACTGTTGCCCTTGATTTTTTTGACGAGCATATAGCCGTCCATGGCTGGCATGGCGACGTCAGAGATGATTAAATCAGGTAGCTCAGCAAGGGCCAGCTGGAATCCGTCGCTCCCGTTTTCGGCCACAATAACTTTATAGGCTGATGCGAGTTCCTGACGCAAAAACTGTAAAATGTCCTTGTCATCATCGACAACCAGGATTTTGAAATCTGTTTTTTGATAATGGGATCTTGAGGCCGGCTGATTTTGGGCATTGATCTTTTCTTTCGTTTCAAAACCCGGTGCATCGGAAGGCTTATAGGCAACGAGATCTTCCTTATTCAGGTGCTTATTGCCCATCGGAAATGTAATGACAAACCGGCTTCCGCTGTTGTCCTTTCTATTTTCTGCATAGACTTGGCCACCATGTTTCTCGACCAGCACTTTGGTCAGATGAAGGCCAATGCCCGAGCCCTGGCGCTGGTTCATAACACCTGCGGCCGATTGATAATAGCGTTTGAAGACATGGCGGATATCGCTATCGGGAATGCCGATGCCCGTGTCGGAAATAACAAGCTGCAGGCTTTCGCGCGCAAATTGTGTCTGCTGTATCGAAGATAACGAAAGTTCTATTTTCCCGCCATCAGGGGTAAATTTAAAGGCATTGGACACAATGTTGTGAATGATTTTTTCAAAACTGTTTGCATCTATCCAAAGTGGAATCTCCTCGGATTGACTGTGCACGGTCAGCGCAATACCATGGGCAGTAGCTTGATGATCAAAGGCACTGACCACGTTTTTGATAAACGCCACAATGTTAACCTGGGTGAACTTGAGGTTCAGATGTCCGTTTTCAAGCTTACGTATATCAAGCAGCTGATTGACCAGATTAAGTATCCGCTGGGCATTGTGGTTCATGTTGAGCAGCGTTGATCTTGTCTGTGGATCGGCTGCCGTCTTCAGTAGCTTATCGATGGGACTCATGACCAAGGTCAATGGCGAGCGTATTTCATGTGAGATATCAGTAAACAGCTGCAATCTGAATGCATGTAATTTTTCCAGCCTCCGCTCATGCAGATAGTTGCTGATGAGGAAAATAATTCCCAAAATCAACAAAAAATAAATGAAATATGCCAGTCCGCTCAGATACCAGGGGGGCAGGATATGGAGGACAATCGTCCGGCTCTGTGAATATGCTCCAAATTTGCATGCCCGTATTTCGAGCTCATGATCACCCGAAGACAAATTATTGTAGGTAATCAGATTGACACCGGGCAAGGTGGCATTCCAGCTTTTGTTGATGCCCTTAATGCGGTATTCATAATACACATTTTCTGGACTGTTAAAATCCATGGTGGACAGCTCAAAGGTGAAATTGTCATCGTTGTTATGGAAAAAGAATTCTTTGGCCGCCATCAGGTCGTTCCGATAGATCGTACTGCCACTGGGAGACATCCCGGGCTTGATCGGCTGGTTTTTGACATAAAGGTTGGTAATCAGTACGGGGTAGGCGTAGCTCTGCAAGCGTATTTTTTCTGGATAGAATGTGGTGATGCCCTGCTTGCCTCCGTAATATATTTTTCCCCCTGCATCTTGGTAGTAAATACCCTTGTTGTAAGATCTGTCGACCAGCCCATCTCCTGTATAATAGTTGACGACCTTTCCGGTCTTGGGGCTTAGGCAATTGATCCCCTTGAAGCTACTGCACCATATATTGCCTCTCTGGTCCTGCCCTATACCTGATATGACATTGCTTGACAAGCCATTGTTTGTGGTAAAGCTCGTAATCGCAGCTGATTTTTTGTTGATCTGATAGAGTCCATTATAGGTACCTGCCCAGATATTGCCGACGCCGTCATCCAACAAGGAGAGTGTGATCTGTTCGGATAGCTTGTTGCCGGTATATTGGAAAAAGCTATTGTTAGCAGGGTCGTAGCAGCTGACCCCTTTGTGGTGCCCCAGCCAGATGAGCCCATCTTTATCGCTCAATATCGTAAAGATCCAATCGTTGGCCAATGCCCCTTTTTTGGCATTGGTACCATTCATATTGAAACGCTGTGAGGCTTTAGTGTTATTATCGTATTCCACAAATCCTGCGCCGAAGGTGGCGATATAGATCTTATTGTTTTTGCCGAAGGTAAAGGTCTGCACTTGCTTGTCCGCACAGATACCTAGATAATTGGACTGGCCTGTGGCAGGATCAATCTGCCCTAATCCTTTGGTATAGGAGCTGAACCATATTGTGCCATCCGCTGCGGTTTCCAGCTTGGTGATATCTGCTGCGGTGTGGATTTTCTGATGGGAGATGCCCTGGGGGTCGGCTCTAAATATTCCTTCGTAGTCGACGGCGTACCAGATATTGCCCTTTTGGTCTCTGGTGATGGCATTGATGGTCTTTTTGTCGGCCTGTTCGAGATCCAGAATACGCCAGAACTCAAACTGTCGGCTCTGTACGGGAATAAACACCAGTCCCCGCTGGAACCAGCCCAGCCAGAGATTGTTTTCCCGATCCTGCAGAAAGGTACGGATGCGTCCGTGCCGATAGTCATTGTCCAAATTCGGGAGCTCAGCCCGGGTGCCTATCAGCGGACTGCGGTTGAGGTCGAGGTACCAGAGGCCGTCGCCCTCTGTGCTGATCAGCAAGTGGTCTTTTTTTGTTTTGGAAAGCTGGATCTCACTGACCGTCGACTGACTTTTCTCCTTGAAGGCCACCGCTTCGAAGCGATTCTTCGCCGCATCATAACGGCATATCTTGGAGGGCGAGGCAAATATCAGTCTGCCGTCCGTCTGCTGCACAATATCGTAATTGCCACCCTTGGGCTGCGGAAGCAGGTCGGAGTTGATGCGTTGCACTTGCTTCTGATCAGCGGAAATACGCGACACGCCTACGCGGTCTACCGCCACCCAGATACGATGCTGCCGGTCTTCGAAGATACTGCGTGCAAACATACCGCCCATCAATGAATTGAGTCGCGGTAATGGCAAGGCTTGCCTCCGTGCCACCTGGATATCGAAAATGCCCCAGCCCGACGTGGCTACCCAAATGCGGCCATCCTTTTTATGGATGATATCCGTGATATGGGGCGCAATTTGATTGGGAAAATGTATGCGTACAAAACGGTCCATATTTTCATCATAATACTGCAACCCATTGTTGCAGCCCACCCAGAGCCTTTGGTTGTGATCTATATACAGGATATTGATATTGTTGCTGGAGATCGATGTGCTGTCATGTACGTCGTGGAGGTATTGGATAAAACGAATGCCGTCAAACTTATTAAGTCCGTATTCTGTAGCCGTCCATATATAACCATGTTTATCCTGGCATATGCTGTTGGTGAGGTTGGATGAAAGCTCTCCAAAGCCATAGTCCCGATTGTCATAGATGCGTGTGGCCTGACCTTGGGCATACCATACAAAGGCAAATAAAAAAAATACAGTCGAAAAGAAATCCCTCCACATTGGTTTATTGGTTTATCAAGTTGAATATACATATTATTGGGCGACACCAAAAAGAAAAAATAGATTTCAGTCACTTTGAGCCGCTTTTTGGTTCGTATGAAACAAATTGAAATAGATATGAAACATGCTTGTCACGCTTTGCAACAAATGCCAAAGGCAATGTAACGAATGGCAATGCCGCTACGCATGGAGAATATTAATTTTAAATTTCCAGATCGGCGATAGACCGGCCCCTCCCTTTTTTTGTGTTGATGCAAAACCGGGAGAGTGACTGCTTGGGCTATCGGAGGGTCGGAAAATACCAATTGTAAATAAGGTTATCATGTTGTTTTTGACTGAAATGAATTTATCCTTTTTGAGGATACACTTTGGCTTTTGGGCAGGGTGGCTCAATGGGCGGAGCTTGTTAATGGCTGTACTGCTATGTGCTTGTATCGATACGGCCCGGCCTGCAGCCTTTGCGGTCCCGGATACCGCGGGTGCTGGCTTCGTGGTCCAGCAGGCAAAGGCTGGTTACCTACCCTTGATCCAGGATGGGATACCGCTGCCGCTGCTTATTGATCAGAATGATCATAAAGGCGTACTGCGTGCTTATGAAAACCTAAAATCAGATTTTGCCCGTGTCACAGGTAAAAAACAGGATCTGTCGGGTACAGGTAAATCCAAAATCATCATTGGCACCTTTGGCAAATCGGCTTTGATCGATTCGCTTGTTGGCAAAGGGCTTATAGATCGGAAAGAACTGGCTGGCAAAAGGGAAAAATTTGTGATTACAGTCGTTAATAAGCCACTGCAGGGGCTCGAATCGGCTCTGGTGATAGCGGGAAGTGACAAGCGGGGTACGATTTATGGGATTTATGAATTGTCCGCACAGATAGGGGTATCGCCCTGGTACTATTGGGCCGATGTGCCGGTAAGACAGGCGACACAGTTGTATGTGAAACCGGGTATTTATACACAGGGGGAACCAAAAGTAAAATATAGGGGGATTTTTCTGAACGATGAAGCACCAGCCCTGAGTGGCTGGTCCAAGGCGACTTTTGGAGGCTTCAATGCTGATTTCTATGAAAAAGTATTTGAACTACTGCTCCGTTTGAAAGCAAATTACTTGTGGCCCGCGATGTGGGGTAGCGCCTTCTATGATGATGACCCCAGGAATGGGCCTCTTGCTGATGAAATGGGGATCGTGATGGGAACGTCGCACCATGAGCCCATGGCTCGGGCTCAGGCCGAATGGAAAAGGTATGGCAACGGCGGAAGCTGGGATTATAGTAAAAATAAAGCTGGCCTGTTGGACTTTTGGCGCGGTGGAATGGCGCGAGCCAAGGCTTGGGAATCTGTGGTTACCATCGCCATGCGTGGCGACGGGGATGAACCCATGAGCGAACAGCAGAACGTGGGACTATTGGAACAGATCGTCAAGGATCAACGCCGCCTAATCGCGACAGTCACCGGAAAACCACCCTCCGAGACCCCGCAACTATGGGCTTTATATAAAGAAGTGCAGGATTATTATGATAAGGGCATGCGCGTACCGGAGGATGTGACTCTGCTGCTCTGTGATGACAATTGGGGTAATGTCAGAAAGCTTCCGGAATTAAATGCCAAACCCCGAAAAGGCGGCTACGGGATGTATTATCATGTGGATTATGTGGGTGGACCGCGCAATTCCAAATGGGTCAATGTATCCCAGATCCAACGGATCTGGGAACAGATGAACCTGACTTATCATCACGGGGTGGACCAGATCTGGATTGTCAACGTGGGGGACCTCAAACCCATGGAGTTTCCAATCTCATTCTTTCTGGATATGGCCTGGAACCCGGATCGTTTTCAGGCCAATAACCTTTTTGACTATACCAAGCAATGGTGTGGGCAACAGTTTGGCAAAGCCTATGCTGCGGAAGCTGCCGACCTGCTCAACCGTTATACAAAATACAACCACCGGGTTACACCTGAACTATTGGACGAAAAGACATTTAGCCTCGCGCATTATAATGAGTTTGACAGTGTGCTGAACGATTATAAAACCCTGGCCATGGAAGCCTCACGCCTGTATTATCTGTTGCCCGATTCACTTCGGGATGCCTTCGATCAGCTTGTGGTCTTCCCGATCAACGCGACTGCCAATCTGTATGAGATGTATCATGCCAAGGCGATGAATGCGTATTGCTGGGCGAGAAATGACCGTAAAGCGAACGACTGGGCCGATAGGGTGAAAGCCTGTTTCCGGCGGGATTCGCTGTTCACCGACCATTACAACCACCGGATAGCAAACGGGAAGTGGGTCCACATGATGGATCAGGTACGTATTGGTTATCAAAGCTGGAACGAACCGCCCAAATCGGTCATGCCAGCGGTAAAGTATCTTCCGGATTCGAGCACTGGGCCCGTCTTGCGCACCTTTGTCGAAGAGCATGGCTTTATCGCCATGGAGGCAAGGAGCTATGCTGCTGCAAGGAGCGCACCCTCTGTACAATGGACAGAAATCCCTGACCTGGGTAAGACGGTGTCGGGAATGACAACGATGCCGGTCACGGCCCAGCTGACTGATCATACAGCCCTGGAGTATAAGATCCAGATCAAGGAAAAGAAAGAGGCGAAAGTGATCCTGCTGTTGTCGCCCACATTAAATTTTAATGGAAATAGGGGATTGCGCTATGCGATCTCGCTGGACAATGGGCCGGAGACAATTATCAACTTTAACGGTCACTACAAAGGCGAATTGGGACCATGGCAGGCACGCCGAATCATTGAAAGTGTTTCGACACACGCGATGTCGCCTGGGGAGCATAAATTGAAAATCCGTTTTCTCGACCAAGGTATTGTCCTACAGCGCATACTTATTGACCTGGGCGGTCTACGGCCTTCCTATTTGGGGCCTCAGGAGAGCCCCGTGGCTGAAGATAGTATAAATGTTTTAAATAGAATCACTAATAAATAAATTGATTATTGACATATGAATTCGAAAACACAAAAAGTGACTTTCTGGGAAAAGGTAGGTTACAGCATGGGGGATGGCTCTGCTAACCTTGTCTTTCAGATGATGATGATGTTTCAGCTGTTTTTTTATACCGACGTATTCGGTATAAAAGCGACTGCAGCTGGGTTTATATTGCTTTTTGCCCGTGTATTTGATGCTTTTGTGGACCCATTAGCGGGGATTCTTGCGGACCGGACGAATACCAAATGGGGAAAATACCGCCCTTGGATTTTATGGACAGCCTTGCCTTTTGCGCTGTTTTTTATCCTTTCCTTTACGACGCCGGATCTGGAAGAACGCGGAAAGATATTATATGCGGGGATCACATATACCCTGTTGATGTCCATCTATTCGTTTAACAACACGCCTTATGCATCCTTGGGAGGAGTGATGACCAGTGACATTAAAGAACGTACCAGCATTTCGTCGATCCGCTTTGTGACAGCGACGGTAGCGACATTCGTCGTCCAGGGTCTTACATTACCCATGGTCGCCAAATTGGGACAGGGCGATGCATCCAAAGGCTGGATGTATACCATCAGTATTTATGCCGCTGTGGCTTTTGTCCTGCTGCTTGTGGCTTTTTTCTCTGCCCGTGAACGGATCACCCCACCAGCTGATCAGACGAACTCCATCAAACAGGACTTTAAGGATATCCTCTCATGCCGCCCCTGGAAAGCTATGTTTGTCCTAACGCTATTCCTGTTTATAACGCTGGCTTTATGGGCGAGTAGCATGTCTTATTTTTTCAATTATTATGTGGATAAGGAAGCGCTATTTTCTTTTCTGGCCCAATTTGGCCTGGCCAGGGATACCTTGGATCTAATGGGGCCAGGTCATCGCATACTGGATGCTTTTGGTCTGATCGTGTACCGCCCGGAGCAGGTCTTTGCGGTCGGTTTTAGCTTCTTCAATATGGTCGGTCAGTTGGTGACTTTATTGGGCGTGATCTTTTTGTCGAGATGGTTATCCGGAATTTTTGGTAAGCGCAATGTTTTTATCGTTTGTCTAACATTGACGGCAATTTTCACGGCTATGTTGTTCTTCGTCCCCAAAGACGCCATCGTTAGCCTCTTCGTAATCAATATATTGAAAAGTTTGGCGTATGCGCCTACCATTCCATTGCTATGGGCAATGATGGGCGATGTAGCGGATTATTCCGAGTGGAAGAATCACCGTAGGGCAACAGGCTTTGTATTTGCCGGGATCGTATTTGCATTGAAAGCCGGGTTGGGTATCGGTGGTGCATTATGTGGCTCTTTTATAGGCTCCTTCGGATTTGTGGCCAATGTTGCCCAGGATGATTATGCTATCCTGGGCATCCGATTGAGCGCCAGCATTATACCGGCGGTGACCTTTGTATTTGGAATGCTGGCACTTTTGTTTTACCCGATCACAAAACAGGTCAATGAGCGATTGCAGGATGACCTCCATCGTAGAAGGTCAGCAGGTAAAGAGGCTGAAATGCCTTAAAAACAGGATGAAGGAAATAACAGATTATTTATATGAAAAAAACAAAAAAGCTGGCGATGTTGGTCGCGGGATTCATGTTGTTGTCAAGCGGAAGCCTGACAGCACAGCAAGCAACAGAGAGACTGGCACTAAAAGCTGCTTTTGCTGACAAGTTTGCTATAGGCACTGCCCTCAATCTGAAGCAGATTTATGAAAAGGACAGCAAAGCCAAACCGTTGATCGAAAGCCAGTTTAATACGATCACTGCAGAGAATTGCATGAAGGCAATGTATTTACAGCCTCGGGAAGGCGAATTTAACTTCAAAGATGCTGACCGTTTTGTTGAATATGGCGAAAAACATGGGATGCGCCTGATTGGTCATACACTAATCTGGCATTCGCAGGCGCCGAGCTGGTTTTTTAAGGATAAGGATGGCAAAGAGGTTTCCAAAGAAGTGCTTATCGAACGGATGCGCAAGCATATACATACCGTGCTGTCTCGCTATAAAGGCCGTATAAAAGGCTGGGATGTGGTCAACGAAGCCATCTTGGACAACGGTGAATGGCGGCAAAGTAAATTCTATCAGATTATCGGCGAGGACTTTGTGCGCCTGGCCTTTCAGTTTGCCCATGAGGCCGATCCGGATGCTGAGCTGTATTATAACGATTATTCAATGTTTTTGGAAGGCAGGCGAAAAGGGGTGGTCAGCATGGTCCGCAAGCTGCAGGAAAAAGGGGTTAAAATTGATGGAATAGGCATGCAGGGCCATTTAAATATCGATTATCCAGCGTTGTCGGATTTTGAAAATAGCCTGCTGGCTTTTTCTGCCCTCGGCGTTAAGGTCATGATAACGGAAATGGAGATTTCGGTATTGCCTGCTCCGAAGCAGACCCGAGGTGCCGAAGTAAGCACCCGCTTTACATACAATAAACAGCTGGACCCCTACGCAAAAGGATTACCAAAAGACAAGGAGCTGCTACTTGGACAACGATATAAGGACTTTTTTGCGCTATTCCTCAAGCATCGGGATAAAATCGACCGCGTTACGGTATGGGGTGTCACGGATGGCGATTCTTGGAAAAATAGCTGGCCAGTACCGGGTAGGACGGATTATCCTTTATTGTTTGACCGCAACTACCGTCCTAAATCTTTTGTGGCGGATATCATCGACATCGCCATTAAATAAATTGCAAAACCTTTAATAGACATAAAATGAAAAAGAAAGCACGTTACTTGTTTCCAAAAGATTATATGGCTGACCCCTCAGCGCATGTATTTAATGGTAAAATTTATATCTACCCATCCCACGATAGAGAAAGTGGCATCGCAGAAAATGACCAGGGCGACCATTTTGATATGCAGGATTATCATGCCTTTTCCTTGACGTCGACCGACGCCGAGGTGGTCGACCATGGCAAGATACTGTCGGTGGCGGATATCCCCTGGGGCGGTAGGCAGCTCTGGGATTCGGATGTTGCCCATAAGGATGGAAAATATTATCTGTACTTTTCATTAAAAGATAAGAACGATATTTTCCGACTGGGGGTGGCTATAAGTGACAGACCCGAAGGGCCTTTTATTCCAAACCCGGATCCGATAAGGGGGAGCTATAGTATCGACCCCTGTGCCTTTGAGGATAAGGGGCAGTACTATCTGTACTTTGGCGGTATTTGGGGCGGGCAGCTGCAGTGGTACCGTAACAATAAGCTGAGCTTGCCCGGCGAGTTGCCGGAGGGTGACGAACCGGCACTTTGCCCTAAAGTCGTGCGGCTGGCGGATGATATGCTCCAGTTTGACGAAGAACCCCGTGATCTGCTGATCCTAGACAGCAATGGTGAGCCCCTACTGCAGGGCGATATCGACCGCCGCTTTTTTGAGGCCTCCTGGATGCACTGCTATCAAGGCAAGTATTATTTTTCGTATTCCACAGGTGATAGTCACCTGTTATGCTATGCCATCGGGGACAATCCGTATGGGCCGTTTACGTATCAGGGGGTTATCCTGACACCGGTGGTGGGTTGGACAACTCATCATAGTATTGTTGAATTTGAAGGTAAATGGTATCTCTTTCATCATGATGCTGTCCCTTCGGGTGGTAAGACCTGGCTGCGGAGTATGAAGGTAACCGAGATTGAATACGATGATAATGGTCGCATCCTAACAGTGGAGGGCAGCTAAATGAAGAAAGTCGTCCGGTATATCATAGGCCTAATGGGTGTGTTGCTGTATAGCCTGGGCCATGCCGAAGACGGTAGCCAATTATGGCTGCGCTATACCAGGGTGCCTGCCAACGAAGCTGCGCTCCGTAGGGTAGAGTGTAGGGTCAATGACCCTGTAGCCCGCATGGCGGCCGAAGAACTGCAGCACTATTGGCGCCGTGGAGATGTCGCGCTGGTCATCGACAAAAGCTGGTCTGGGCAACAGACCGGTGGATATGCGATCCAGTCTAGGAAAAATAAAACTATCATCAGTGCTGGCAGTAGTGCCGGCCTGCTTTATGGGGCATACCATCTCTTACGATTGCAGCAATTGCAAGCCAATGTGCAGGGACTCAATATCGTTGAAAAGCCCAGCTATGCACTACGGATGCTCAACCACTGGGATAATCTTGATGGTACGGTCGAACGGGGCTATGCGGGGCATTCGCTCTGGAAATGGCCCGAGCTGCCTAAAAAGATTTCGCCCCGCTACCGGGAATATGCTCGGGCAAATGCTTCTGTTGGCATCAATGCCGTGGTGTTGAACAATGTCAACGCTTCGCCCATGATCTTGCGAAGCGACTACCTCGGAAAAGTGAAAGCTTTGGCAGATATCTTCCGCCCCTATGGGATCAAGGTATTTTTGTCCATTAATTTTTCATCACCCAAGCTATTGGGACAGCTGCGGGATTCGGATCCATTGAATCCAGAGGTGGCGAAATGGTGGGAGAAGAAAGCTGCAGAGATTTATGACCTGATACCGGATTTCGGTGGCTTTTTGGTGAAAGCCAATTCCGAAGGTCAGCCGGGCCCGCAGGATTATGGACGTACGCATGCTGAGGGAGCAAATATGCTGGCGTTGGCCTTAAAACCATTCAAGGGCCTGGTCATGTGGCGTGCATTTGTGTACAACCCCTCTGCTGAAGACCGCGCCAAACAAGCGTATCAGGAATTTGTGCCTTTGGATGGTAAATTTAGTGACAACGTTATCCTGCAGATTAAGAACGGACCTATTGATTTTCAACCCCGTGAACCTTTCAACCCCTTGTTTGGAGCGATACCCAAAACAAATCAGATGGTCGAATTTCAGATCACACAGGAATATCTGGGTTTTTCGAACCATCTGGTATATTTGGCCCCCCTGTTTAAGGAAACCCTCGATGCGCAGACCTACACCAGGCCGTTGAACGCGACGGTGGCGGGCGTCACTCAACATGGGCCGTCTCCGCAGCTTTCGGCCATTGCAGGCGTAGCCAATATCGGAGAGGATCGCAATTGGTGTGGGCATCATTTTGCTCAGGCCAACTGGTATGCCTTCGGTAGGTTGGCCTGGAACGCAGATCTGTCGAGCAGCAGCATCGCAAAAGAGTGGCTGTCGATGACATTTTCCCCTGATCCGGATTTGGTCGATCCCTTATCGGATCTGATGGTCGCATCACGGGAAGCGGCTGTAAACTATATGATGCCATTGGGCTTACACCATCTGTTTGCTTTTGAACATCATTATGGACCTGAACCCTGGGGTGATATGCCTGGCGGAAGGCCCGATTGGATGCCCTGGTATTACCATAACGCAGACTCCATTGCTGTCGGCTTTGACCGCACATCTTCGGGAAGCAATGCGGTGGCGCAATACCATAGTCCCTTGAGGGAGGAGTTCGCCAACATCGCTGCCTGCCCAGAAAGTTATCTGCTATGGTTTCACCGTGTTCCCTGGACCTACCGTATGAAAAACGGCAGATCATTGTGGGACAATCTCTGCTATTCGTATCAGCAGGGGGTGCATCAGGTGCGCCACTTTCAGCAGGTATGGGACAGTGTCGAAGGAAAGATCGATGCAAAACGCTTCAAAGAGGTACAGTCAAAACTGAAAGTACAGGCGCGGGATGCGGTCTGGTGGCGCGATGCCTGTCTGCTTTATTTTCAGACCTTCGCAAAAAAGCCGCTACCGGCAGATCTCGAACGCCCGGTGCATGAGCTCGACGACTTGAAAAAGATCAAGTTGGATCTCAAGCATCATAATTAATCAAATTTTTGGCTATTATTTTTTGCTCGTCCTAAATAAATACATCCAGATGAGCGAATATGCAGGCCAAGAAGGGTAGTGTAACAAATTGAAATGTCTTTGGAACATATTTTAATCGCTGCCATTACCCTTCAAACTAAGTTTGTAATTGAAAAACCAAATTATAAAACAACTAATATATAAACCAATCATGTTAAAGAGGAAGGGGAAAGCTGTGCTGGGAATAGTAGCAGCACTGGCTACGTTAACGGCATTCAATACAAAAGAATATCCAAAAAAGTGGGCGAAAGATGGTCTTTCTGAGCCCATATTTTCAAACTTTACCTATACAGGGGAGGATGCGGTTTATGGCGATAATCCTTTAAAACCCGGGGAGTTCTATTCGCCTATCCTGCAGGGATGTTATCCCGATCCAAGCATCACACGCAAAGGCGGCGATTATTACCTGGTGAACTCTTCCTTTTCAATGTTTCCGGGTGTGCCTATTTTCCATTCTAAGGATTTGGTAAACTGGACGCATATGGGCCATGTTCTCGACCGTGAATCTCAGCTGAAGGTACAGACAGCAGGAATAAGTGCCGGAATCTATGCGCCCGATATCGTGTACAATCCACATAACGATATGTTTTACATGATCACCACGCAGATTGCTTCCGGTATAGGAAATATGGTCGTAAAGACCAAAGATCCCAAGGAAGGGAAGTGGTCGGATCCGATCAAGCTCGACTTTGACGGAATTGACCCGTCCTTGTTTTTTGATGACAATGGAAAAGCATATGTGCTGCACAATGACGCTCCAGACAAAGGTACTCAGCGCTATGAAGGACATCGTGTGATCAAACTCTGGGAATATGATACTCAAACCGACCAGGTCGTCAAAGGTACTGACCGGATTATTGTCGATGGCGGTATGGACCCTGCGAAAAATCCCATTTGGATAGAGGGTCCCCATCTGTACAAAAAAACGGGTAAGTATTACCTGATGTGTGCCGAAGGGGGGACCGGTAGTGATCATAGCGAAGTGATATTTTCGAGTGACCATATCACTGGACCCTATACTCCTGCACCCAAAAATCCAATACTTTCCCAACGGCATTTGGCCAAAAATAGGCCCAACCCCATCGAGTGGGCTGGGCATGCTGATCTGGTCGAAGGACCAAACGGGGCGTGGTACGGTGTATTTTTGGCTGTTAGACCCAATGAAGCAAAACGGGTCAATACGGGCCGTGAAACGTTTATATTACCTGTTGATTGGTCTGGCGAATGGCCTGTCTTTGAAGGTGGAATGGAAGCCTTACAATCTAGTGTAAAGATGCCGGCCGGGGTAGAAAATAGGACGAATGCCGAAGGCTATTTTCCCAATGGGAATTTTACTTTCTCTGATCCCCTGACTGCTGGTAAACTGGATCACCGCTGGGTGGCCTTACGTGGACCCCGTGAAAAATTTTTGCAAATAACCAATACAGGAACAATCTTAAAACCGTATGCAGCTGATATAAGCGAACAAAAGCCAATTTCTGCTTTGTTTTATAGACAGCAGCACAAGAACTTCGAAAGTACGGTATCCTTAGCCTATGTGCCGGCCTCGGAGTCGGATTTAGCGGGAATAACCTGCCTGCAGAGCGAAAAATACCACTATGTGCTCGGCATTACCAAGCGGGGAACTGAAGACTATATTGTACTTGCCAGAAATGAAAACGGAAGCACCCGTATCGTCGCCAAAGAAAAAATCAAGCTTACGGGTAAGGTGAAGTTCAGGGTAAAAGCGACCGGCGACTCCTATCAATTTGCTTATGCGCTGGATGGGCATAACTTCAGGAATGTGGGCACTACCGTTTCAGGTGATATTCTATCGACTGACCTGGCCGGTGGTTTTACAGGTGCCCTGATCGGAATCTACAGCACGGCAGCCAATAAAATCGGATAGATAGACGGCAAAAAGATCAAGCTTTCTTTTCTCTCCTTGGAGCGGAATGATGAACCTGTGATCTGTATTACATTATGAAATTATCTTAAACGACTTGATAAGTCACGATTATAAACACAAGTGAACAGAAAATTTGCTTAAAATCCCCTAGTTATGAGAATGATTAAATTTTATTTTCCTGTGCCCAAAAGGATACTGTTGCAATGCTGGCTCCTGGCCTCGCTATTGTTTTTCACAGCCGTTCAATCGGTTTGTGCACAAGATAAGCTCGTAAAAGGCTTTGTATCGGATCAGCAAAAGAAGCCTATAGAAGGTGCGACAGTAGCTGTGAAAGGCGGTACGAAGCGTACGACTACGGACAGCAAAGGCGCATTTGCCATTGAGGCCCAAAGTAATTCGGTCTTGATCTTTACAAATGTTGGCTACAAAACGGCTGAAATGCCGGTGGGTACCAATAGTAACTTGCAGGTAACGTTGGCGTCCGACGATATAGCCATGCAAGAGGTGGTGGTGATCGGTTACGGAACACAACGCAAAGAAGCCGTTACCGGCTCGGTTGCCTCGGTCAGTGGATCGACGATGAATGAAGTTCCCGCGGCAAATATCAGTAGAGCGTTGCAAGGACGCATTGCCGGAGTGAATATGCAGCAGAATTCGTCCAAGCCTGGGTCGGCTATGCAAATTCGTATCCGTGGTACACGCTCATTGACGGCTGATAATAATCCCTTGATCGTATTGGATGGAATTCCTTTTGCGGGGTCTATCTCGGATATCAACCCTTCGGATATCAAAAGCGTGGATGTGTTAAAAGATGCATCGGCGACGGCGATTTACGGATCGAGAGGGGCAAATGGGGTTATTTTGGTGACCACCAACAAAGGCCGAATCGGCCAGCCGGCACAGCTTGCCTACACGGGCTTTACAGGACTGCGCACGGTGTTTGCTAAATATCCGATGATGTCGGGTCCTGAATTTGCTGAAATGCGCCGTTATGTAGGACAATTTCAAAATACACTGGATGAGTCGGACGATACCAATACCGATTGGCAAGACCTCTTTTATAAAAATGGTCTGGTCAATAGCCACGACCTGAGTATCAATGGCGGTGCTGAAAAAGGGAACTACAATTTTGGAGCCGGTTATTTTCGCGATGAGGGTGTGATTCCGTTGCAGAATTTTACCCGCTATAATCTCCGTGCTGCCCTCGATCAGCAAGTAGGTAAAATATTTAAATTTGGCTTCAACCTCAATCAAAGTTATAGTATCACCAATGGCAACAATATTGGTGTATATCCGGTATTGAGCGCCTCACCAATCGCAAATCCGTTTAACACGGACGGCACGTTCAAGCCGCGCATCCAGCAGCAGACATCCGGACAGCAATGGGTTCATACCAGAGAATCTTATGAGGCCTTGGGCGACAGCTATGTCAATCAGCAGCGTGTTTTTGGCTCTTATAATAACATGTATGGCGAGATCAGGATTCCGGGAGTGGAGGGCTTGAGCTACCGGACCAATTTAGGTTTGAACTTCCGTCAGAACAATGACGGTAATTATACCGGTCAAGGGGTATTTAGCGGTACTCCGGACAACTTGTCTTCTGCCTCCATCGCCAATGGTAGGACGGTACAATGGGTCATGGAAAACTTGTTGACCTACGACCGAACATTTGCTCAGAAACATAATTTAAACCTGGTTGCCCTGTATTCGGCCGAACAGAACAGCAATAATAGCACGGTGATTTCCGGTCGGGATATTCCGATCGATGCCTTCCAGTTTTACAATATCGGTAGGGCCCAGGGCGAAATTATTGTTAATCCTGACCTGCAGGGCTATGCCAAAAGCAGCCTGATGTCTTTGATGGGACGCGCCATGTATACATTTGACAACAAGTATATGTTGACGATGACCATGAGACGTGACGGTTCTTCGCGCCTGGCGCCGGGTCACAAATGGCACACTTATCCGGCGTTCTCCGCAGGCTGGAACATCCATAATGAGAAATTCTTGTCATCAACACCTTGGATCAACCAGCTTAAGCTGCGTGTGGGATATGGCCAAACATCCAATCAGGCCGTGGATCCGTACAAAACGCTGGGATTATTAAGTACAAGACCCTATAATTTTGACACGCAATTTCAGACCGGCTATTATATGTCCGAATTACCGAATCCCTTGCTGGGTTGGGAGTTTTCCAAAACCTATAACTATGGTTTAGACTTTGGGTTGCTCAATAATAGAATCAGTGGTACAATGGAATATTATATACAGAATACGGACAACATCTTGTTGCGTGTGGGATTGCCACCGACCAACGGCGGCGGAAGCTACATGGCGAATATCGGAAAGACACAAAACAAAGGATTTGAACTCTCTCTGAATGCAGCAGTCATTGAAAATGAAAATGGATGGAAATGGGATGTAGGATTTAACCTTTATGCCAACCGCAATAAACTTGTGGAGCTGACTTCAGGAAGCCAGCGGGATGAGGGAAATCAATGGTTTGTCGGCTATCCGATCGATGTGATCTACGACTATAAAAAAATTGGATTATGGCAAGCCGATGATGCACATATGAATGTTCTGGAACCTAATGGCAACCCGGGAATGATAAAAGTGGAATATACAGGTGATTACGACGCGAATGGGGTGCCGACGCGACAGATAGGTCCGGCAGATCGGCAAATAATTAATATACAACCGAATTTTATGGGTGGTTTCAATACCCGCTTAGCTTACCGGAACCTGGACCTGAATGTGGTGGGAACTTTTCAGAATGGGGGTACATTGATCAGTTCTTTATACGGAAGTACGGGCTATTTAAATCAGTTGAATACGCGCGCTGGCAACAATGTGAGTGTTGAATACTGGCGTGAAGACCGTACGGATGCCAAATACCCTAAACCTGGAGGTGTACAAAGTGGAGATAATCCCAAATATGGAAGTACCCTGGGCTATTTTGACGCCTCCTATCTAAAGGTACGGACGATCACAATGGGATACAACTTTAAACAAAAGTGGGTTGAGCGGATGGGTATCAACCGTCTACGGGTATATGCGACCGTTGAAAATCCATTTGTTATGTTCTCTCCCTACCACAAAGAATCGGGCGGGGATCCAGAACCCAATTCCTATGGTGATGAAAATGTTGCCGTGGGCGGCTTAAGAAGGATATTGGTGGTAGGTACCAATACACCAGCGATGAGAAGTTATATTGTGGGTCTCAATCTTTCATTTTAAACATTAAGACAATGAAAACTATCAGTTCAAAACTTATCATAGGGCTCTGCGCGGCTTCACTTTTGCTCAGTACAAATAGCTGTTCCAAATTTTTGGATGAAGAGCCCAGAGGAATCTTTACACCGGGGGATTTTAAAACTCCGAACGGCATAAATAATAGTATTGTCGGCATGTATGCCCATCTGCGTTATATCTATGGGCAGGCTTATTTTTATAATGCCTGCCTGACGGGTACTGATGAAGTTACTTATGGACAGAGTGCCGATGAAAACTTTCAGGCAATGGATTTTAGCGGGGTCGCTAACCTTACCGCCGTCAACAGCAGGGCGGATGTGGCTTGGGGGGCTGCGCTACCCAACATCAACATGGCTTCGGGAATTATCGAAAATGCACCGGCTGTGGGCACTTCGCCAGCGATTATAGCTGAAGCGCATTTTTTCCGGGCATTTGATTATTTTCTTCTGGTACAGACTTTTGGCGGCGTACCGCTTGACCTGGGCGGAGGCGAATTGAAATACAGTACCTCCGTGGAACGCAAATCAAAACGCAATACCGTCTCAGAAGTCTATACAAAAGCGATATTTCCCGACTTGCTTAAAGCAATCAGCGACCTGCCGGATGCTCCGCGGTTAAAAGGTGCAGTGAGCAAAACCGTGGCACGCTTATATCTGGCAAAAGCATATTTGACCTATGCCTGGTGGCTGGAAAATCCCAAAAATATTCCAACCTATCCCGAAACCAGCCGTACCGATCCCAATGGCAAATCAAGTGCCTGGTACTTTCAGCAGGCTTATGATCTGGCGGTTGAAGCAATTGAAAACCCGGGAACCTATGGGTTGCAGCCCACATTTTATGATGTCAATGTCGGAACAAATGATCGCAACAATGAAATCTTGCTTTTTGCCGATCATACAGAAGACAGCGAATTGTACAATGGAGGAAGCTTAACTTATGGTAGCGGTGGTGCACCCGACAATTTTGCGGGCTGGATGATGACCTGGAATTATACTTCCCTGACTAGTTCAAAGACAACAGGCTGGAGTAGTGCGGACCTGGTAAATAGTGTGCAGCGGGAAGCTGTTCAGGCGCTGGGACGTCCCTGGACCAGAATGGCACCCACCATCAATGTGGTGACCGAAACCTTTGCTGATAAAACCAACGACTCACGCTATGATGGTACTTTTACAGCAGTATATAGGGGGAACTGGAATAAGGCGAATGTAGCCAATGCGACCTTATATAATGCTAACAATATGCTTGTCAAACCCGGAGATGCCATTCTGACTTTTTTGGATGAGGAGCCGCAGACGCCAATCAACTATGATAATAAGACCTATAAGAGCAGTGTCGGTGCGGGTGTATTGGCAGGTCGGCCGGACTATGTGATTTCACCTGAGGGGATCAGCCGCCGTGTCTATCCGGGACTATGGAAACTCGGTCCTTACCGCACAGATAATGGCAATGGTCTTGGACAGCCCAACGCCAGCAGCACGCGGCCGTTTAATATTGCTAAATTCTCGGAATTGTACTTTATTGCTGCTGAGGCTGCTGTGAAAGGCGCTGCAGTCAAAGGCGGGAAGACTGCACGTGAGCTGGTCAACGTGATCCGTGGCAGGGCAGGTGTATGGCGCTGGGACAATAATGGAAATGTGGCAAAGGAAGCTAACCATCGGGCCGAAATGACTGCTGCTACCCCCGCTCAAATTACCGTGAATTACATATTGGCCGAACGGTCCCGCGAATATTACGGTGAAGGATACCGTTGGTATGATCTGGTGCGTACACAAACATGGAGCGATATCGCAAAAACTTACCGCATTGCGGGATCGAATGTTGGCGATCATAATGCAACGACCTTTACGCGGTCAATACAGCCATTGCATTATCTCCGCCCGATCCCACAGGGACAGCTGGATGCAATGGATATGTCAGCAGAGGACAAAGCGGTTTATCAAAATCCAGGATATAATTAATAAACTAAAATCGTCGTTGAAAGACACCTGCAGCAGCATAGACTCCTGCAGGTGCTTTTTCTTTCACCGGATCGTCCTATGATGTCAAGTTGTACCTGAGATGGACATACAAATCAACATCTAAAATCGTGTAATCGTATAAAAATGAAAAAGAGAAAAGCTTGTTTTTTTCTGTTGGGTTTAAGCTTGTTGCTGTTTGGCAAGCTTTCGTTAGGGGCGGTGCGGCTTCCGGCCTTGATAGCAGATCGTATGGTGCTGCAGCGCGATACCGAATTAAAGATTTGGGGATGGGCCGATAGGGATGAAAAAGTGAGCGTACATTTTCGTGGAAAAAGCTACTTAACGCAGGCTGATAAAGAGGGAAGGTGGTCTATTCAACTACCGGCGCAAGAAGCGGGAGGTCCGTTCCTAATGCAGATTAATGAGCTTGCTGTTCGGGATATTTTGATTGGCGATGTTTGGCTGTGCTCGGGACAGTCCAATATGGAAACGCCGATCGAAAGACTGGTAGACCGATTCCCAGAAATCAACGAGTCCAACAACCATATGATCCGTTATTTTAAGGTGCCCACGCAAAGTGCGCTTGACAGCCAATCTGAAATGGCCGAGGGTGGGCGCTGGTATTCGGGGGTAGCCTCAGAGGTCATGAATTGGACTGCATTGGCCTATTTCTATGCGCAGCAGAACTATGCACATACAGGTGTCCCTGTGGGCATGTTGGTATCAAGCCTGGGTGGATCAACGATAGAAAGCTGGATCAGTCAGGATCAGCTCAAGGAATTTCCCCGGCTGACACTGGACCGCCCGGCTTTGGATAGCATGCGGCTGGCGGAGCAAGATCTCGGTCTCCGGGATTGGATAAAATTGGATTGGAACGATAGCAGCTGGCCTACATTTCGGGTACCAGGCTACTGGCAGGAGCAACACATTGACCGAAAAGGGGTGCTCTATTTTAGAAAGTCCTTTGAATTGCCCACAACACTGGCGGGTAGGTATGCCAAGCTGTATCTGGGTACACTGATAGACAGCGATTCGGTATTCGTAAATGGACATTTTGTTGGCGCTACAGGTTATATGTATCCACCCCGGAAATACACTATCCCGGCAGGCATCCTACGGGCTGGACACAACAATGTCACGGTCCGGCTGCGGTCAACTGCCGGAGATGGTGGATTTGTGGAAGATAAACCTTATAAATTGGTGGTGGATGATAATGAAATAAATTTGACGGGCGAATGGAAGTATAACGTAGGCGTGGATCTGGGCCTGGTAAAAAGCTATCTGCCGCGGCTGAATAACTTAAAGACAGTAGGATCGGGTCTCTACAACGGCATGATCTATCCGATAAAAGACTTTGCCGTCCGCGGGGTGATCTGGTATCAGGGCGAATCGAATACGGGTGCCCCCCGGGACTATGCAAATTACCTAAAGCTCCTGATAAAAGATTGGCGCCTGAGCTTGAAAAGGCCCCTGTTGCCCTTCTTGCTGGTGCAGCTCCCTAATTATATGCGTAAAAAGGAGAATCCGGCTGAATCGGGATGGGCGGATGTTCGTGAAGCCCAGTTTACAGTAGCCCGTCAGGTTCCTTATACTGCGTTGACGGTCAACTATGATATCGGCGAGTGGAATGACATTCATCCGTTAAATAAAAAAGACATCGCTTCGCGGCTGTTATTGGCTGCCCGCAAATTGGTGTACGGCGAAAAGCTGGTCAGTGCGGGGCCCATTTATGAACGCATGGAGATTAAGGATGACAAAATTACGATCTTTTTTACCAACGTAGGGGGTGGTCTGGCAAGCCAGGATGGCGGAACGCTGAGACATTTTGCCATAGCGGGAGAGGACCGGAAATTTGTTTGGGCAAATGCCATAATTAAGGGGAATTCGGTCGTCGTCAGTCAGAAAGACATCCCCAACCCGGTGGCTGTGCGTTATGCCTGGAGTGATAATCCGGCTGATGCTAATCTAATTAATAAGGAGCGGTTGTTGGCATCGCCATTTCGGACAGATAGTTGGTGATCTTTATTTTGCCGTGAGGTTGTTTAAGAACGGATAGGATTAACATTGGTAAATATAAGCCATGAAAAAAGCTGGATCCGCATTGATCTAGCTTTTTTGATTAAAAATAAGTGGTATCCATTTCACAAAATAGCTGCAAAAGCCAAGATTTAGATTCAATTCGTTGCAACTAGTTGGATATTACTTTTTAGAAAGATTTCTATTTTTTTTTTCTAACTATTTTGTATAAAAAATTGTTAACCATAACGTATAGCGCCAACGACAATGACAGGAAAATTCTATTTCTACACTGATACTTTCAAAAACCTTGTGGAGGAACGCGATTGATTCTGTACCGAATGGTTTTGTCGTAAAAATAGAGCGATTTTTTAAGGAATCGTCCAAAAAAAAGTCTGAAGGTTTTAGAAATGGATAAGGCGATGATACGCCAGAATAAGGTGTTGGAGGAAATTCAAGTAAAAAGATTATTGGAGACTGATCTAACTAAATGTAATATAAAATAACAAGATGATGAAAACTATTTTAAGAGGACTTACTTTTTTAACACTGATGCTAGTTGCACTTTCAGCTAGTTTCGCACAGACAAAAGAGGATGTTATTTACCTTCTTGATGGCAATCAAAAGAAAGGAAAAGTTGTCTCGATAGGAGATGATATTATTAAATTTTCATATACTGGCGAAGAGGTCCAGTATGAGCTCAAAAGGCAGACGGTAGATAAAATCGTTTTTTCCAATGGTCGGGAGGAGTCTTTTCGCCAACCGTCCACCGAATCGGCAAACACATCTTCGGGAGTGATGACAAATACGGCTAATACAGGTAGTAACCAACTTGCTGTAATTCCATTCGAAATTGTAAGCAATGATCAGAGCTTAACCACAGATGCTATGCGTAGGGAAATTCAGCAATCCTGTGTTGATGCCTTAAAATCGAGGTCACTTTCTTTTCAAATTCAAGATCCACGTAGTACCAATGCTACATTGACCAAGGCAGGTATTGCATTGTCAGACGTGGCCAACCATACGCCTGACGAGCTAGCAAAACTGCTTCAGGTTGATTATGTGGTTTTGGGCATGTATGATATTGAGAATAGAGGCACAATGAGCTTTGGTTCGGGAAATACTACTTACAGCGATAAGACAAAAGATAACAAAACTAAGGGAACAGCGACGCAGTCAAATAGTACTTATACAAGCACTTCATATGATACTAAAGTGCAATTGTCTATTTATGATTCTATGGGACGCCAACTTTTTTCTGATACGCGTGAACCATTTCTCGGTGGGCTGGATTCCTATAAAGGAGCGTTAAAAACATTGGCTAAACGTATTTCGATTAAGTAGATTATAACGAAAAGCGGAAACAATAAAATAGGTCGTCTGCCCATGTATTGATTTCTGCCTCAGATCTGTTTGGTTTATTTTCCAAACCGATAGCTCAATGACAATAAGACTTTTCTATTGTCAGGGAAATCGGAATTAAATACTTTCAGGTCTCCATATTCACTGACCAGCTGCGGATTGGCATTTCGAAGTAAACCATTTGCAGTCAGCTTAATCATCCCGCGGTCGCCAAACATCTTCTTTTCTGCAGCCAGATCCAGGCCATACCGTTTGTCAGTCCGCGAAGGTCCGGTTGTAATTCCTGATCGGTAGTAAAGTGCTATTTCAGTGCGCAATCCGTATTTGAATTGGAAGGTATGGCGACTATTGGCTGTCCAGCTGGAGCCTCTTGAATCGAGGTTGACCTCATCGATCTGGCCAGAATAATTATTGTAAAACGCATTGACATAATGGCTTGCTGTCCACCATGAACGCAACGTCTGATTGTACATCACACTGGCGCTATAATTCAGATAACGTCCGATATTCTCCGGCCTAGACAGATTTTCGCCGACCCGATCTCCCTGTCGGACAATCCAATTGATCATATCCCGCCCATAGGAAATGCTCAATGTCGTGAATAGCTTATTCTGATAGCCATGGCCTATTTCAGTAATATAACTCTTCTCCGGCTTTAAGTCAGGATTCCCTTCGTTGTAGCTATAAGCATCTTCATAGATCCGAAAGACATTGATGTCGTGATCGCCCGGTCTTTCAATACGGCTGCTAAAGGATGTCCTTAAGGTGTTCTTATCGTTGAGGTGGTAAAGCAGAGATCCACTGGGAAAGAGATCAAAATAGCTTTGATCAGTTTTTTTGTTCAAAGTAACCTGATTGGCGTCTATAAAGGTATATTCACCCCGCAGGCCAGCCTGATATTCGATCCGCTTGTATTTACCGGAATAGATGGCATATAAAGCTTCAATATGTTGTGTGTATTGAAAACGGTTGGAAGTCGCATCATCACGCAACCATTGACCCCGATCCAATACCGTATTGATGACATCATTTTTGATGTAAAAGTAGGTCCCTTTCCAGCCGAGTTCGATCTTACTCGAATCAGTTATGGGTTTGCTATAATCAAGCCTTCCGGAATAGGTTGTATTACTCAAATCCTGCACATTGGTCCGTCCTGTAACAGAGTTTGTGTTTGTTTGCAAATTGAATTTATTCGTTTCAAAACGATTGTTGTAATCGTTGCCGTGCGGAGCAAAGTCAAAATTGAATTTTAAGAAGTGGTCTTCGCCTTCGTATTTATTGATGTAATTAATGTTAAATGTCCAGTTCTTAAAAGTTTCATCAAAACGATTGTTACTGAGCGCCCGTTCGGTCTGTATGTTAGCAGGATAACCCCAAGTATCCATCTCGATCGATGCGTAAGGCTTATAGTTACCCTTCATCCAGTGGACACTTCCATCTAGGATGCCACCGTCTGAAAATTCATATTTAGCGCCCGCCCTTACACTATGGAAGGAGGCGTCATCGAGCTGTTTGTTTTCATGCTGCTGCTGAAAGGAGGTTAAGCTACCCTGGTCAAAAAAGCTTCGTTCGGTCAAATTATGGCTTTTACTTCGGTCATAACTGGTATTGCCCTGTACATACAAATCCAGATCATTAACCTTGTAGTGTAAGCCTCCACCAAAACCACCGTAGAATTTTCGGCCCTGCCCGGCACGGACAAAAGCATCTCCACCAAAGCCTCTTTTTCCGTTTCGTTTGGTCACGATATTAATGATTCCCGCTGTCCCTGAAGCATCTTCACGCGCAGAGGGGTTGCTGATCAGCTCCAATTTTGAGACTTCGGATGCCTGTAACCCACGCAGAATGCTCGCAAGCTGTTCGCCTGATACATACATCTCACGGCCATTGATTCGCACATTGGCACCAGCACGGCCCTGAATGGAAAAATTCCCCTTGCCGTCGGAAACTAGACCGGGTGTTTTTTCCAAGAGTTCGAGTACATTGTTTCCTTCTGCCAATACGCTACCTTCGACATCGACAACCATCTTATCGGCGTACTGGCGCACACTGGCTTGTTTTCCGATCACATTGACTGTCTCCATCGTATGTGCGATCGCTTGTAAAAATAATGGTGTGGCGGTCTGATCAATTCCGGATAATGTATAAGATTTACTTAATACCGTCGCGTAGCCAACGGAACTGTAGCGGATTACATAATCTCCATTTTTCGTTGCCTGTAATAGAAATGAACCGTCCTTAGCGGCATCAGCTTGTGCAACCAATGCCGAATCGGGTAGGCTTAAAAGACTAGCAGTAGCTCCTTTAAGGGGCTGGCCGTCTTTGTCAAATATTTTTCCGGATAATTTTGTCTGTGCCGCGAGTTCCATGGCCGAGCTTGAAAGCAGAATCGTTAATAATGTGGATTTCGTCATAATAATATTCCTTGTCCTTTCTAAAGAAAGAACCGTCTTAGCATAAATTAGATACGTTATAATAATCTTATGAGTTCATAGATTTTGGTCGAAAACGAACCGGTGTTTTTTTTATTATTGGGTCTGTTGCCGTATTTTGAGCTGTAACGTCATCGATTGAGAAGGAGTCTTTTGCAGCTGTAAGGCGTTGTCCCTTTTTTTTACCCCATTTGCGGTTATACCAGATAATAAAACCTGTAATGGGTAAGGAGCCCGCGATAAAAGTCAGGATAAAAGCCAATACTTTCGTAGGAAAGCCCCAGATAGATCCCACATGGATATCGTAATTGAGCCGCCTGAACCGGTCACCGGCGCTAAGTTCATAAAAGTCCTTATTGAATAAGGTTATATTATTGGGCAAAAAGGCACCGGTATACTGATCGAACGAATAATAGCGGTTGTTGTACTGCCGATCCATATCGTTTCGAATGTATACGGATATTGTGCCTTCTTTTCGTTCGGTATCCGGATAAGTGATCGTCAGGTAATGTGGGTCTTTATATTGTGTTAGAATAGTTTGGATCTCTCGATCAAAAGCCTTCGGAAAATGTGCCAATTGATCGATTTTCGTTGAATCCGAATATACCGATGTCCGCTCGGGTAGGGATGTCCCCCAGTTGGTCGACCAATATAAAGCCCGATTGAACCACTCGATGCCATAATACATTCCCGTCACGGCCAGTAATAGCACCAAAAGAAAAGAATAAAATCCAATGACATTATGAAAGTCAAGATTGACTCGTTTCCAACCAGCTTTCCATTTGATTCGAAAGCTTTTCTCCCGGGTAGATTTTGTCCATTTCTTGGGATACCACCATATCAATCCTGTGATCAGGGTAATACTGAAGACCAAGGTCGCATAGTTGACGATGGGGCGTCCGATAGCTTTCGGTAGCCAGAGGAAGCGGTGCCCGCTCAATGTCCATGCAAAAAAACCATTCAATTTTTTCCTTAACTCTGCTTCTTCAGAATTGTCTTCCATTTGCAAACCTAAATATTGGCCACTGTAGGGGTGTAATAGATGCACCTGTGCTGGTTGACTACCGGGTTTTCCTTTACCATCTTTTTCTTTGATGGTAAAGGAAACGGGGTGATCCCGGGTATAGGTAACACCTTGTACGGCAGCATTTGGATAGAGCGAGTCCGCGATCCCGGCAATCTGAGATGGAGAAATCAAGGACTGGCTGGAAGCAAGGATATATTGCCGTTCTTTTTTCGGGATAACAAGATCTATAATTTCATGATTGAACACCCAAAGGCAGGCCATCAGACAGATGACAAAGACAATTATACCTGAGGCCAACCCCAACCAAAGGTGCAGCCAATTATTGACTAAGCGAAACAGCGAGCTATTTTTCTTTCTTACAGCCATTTCTGCTTAGTTTACGGCAAAGCTCATGGAGCTGGCGCGGCTATATTCTTCGAAAGATTGTCCTTCGACCTTTTCTCTTCGGGATACTTCTGCGTAGTATTTACCCTTCCATTCAGGGACAAATTTGATTAGACCCTGTGCGTCTGTTTCCACCCATTTAATCCAGCCACTGGGCGCAATGATTTGAACGGCAGTATTTGCTGTGGGCTTGCCTTTTTGGAATAAGGTCAATGAGACCTCTTTTTTATTTTTAAATGACGTCTGGTCGGCAAAAACAAAGAGCTCATTGGCAAGATGTGTCGCTGTATTTCCAAGGGCGGAACTACCGACTTGAATCGTCGCTATGGCATTGATCTGATATTGCGTTTTGGTGCCTTCTTTTCGTTCGGTATCTCTCTTTAAAGAAACATGATAGACACCATCTTGGTCAGGAACAAATGTTGCCGATAGGTGATCGCCCTGCGCGGTAGTAGTCAACGTTGATGTGCTGCCGTCAGGTTTGATCAGCGTTAAGTTGATCTGCATGCCCTCTTTGTACCACCACCATTTGGAGATGACTTCCTGTTCAGTGGGTTCGCCATAGACTATTTTTATGGCATGAGGCTTTCCGATGGTGCCTTTCAGTGAAGTTTCAATAAAAACCGCATGTGCGGAGGCCGATAAAACTGTAAATAGCGTGATGAAGGTAAATAATAGTTTTTTCATAACATTATGCTAAAAATTTTTATTTCAACTTATTGATATGGTATACATGGCTAATTCCAGCATCGATTTCAGCGCCACGTCTCACCGCATTTGTCGCAGGATCGTATTCGTAGATATACCATTTGGAAGCATCTGTTTTGAATGCATCATATAACTTGCCATTTTCGATCAGGTTCATGGTTGTTTTGGGTTCTGCCCCACCCGTCAGGATTCTCAAATCAGCAGTTATTTTTTTATTCGCAGGATCCACTACATAAGGGCTGATATATGCTTTACCATTGCCTAATTTTTGGATCGTAGAAGCAGAGGTATTTTTGAATACATTATAGTCTTTTAAATCAAAGAAATAATCTTTATCAATCTCTGTTTCACCTGCTTTGATCCGTACTAATCCATAGGTTGATGGTCCAATTTTCTTGGTCAAAAAGTACAAATCGTTGTTGTCATCCAAGAATGTGGTATTATTCACTTCCCAGTGGCCAGCCACTATGCCACCTCTGGCGTCTTTCAATAACTTGCCATTGGCCATTGATGGATAGTCACAAACGTAAACGAATGTTGAATCCAGAATATCTTTATTGCCTGTTCCGTCCGATCCTCTGTATTTGTGTCCAACAAACATTTTTCCTGATCTGACTGTAAAACTTGTCGGCACCATATAGGGAGCTATATACGGTTTATTGTCTGGCGTTAATGGCTTGTAGTCTAAGAAAGGGATATTGACTGTCAATGTTTTATTGAGTGTCAAATTATTGACATTCATAAAATAAATGGGTTGTTCCAGGACATTTTTTGCAGCATTATAGGTCCCCGCAGTCTTTGTTATCACCAATTCATCTTTGGAACTGAGTTCGTTTAACACTTTTCCGAGGTAAAATGAACTTGGAAAAGCATAATTGTTCGTTTCCTTCATTGTCGCATTATCCTGAATTTCCAGTTGGCTGAAACGTGTACCATCATTAGACAGGTAGAATTTCCCTTGATAATTATAAGCATATACACCATACCAGTCTCCCGGCAAGTAGCCTGAGATATCGATTCCTTTATTTCCAGCAGGCGTCAACAACGTATTCTTCATTAAATCATCGGTCGTCAAAATATAGGAGCCTGTAGCCGAAGTTACCCAAACGGAATATTCGGTCTTTATTTCTTCTCTCGTGTCAGGAATATCTGGACTATCTTTACAAGATGCCAATAAGGACACTGCAAGCGCGCAGTAAGCTAAAATACGATGCTGTTTCATTTATTGTTTATTATTAATTGTTTTTAAAAGTTACATTAGTGACACTCTCAGTTTGAGATAAAAGGCTCTCCCAGGCTTTTGTAAACGAAAATTATCATACGCTCTTTCGTTTGTCAGGTTGCGAACTTCACCCGATACATGATATTTATTTCGATTCCAGGAATAACTTAGGATAACCGAGTGCACGGTTTGACTCGGAATATGGTTTTTTGAGGCTAATGAGCCTAAGTGTGAATCACTCAGGTAATACCAGCGTGTAAATTGTGTCGTCCATGACAATTGCGTGCGGCTACCTTTTTCGAACCAATCATTTTGTGCTACGCCAATATCAAGATTTCCATATACCCACGGTCTATTTGGAATCTGGTAACCGTAGGTCAGGCTCACTTGTTGATTGGTGTCATCTGTATATTTTTTGTTATCTAAGGCTTTATCATAACTGGCATTGACCGCTGCTGTGATCACATCTTTATAACCATAACGGATCTCGGTTTCGGCACCATATAGCTTCACCCCAGGTATATTGTACGCCTGAAATTTAGATTGTCCATCAACAGTGACAATATGTGTATTGATGTAATCTTTTGCTACGCGGTAAAAGCCAGAAATATCAAAATTGATAAAGTGATTGTCGTTGAAAAAAGTATTGTAATAGAATCCGCCGTTTAGATTATCACTCCGTTCGGGTTTCAGGTCCCAATTTGCAATCTGATTCTGGCCATCGCCATATAATGCACTCATCGTTGGCATATTATAGGCTCTTTCGGCAGAGAACTTTACACCCCCATCTCTAAAGATCCGGTACCTCGATGCAAAGCTATAGCCTTGATAGTTAAAATATTTAGCATACGAAACAATGGCCCCGCCGACAAGTTGATTATTTGTGTCAAACTCGCGCTCATCAACTTCTTTGTACGTATTCAAACCATAGTATTTGAAGGCTATATTATTTACCAATCGCTTATTGAACCATTGATTTTGCCACGACAACCCTACAATATGACGGGTCATGCGACTTGGTAAACCCGAAGTATTGAAGTCTAATATTTTGTCATAAGTCTTACGATGATTTGTATTTACATTATAATTGAGATTTAAGCTATGGTTGCGCTCTTCATCAAAGTCGTAATTAAAATTAGACCGCGCTAAATAGTTACTTGTCTTTTGTTCCTCATGTTTCTGCTGATTGACGTTTGCAGATCCTTGGTTTGAAATCCAGGATCCACTCCAATTGTAATTGTAAAGTGCTGTATCACGAATATGGGTAACATCATAGCTTGTACTTGCATAGATGTCCGCAAATAAGCGGTTCACCAAGAAATTTTGCTTTTTATAACTGATTGTCGGCATTAGATAGTTGGACGACTTCCAATCACCGCCATTGACATCATTTATTGTGGCACCCAATTGATTTTGTTTATTATTGGCCGCATAGGTCAGGCCTATAAAAAATTGGTCAGCCCAATGCTTATCGCGCAAACCAACCTCTACCTGCCCCATAGCAGAATAGTATCTATCTTTAAATCTTTTAACTTTATCTAATGGAACAAACTTATTGTCAATTGTCGTTTCGTATACTACACCGTATTTCGGCTCGCTATACATCGTATAATTATTATCTGAATAATTGTAAAACGCATTGGTTCGGACAGATAATTTACTTTTAGGATTCGTGTACATACCGACCAATGCTGCCTGATGTGTGTTAAAAGACCCATAACTATAACTCAAATCCAGATAATGTCTTGATCGCTGTTTTGTAATAATATTGACAGCCCCTCCCAAGGCATCAGAACCCAAGAAAGCAGGAACGACCCCTTTGTAAATCTCGATTCGATCGACTAGGTTGACAGGAATATTATTGAGCGACATCGACGATCCGAAATTGTCCATCGGAACGCCATCTATATATATTTTGGCATCTAATCCGTTAATGCGGAATATAAAATTTGACCCCAAACCTCCATCTTCACGAAATGTAACTCCTGGTGCGGTACGTAAAACTTGATTTATGTTAGCTGTCTGGTTGGCATATATATTCATATCGATGACACTCACATTAAATCCTGAGCGCTTTATCTCGGCAACCTTGCGCTCGTTTTCAGTTTTTCCGCGCACAGATACAGTTACTTCGTCTATATAATTACGATCTTCTTTGAGTTGAAAGTCCTGAATGAATTTATCGTTTAATGCTCTTTCTTCGGGCCTATATCCAACAGCGGTAACGCGTATAATGGCATCAATGATTGTGCTTGTCTGTAATTTATAATATCCATCTACATCGGTTGATGTGCCCGTGTGCTGATCGTTAAGTCGTATCGTCGCACCTTCGATCGGTTTTCCAAAATTATCTTTGACAAAACCTGAAATAGCATACTTTTTAGCGGTCTGTGCCTGTGTTAATACATTAAAAATTAATAATAGAACAAAAGTAGATGTTGATTTCAACATTTTATTTAGATTAAGTATATATAAGAGGGTTGCTTATACTTATCTTTTACCGAATGCTGATATTGGTTGTTTTTTTAAAATTTATATAAATAGTTGATTATAAGACTTATTTTTTTGATAGAGGAAGGCGTAATCATTTCAAATAATCCATACGGACGATAAAGTTTGTGGTAGGAGGGAGTTTGATTCCTTTCGATATCTCTCTTGTCTGTAGGTTATATTTCCAGACACGATGCTCGTCATTTGAATCATCTATGGCAATGTATACGTATGTTTTATCGCTCCATACGTTCTCTTTCTGTGTACCTTTATCCAACGGAAACGGAATTTTTTCGATGGTTCCAGATTTTAAATCCACTAACCTATACTCAAATTGATAGACAGCATGAAAATTGGAGAAATCGGTATACAGCTTTTTTTGTTCATTACGGATAATGGCCTTTCCGTTGCCAACATACCAGAGTCCATAAGCGTGATTTCCGATCGATTTGGAAATATTGATCATATAGTCCCGATCAACGAGTTGTTGGCCTTTCTTTTTCCTGAAAATGGCTGTTGGCAAGTTCGGGTTATTGCCCAGCGCGATGCCGGGGTTGGTCATAAAATAATAATCACCCGCTTCGTTCTTAAAACTATAGGATTGTATGATATTGAAGCCACCAGGATAAGTCGAACGCGTTTCTTTCTGAATATTAGTAAGCTTAAAACTATCATATTTTATTGTGGCATAATAGGTCGTATCGGATGTTGTATAGCTATATTTTCCCGTTGATTTAAAATAGGAATAGGCTAGCCAAAGATCGTCGTTTTCAATATCTACAAGACCGACGTGTAGCGCACCATATTCTTTTGTGGCAAACGGCAAAATAATGGTGTTTTCTTTTACGATCTGCATCGCTTCAACATTGATTTGGTAGATGCGGGCTTGTTTTTTTCCACCTACAATATTTTCACGACAGGCTGCAATGAGATTGCTATCGTCTTTCCATGTGATGGTTTCAAAATCACGGTTCTTTAATGGTATACTATCGATAAGAACTAATGATAGCCCCCGCAACTGGTATTTGCTAAAGACACTTGTCTGGCTCGATAATCTATAAAAGAAACCATTTTTATAAATATATTCTCTTTCCTGTATACGCGAGGTGGGTAGGGGGATTTGAAGGGTAGTACCCTCGTTGTCATCCAAGCTTTCGGCAAATAATAAACTGCTCGGGTTTTCATCTTTGTTGAACAAACAAAGAACAAAATTTGGATCGATTTTTTTTGGGGAAATTTGCCTGCACGAAAAAATGACGGTTACTAGAAAAGACAATAATAATAATCGCTTCATGCTGATCTTTTAAATGCTTTGAAATTGTTCTCTGATTTTAATTTGCATATTCGACGGTAAAAAAGCGAGGTCACTTTTTTGAAATGCAACGATTTTACCAAAATCTGGCGAATCAGATACAAAATATTCTTTTCCAGCCTTAAATACCAAGATATTATGATTATTGTCCAAAAGCTCAAAATCCCTTTTAGGTTTGATGATAAAGTCTCCTGAGAAAGCCAGTTTTTTATTGACCAGATCAATATTGGCTGTACTATTTTTACTTAAATGCACGTCGTAGTGATCTTCGGTAAAGAACTTACTGTTTTCAACGGATGTATTTGTAAAAGTATGGTTATCCAAGGTGGGCTGGGAGAAATGGAAAACAGAAAAACCAAGCACAAAAACGATTGCCGCTGCGGCGGTAACTTTCCCCCAATTTATTATCTTGTGCTGAGTAACATCCAAAGTGATTTTGTCCCACATGGTCGCGCCGACTTCTTCGTTTACCTCTTTATTTTCCGTAATACTATCCCAGGAATCATCATTCAACCATTTTTCGACTAAATGCTTGTCACCCTCAGCACACTGGCCTGAAGCATATTTTTTTAGTATGTCTTGGTTGATTTCCATTTTTTGATAATCCGTGTACTTTCAAAAATACAAAAAAGTAATTAATAGGAATCTAGCGATATTGATATTGCAATACTTTTTAAGTCTCATCTTAATTACAGATAATGCCTTGCTGATATGATATTCAACCGCTCTTTCTGAAATTAACAAGTTAGTCGCTATTTCTTTATTGGTCAATCCTTCGTCGCGGCTCAGTTTATACACATTTTTGCATTGCCTAGGCAAAGAGTCAACCGCATCATCCAAATGATTTTTAAGTTCTTTATAATACAGGTTATTGTCTTCGTAAAATTCAGTTTTGCTGTTTAAGATCAATTCGTGATGCCGCAGCTTGTTACCTTTATTCCTCAGAAACTCCAGTGATTTTAATTTCACCGAGCGCAAAAGATAGCGTTCAGCATCATATAACTGAAGATCATATCTTCTTTCCCAGAGAGACTTAAAAACATCTTGGACAATCTCCTTGGCATCGTCTTCATCGCCGACGCTCTTGAGCGCGAAAGAATACATCCTCTTCCAATATAAGTGGAAAAACTCTTCGAATTGTTTTTTGCCGATCGCTATATTATGTACTGAGGTTTTCAAAGCTTACAAATATACACTCTATTTAGACTTATTACAAATAAAGTAAACAGCAAATCTCAATTCTTTGATCTTCTGAATACAAACAATTTGTTATTTTCTTCTGATTTGAAATTTGATGCCTAATGCTAACCCAATGTAGTCGTCAAATTTTAGATATTTATTCTGTATACCACTGATTAGGTAGAGATCGCTGGTATGTAGGTCATAATAAAATTTAATTCCTTCAAAATAGGAGGAATTGGATTTTACTTTATAAGTAAAGTCTTGGCCAACAAAGATATTGATGCGGAGTCTAGTAGAAAATTTATAGTAGCTGCTCGGATATTTATCAGGTTCTTTATACCAAAACTGTTTGCCCAGCGTCGTATTGAGGTAAATCCCGGTGCGTAGCGGATGGTAGCTGAGCTGATCATGGAGCTGAACCTTAAAAGGGGTATAGGTCTGGCGGAGGGTAAAAGTGAGCTTGGCACGGTCGGTATCATACTTGGGTACATAACCCAGCAAAAAGTCGGTCGACCACTGTTTTTGTCTACTATAATCCCAGCCAGCGCCGACGGAAAATAAACCGATGGAACCGGCATATTGAACCATGTAGCTGGATGGTACAAGGCTGAAGGCCGTTTTTTTGAGCTCTTTAGTTTTGTTGCTATCGATTTGAGCGCTGCTGTCGGCGCTGGATAAGGTCTCGCGTACATGATGACCGGATGATTGGGCCATACTGACTGTCGAATAGAAAAGGGTAACGAGCGCGATAAATAGTTTTCGGGGATTAATAAGAAACAAGTTCATGGGTATAGTGATCCTTGGTGACTGTAAAAATTAGAAATTGACGTTTGCCGATGTTTGGCGTACCATAGTAGATGATGCCGTCCTTGAAAATATCATCTTCCTGGTAGGTATGATCATGTCCGTTGTTGCAATAGAGCAGATTGGGGTATTGTCTGATGCTGTACTGGAAGACAGAGGCTACATTGTTGTTGAACTGGTCGGATGTCGGCCTGGCATGCATGACCACAACGCTTTGGTCAAAACGCTCTATATCCTTCAGGCGTTCACTTTCAATGAATGAAAAATCGGGTACAGGTTTGGAATAGTCGGATTCTAACGCATTAGTATTTAAGCATAGAAATTTTGTTTTCCCCGCAATAAAGCTATAATTAGGGTTGCCAAATACCTGTTCAAAAATTTCTTCGCCGTTGGCCAGGCAATCGTGGTTGCCTAACAGCGCCACATAAGGCTGTTTTAGCTTTTCCAGGATGTCACGTTGCCACAAAAATTCTTTGGTGAGACCAAAATCGCTGATATCACCCCCATGGATAATAAAATCAATATCATCACGTTTGTTGACTATTTTTACAAAATCGTCAAGATCGTCATGCCAGCGCTGTGAGTCACTGATAAACGCATACTTTATTGTGTCTCTGCCAGCATAATCACGTTCAATTTTTATAATGTTATCACGGTTGATGTCTTGTCTTCCTTCTATTTTACCGGAGTATGGATGAATATCAAACATATTACAGCTATGAATAAGAAGTGAAATGGAAGCGAGTACAATATAAATCCAAAATTTTTTCATCTGAGCTCTTAGTTGTTGACTTTTTGAATTCAAAAGTAAGTTTTAAGGATAGGTTGCTTCGTTTTTACAAATTATTATTACGTTAAAATGATATTATACAGGCTGATTTTGATGCTATAGCCCATATCAGTACACGACTGTATATTGATTATAACCCAAGCGATTTTTTGTGGATACATCGTGCAGAGAGATTGTTTTTCTATTGGAATTCTTAAATTATTTCCAGCTTGGGTGCTATTAATTATTATATTTGCTACATTGTCAAGACATGAAAGCGAAACAATTCATATGGATCTTATTACCTTTGATGCTCCTCCAGAGTTTCTCTAGTGTATGGATATGGTCTGTTTTTCAGATTAATAGAGATTACATTGCCAGGTATGAATGTATCAATCGCTTTAATGAAAAAGCGCTTTCCTGTCGAGGTCAATGTATATTGATGAAAAAGATGCGTGAGCACGAAGAAAAGGAGCAAAAAAACCTTGAAACACGTATTATTGATGTTGTTTTTATCAATACTCCCCTGAATTTTAGCTTTGAAGCCTCTACTTTTGATGAAATAGCCGCAACACTGGCTTTTCCAGAAGTGAAAGAAGATTATGCTTACCGCCCCATCTTTTCTATTTTTCACCCACCGCTCGTTTAACGTTTCTAATAAAATTACCGGATGCAGCGATTAGCATTTTATGTAAGGGGACTGCGCCGTATGTCTTATCCTTCACGGGATAACTATGCCCATACTGTTCTTTCGCTGATCATCAAGCCTTGCGTATTCGTCGTCCAATAGAGGCTTGCCTATAGTGGGCTAGAAGGGCCGTCAGAAGAAGTTATTGAATCCTGAGCCGGTAGGAAGGACCTAGGAACACTTCGTATTGTTTTAATAAAATTAATGAAGAGAGAAAAAAATGAAAAATAGAGTCAATATTATTTTAACCTGTTTTGGTTTTATCGTTTTTGTAGCCTGCGCTGGCGATGGGAACAGAAAAGAGGCGCCGGAAAACAATGCTGCCGAACACATGAGTACGACATCAACGGTTGAAATGCTGGATTATAAAATAGATGGACCGAAAGGCGTCGGGGCCATCAAATCTTTTGAACATAAACCTTTTGATGCGCAGCTCGCAACTAAAGGGGTAGAGTTGTTTGTTTCGAAATGTGCTATGTGCCATGGCTTCGATCGGACATTGGTAGGTCCATCACTGAATGGCATCGTCACACGGCGTACACCGGAATGGATTATGAATATGATGCTCGACCCTGCGACAATGCTTGAAAAGGATCCAGATGCCAAAGCATTGAGCAAGGAGTTTGCATCGCCAATGATTAGTCTAGGCTTACAGGAAGAGGAGGCTCGCGCAATTTTGGAGTATCTCCGCGAACGGAATAGCACAACGAAATAAGATATTGAATTGATCCAATGAAATCCTTTAAGGTGAAAACATTGTTTTGTGTACTTATTGCCTGGGTAATTTGTTTGCAAGCAACCAATCTATTATGGGTGTTTGTCGCTTATGAGTGCAATCAGGACTATATTGAACAAAATCTATGTGTTTACCGGTATGAACCTGCCGCGACCTGTAAAGGTTTCTGCTACCTGAGTGAAAAGACTGTGGAACAGAAGGATGTTAGCGATGTACTTATCAAAGTGAAAAGTGCCGAAATATTGCTATTTGTCCAACTGGTCAATCCGCTAACTTGGGAGCAACCATTTAGTTTATTTTTAAAGTTAAGCTGTCCGCCGACAAAAGATAAAAAGCTGTGCGAAGGCACCTTTATGCGGATTTTTAAACCCCCTATCGTATAACCGTTTCCCCTTAAATTTTTATTGAAGAAAAGAATAAGACAATGGTAATACGAAAAGAAAAACTAGATTTTTTAAGACTAGAAGATATTGATTCGGCTTCCAACGGGATTGTTATTATGCCCATCGCCGAATATTTACATGCTAAAGGAAACCAGAATACACTGCATGCGCGCTCATTCTATAGTTTATTGTTGATTCAGGGGGGCAACCTCGTGATGATGGCTGATAAAAGAATGTATACCATGGGCCGGCATGATATCGTAAGTATAAGTTCCAATTGCGTTTGCAGTTTCCAGCATAATGTACCTGTGGAAGGATGCGTGATCCTTTTTACCGAAGCTTTTTTTATGCAGCGATACAATACCGAAGCGGTGCACTATTTTAACTTTTTAAAAAGCAACCGGATGAATGGCTTTGTACTGACTAGTGATGAAATCGAACGATGCATCCACCTAATGGAGCTGATGCAGATAGAATACGATACAGCTAAACTGGGATCGAGGGAGGTCCTGCGTAATTATCTGAATATTTTGCTTCAGATGCTGGGTCGCCAAATTACAAAGAATTTTGGGTTTGTGCAGATGGACGAAAAAGAGGAAAGAATGGTCGCCTTTGAAACCTTAGTTGACGAAAATTATAAACAGCAACGATTTCCATCCTTCTACGCCGGTCGATTGAATATTTCAGTCAATTACTTAAACCGTATATGCCGTGAAAAGCGGGGCATGAGCTGTGGCACACTCATTCGGGATCGGATTGTATTGGAAGCGGAGCGCTTACTATACCATACATTCAAAACGGTAAAGGAAATTGCCTTTGAACTTGGTTTTGAAAATGTGCCTTATTTTATCACATTTTTTAAAGCAAAGAAGGGGTATAGTCCGGAAGAATTTAGAAAAAATCAATAGGATTAAACAAGTGTAAAAAAGCCTTTTTCCCGGAATGGAAAAGGCTTTTTTGTGCCTATGACCGAATAGGTACGAAAATGGAAACAAGCCGACTTTTTATCAAATGAGATCGGATAGAAACAGAAAGCATCCGAACTGTTATTTCTGCCTATCGGAGTGTTAGATGCAGATCTTTGTAAAAAAAGAATAGCGATGGATTTTCCAATGTTTCACTTAGATTGGTTGAACGACCGATTTTTGATCGCAGCGGTAGCGATTATACATGTAATGATCAATCACGGCCTTGCAGTGGGCTTTATCCCTTATGTCACCTGGCTTGAGTTTAAGGGGGTACAACGTGCGGGTAAGGACCAGATTGTGGATTGGCACTGGGATGAGCTTATCCATAATAAGATGAAAGTAGGATTTATTATTACGACAACCATTGGTGCAATGACGGGTGTAGGAATCTGGTTTACGGTCGCACTTGTAAGCCCCAGTTCGATAGGAAGTTTAATTCGGGTTTTTTACTGGGCTTGGTTTACGGAATGGTTGGTTTTCGTCACCGAGGTCGTGTTGATTTCGATCTACTACCTGACCTGGACGAGTGCGAATAGATCGCTCCGATCTAAATTAAAGCATATTCGATTTGGTGCATTTTTAAGTATTGCTTCCTGGATCACCATGGTCATCATTGTATCGATATTGAGCTTTATGATGGATCCGGGCAATTGGAATACACATAAGAGTCTGTTTAATGGCTTTACAAATCCGATTTATATCCCACAACTGTTTTTCAGGACACCTGTGGCCATGTTGATGGGGGGCGTATTCGGTATGCTGCTTACAACCTTGTTTACAAAAAAAGAGTCAATACTCCGGTCTCAAGTGATCAAATTGGGAGGCAAATGGGTTTTGGGCTGGACACCCTTCGCACTGGCGGGCGCAATCTATTATTGGAATGCCATGCCCGAAGCCATGAAGGCTAATATGAGTACCGCGGTAGGATCAATGGACTTTGCACAGTATTACGATGTACTTAAATACGTTATTATCGGAGCAACGGTGCTTTCGATTCTGCTCGCTGGCTGGGCAATATGGAAACCCCAAAGGCTAAATGTCGGGGTGGTCATCGTTCCTTGTTTATTCATCTTTGGTTTTCTGGGGATTTTTGAACGCGTGCGCGAGTTTGTCCGAAAACCTTATGTCATCGGTGGTTATATGTATTCGAACCTATTACGCGAAGAAGATTATCCTCTGTATAAAAAGGATGGAATTTTAAAACATGCAACCTATACATCTGTCCATGAGATTACGTCGGAAAATATGGTCGAAGCTGGTCAAAATGTTTTTATGTTGACCTGTAGCCGTTGCCATACCAGTAATGGGATCAATTCCGTTGTGAATGTATTTGAAAAAATGTATGGAAGGGGTAAACCATTGGATGAGGAATCAATGACAGCGTATATCCCCAATATGCACCAAGGCCGTACATTTATGCCCCCATTTCCAGGAAACAAAAAAGAACTAGAAGCCTTAGTCGCCTATATCAAACACCTACAGGAGACTGGTGAATCCCTGTCAGGTGCGCAGACCGATGGCATCGTGGTCAATCCGATGCAGAATAGCGAACAGTCCACTAAAATGTATGCAGATACACTGTCAGTTTCCAGAAGATAATAACAGCGCTTTCAATTATGGATATAAATTTATTACAGGCATCTAATACGCCTGTTCCTAGAGATCTACCCTTGGATCTTCCTTTACCAGAATGGTTATTGGTTACTTTATTGGTGCTGTCATTTCTGCTCCACATTATATTTGTCAAACTGATGGTTGGAGGGAGTATACTTACCCTTTTTGCTGAGATCAAGGGATTGAGAAATAACGATTATGATGTTTTTGCCTATGAAATAGCTAAAACAGTGACCGTTAATAAAAGTATGGCGGTGGTATTGGGCGTAGCCCCTTTACTAAGTATCAATACGTTGTATACGGTCTATTTTTATTCAGCCAATGCACTTACGGGACTGGCTTGGTTTATGATCATTCCGCTGGTAACCATTGCTTTTTTGCTGACCTATTTACACAAATACACCTGGAAGGCGATGGTTAATTATAAGTGTTTGCATATTAGTATTATCGCTTTGGCTGTGTTCATCTTTTTGATCGTCCCAACCATATTTCTGACCAATGTAAACTTGATGCTGTTTCCTGAACGTTGGGCATACATTAAAGGGTTTATGAGTGCATTGATATTACCTAATGTATTGCCTCGGTATATGGAGTTTCTTGGTGCTTGTCTGACAGTGACGGGTATATTTATCGTTTGGTACAATGGTCGAAAGTCGTATCCGGTGGGGCGACTGTATCAGACTTTTAATCGGAACACATTGAAAAGAATGGGTTACTATGTGACCACTTTTGGCCTTGGCCTGCAAATTATCTTCGGCATCGTTGTGATGATTAGTCTGCCTGCAAAGGGGATAAATTTTGAAGTCCTTGAGCTGATGGTATTTGGTGGCATCATGTTATTTGTGGCCTTGTGGTTTTCCTGGAAGGCTCTCTCTGCTGATAGTGAGCAAAAAAGGGATAACCAATTTTGGAAGGTAATGACTAGTATATTGTTTTTTATCCTGGTCTATGGCGGAAGCCGCCAGTTATATCGTGAACAAGCATTGCATAAACATCGCGACCTGATCGCAGCGAAGACAGAAGCGTTTGAGCGGCTGAGCAAAGCGGCCCGTGAGCATCAGGTCGATGATGGTACAAACGTGGAGGTAGATCCGGCATTGGGCGATCTGGCGCAAGGCACTGCTCTATTCAAACAAAATTGTGCGAGCTGCCATAAGGAAAAACAACGTCTGGTAGGGCCACCTGTGCAGGAAATGGCAAAGATCTATTATGGCAATGAAGAAGGATTAAAAAATTGGATTAAAGTGCCGGGAAAGAAAAGAGCTGATTTTCCGCAAATGCCCGGTTTTCCACAATTGTCGGATGAGGAGCTGACCGAAATAACGAAGTATGTGCTGTCCGTAAAATAAAAAACGATGAAGTTGAATGAATTAAAGGGTAAAAAAGACCTCTTGTTGGATACGATGTTGATAACCACGGTATTGGGGCAAGTGATTTATATGATTTTGGAACTGGTAAAATAAACAGATTATGAGAACGTTTAACGTCACAAGAACCTATTTGTATTTTATGTACATGATGGATATCACTTTATTGTCCGTTTTTGCCTGGACATGGTACCAATACAAAGCGCCCCTTGTCTGGATGGCCGTGCTGACAGGAATGTTTTCGATATTGATTGTAGCATTGCAGAGCATACACATCGCCAGCTTATATCTATTTATACTAAAGGATAATACTCTGCAGCATAGTGATGATCATCTTGAAGAGGACGATCAGTTTATTAAAGGACTCTATTAAATTTTTTTACATAACCCAGATTTGACAGTAGGCTAGAATTTAGCTCATTCGCCTACTGCTCAAATCCTTTTCTAGTATGTGATCCTAATCAGCAGACTCAATCTGTGACAGCAGATAGGCTTTTCGAAATTTTAGGGATTGGTCCGTACCTTTAATCTGCACATAGCCATGACATGGTCTCCTACGGGGCTGTTATATTTGCGGCAAATATTATGCGTTAGGGCGATCTACGAAAAACCTTGTTGGATATTAGTCCAAAAATGCTGACGCAGACCCTTGGGGAATTGGAAGTTGATGGATTGCTCCAGCACAAGTCCCATCATGAAGTCCCTCCGAAGGTAGAATATTGTCTAACGGAAATAGGTTGTGAACTTATTCCCTGTATAGCCCGTCTAAAGGAATGGAGCGACAAACAAATCGCTAAAATAAAGAACTCGGAATGAGCTTAAGGCGTCCTGTCAATTTGCAGCCTATCGACTTGTTGTTAGGTCGTTTGTGCAAGGTTTTAAACATTTTTACCCTTCTTTTAATTATTCGTCGCAAAGCTGTCTTCCCATAACCTATAGATTTGCTCTATAACCAATTGGCGAATTAGCTACAAATTTAAATAGCAATAAATTTTAAGTCTGATGAAATTTCTTCCTAGTGATACGAATCGTTATCCGGTGCGTCTCCTTAGGAATTTCATAACTATAGCGTGTTGAAAGAATAACCAATATTTTAAAATAACCAAGTATTTGCCGTTTAAAGGCGAGTGCGACAATTTTATCTCAAATAACGATTATGAACAAAAATTTTGTGTCTTCTTTTTTTTGTATTGCCAAAGAAAGAAATAGGAAAGTGAAGTGGTTGTTGATGGTTTCCATGTTGATGGCCATTGGACGCCTATCTGCACAAGAGCGGGTAATCCATGGGAAGATCATAAGTGATCATGGAAAACCCATTATCGGCGCATCGATCAAAGTCAAGAATAAAGCAATCAGTACCTCTACAAATGAAAAAGGAGAATTTGAACTTAGGTTAAATCCGGGAGAGATAATTATTGTATCCAATATAGGTTATAATAATACGGAATATGTTATAGGCAATTCTTCTGAGATCAGTATCCCACTTGTTGCTGCCGAAATTGCCGTGGATGAAGTGGTGATCGTAGGATATGGTAAACAGAAGAAGGTAGATTTGACATCTTCCATTGCCGTTGTGGATACCAAAGATCTTGTGAAAGTACCTGGAGGCACAATTGCCACGCTTCAGAGTGCTGTGCCGGGAGTTCAGGTGACTAATGGAGTAATACGTATTCGCGGCGTTGGATCCATTAATGGGACAGATCCTCTTTATGTGGTGGATGGGATGATTGGTGGAGCAATGCCTGACGAAAATAACATAGCCAGCATCCAGGTCTTGAAGGATGCTGCATCAAGTGCAATCTATGGCGCTCGCGGAGCCAATGGCGTTATTTTAGTGACTACCAAACGTGGTAAAGCTACGGATGTAAAGCTTGATTATAATGCATTTGGCGGAATCAAACAGATAACGTATAATGTCCCCTTGCTCAATGGCCAACAATTGGCCGAACTCATCAATGAAGAAATGTACAACAAGGATCCTCATCGTACAGATTATCTGCCAGCGCTTTCCAAACCCACGGAAATAGGACAGGGGTATAATATGATGGACGAGCTGCTACAGAAAGGTAATTATCAGCGTCACAATCTCTCCGTTTCTGGCGGCTCCCAAAATGCTAATTTTAGACTTACTGGTCTTTATTCAACGGACAAGTCGATCATTATTCAGGATAAAAGTAAATACTATGGAACGCAGATTATTTCTGATTTTACAAAAGGAAAACTCAAGATAGGGGAGACTTTATCGCTAGGGTATACTCGTCGGAACTGGAGTGATAAAAATATTATCGATGCTCAAAAATGGTCGTCAACATTGCCCTTATTTGACGCCAATAGCAGCACTGGTTTTGCTGGTGCCGGGAATGGAACCGATGTGCAGAGTGCATTGGCAAATGCGTATCTGAACAAGAATGTCAACGACAATTTCTTTGTAAATGGAAATGCTTGGGCCACTTATGAGATTATAAAGGGCCTGGTTTACAAATTCAATATGGGAATAGATATTAGCCGTATTCGAAATGAGGGGTATATAGGTAACTACTCGGTCGGTCAATATCAAAACCATAGTCCTGATGAACTCAATATTTCCAGTAGCCAAAATAATCGCTGGCTATTTGAAAATACCTTGACGTATGAAAATACTTTTGGCAAGCATGCGGTATCGGCGTTGGTAGGTATCACCTCGGAGGAGTCGCGTTACAATGCCGTAAATGCCGGTGCTCGTGGTTTACCAAGCCCAGATGTATTGATCCTCAATTCGGCTTCTTTAGCAAGTTCCCGCTTGGTGGGTTCGTCTGTGGGGCAATCCGCAATGTACTCTATGTTGGGGCGGATCAATTATAACTATGACAGTCGCTACCTACTGACATTTAATATGCGGCGGGATGGATCGGCCAACTTCAGCAATCAATATCGATACGGAAATTTTCCTTCGGTATCTGCCGGATGGCGGATTAGCCAAGAAGCATTTATGAAAGCATTTCCATCTATTAGCGAGCTGAAGCTGCGAGGTAGCTATGGGCTTCTTGGCAATTCGGATATTGCACAATACCAATACCAGCGGACTGTCAGCTTCGACCACGTATGGTATTATTTGAATAATGTAATGGTTACCGGTGCATTACCGCAGACTCCTTCCAATCCAAATGTGAAATGGGAAAGCCAATATTCTACTGACATTGGACTCGACTTGGAATTGTTTGATCACAAATTCGCTTTGACAGTTGACTACTACAATAAGAAAACCGAGGATATGCTGATCAATGTGCCAATTTCATTTACTGCTGGATATGGGAATAACTTTCCTGTGCTGAATGCTGGAAGTATACGGAATCGGGGCTGGGATATATTGGCGGCATACCGAGACAAATCGGGTAATTTTAGCTATAATTTGGGGGTAAACTTATCTTTGATCAAGAACCGCGTATTAAGCCTGGGCAACAATAATGAAATTCTATGGGGTAGTATCGCACCCGGAGGGGAAAATGTAACCAGAACAGCGGTCGGCCGTTCTGTGGGTGAATTTTGGGGTTATACAACCAACGGATTGTATACCGATCAGGCGCAATTGGATGCCGATAAAGCATTTGCACCGAATGCCGCTCTTGGTGATGTCAGGTTTAACGATCGGAACGGAGATAAGATTCTAAACGATCAGGATAAGGATTTTTTGGGAAGTCCAATACCTGACTTTAGCTACGGCTTTAACGCTGATTTAAGTTATCAAAGTGCTATTGGTACTTTTGACCTGTCGATGATGTGGCAGGGAAGTAAAGGCAATGAGATCTACAACAATAGTCGCTATTGGGGCGAGGGTATGTACCATTACTACAATAATTTTGCTTCTACTCTTGATCGATACCGATCAGAGGAACTCATCTTCAAAAACCCTGTATCAGGTGAAACGACGGTGTATCCAAAAAATACAGATACCAATATTCCACGCGCTGTACTGGGAGATCCCAATCAAAATCTAAGAGCATCAAATAGGTTTGTGGAAGATGGATCTTATCTGAGATTGAAGGTGCTCAACATCGGGTATAGTATCTCAAGCCCCACGCTCCATCGGTGGAACATTGACCGCCTGCGATTTTATATTGGTGCAAAGAACCTGTTGACCTTTACCAAATATTCGGGCTATGATCCTGAAGTTGGCTCAGGTGATACGCGTTCCAACTTAAGCCGTGGAATCGACGGGCAGACTCCTTGGGGGCTGAGTTTTCCCAATTCGAGAGAATATTTTATCGGGCTTCAATTTACATTCTAATTAATAGAGGGTTACCATGAATAGACAATATATAAAACTAGGTGTCGCGGGTTTATTGTTACAGCTTTTGAGCTGCAAACCGAATCTGGATTTATCGAATCCACAGGAATTGTCGACAGATACCTATTATAAAACAGCCGATGAGTTGGAAAATTCGGTCATACCTGCCTATCAGGCATTGATTGGTCGCACGCAAGGGGGCTACTCCCGTAGTCTCTACTACGAACTATTGGCTCCCGGAGATGACTATAACCATACCTTTAAGTGGGAACCGATGTACCAGGATACTTATAACACGCCAGCGAGCGATGGGATGGCAGCACTGACCTGGAAAGACTTTTGGAATGGCGTGTTTGCTGCAAACCAGGCCATCGAGCGCATAAATAATTTTTCTGGGGAGATAGACCAGAATAGAAAGAATAGACTTTTGGGGGAAGCGTATTTTTTGAGAGGACTGAACTATCTACATCTAGGGATGCTTTTTGGCGAGACAATTCCGCTGATCCAAAAGCCTGTTCAAACGAATGAAGACTATTATCCAAGTAATGCACAGGTTGGTGCAGTCTATGCATTGATCGTTGATGATTTTAAGAAAGCTGCCGAATTATTGCCAACTCGTGGAGCACTGTATGCCGACAATAAAATGATCGGTAGGGCAACAAAAGGCGCTGCTCAGGCATATCTGGCTAAAACCTATATGTACAAGCCAATTTTAGCAAAAGGACAGGTAGCGGATTTTGCGAACGCCGAAGTCCAATTAAAAAATGTAATCGATAGTAAAGAGTATCAACTGATGTCTTCCTATAGCGATAATTTTTTGGAAGCGAAAGAGAATAATCAGGAATCTGTTTTTGAGATACAGCTCTACAATGGACCAGGATGGTTAGGAGATGATATCTCAAGCTCATGGCGCTGGCAAGAAATCGGTATGTTTGATGGCACAGGTGGCGCATGGTGGAATCTGGCTCCCAACAAAATGGCACATGACGAATTTGAAGATGGGGACCCGAGAAAGTACATGACGCTATGGTGTGAAAATGGAGCGAAGTTTACGCAACTGGATGGAAAAGTCACTTCTTATAGCGATTGGATGAAAAATCTAGCCACTAACAAAGATATGTATGGCACGAGAAAATATTGCCCGGATGTCCAGATAGCGGATTTTGATAATGGCAACAATGATCGTATTCTCCGTTATAGTGATGTCTTACTTCTATATGCGGAGTGTTTAAATGAACGTGGTGATATTACCGCTGCCAAACAATACATCAATCTTGTCCGCAAACGTGCCAATAACATTGTGCCAGATGAGCAACCTCACCTTTGGTATCAAAAATCTAACGGGACAATTCCTGATGCAGACGGATTGATGGCACAAGGTCTCGTAAAAAACGGTATTCCATTGAATTCGGTCAAAAATATTATTGTGCATGAACGATTTGTCGAATTTTTGGGCGAATATCAGCGATATTTTGACCTGTTAAGATGGGGAATGGCCGATGCGTCTTGGTTGGCGCCACTAAAAAAAGCAGGTTGGTCTGCTAAAGCTATGTATTATCCTTTTCCACAGGCTGAACTGGACAACAATAAAAATTTGAAGGGAAATGATATGAACAATTGATTTCAGAAATTAATGTTTTTTTATTCATAGTTAGTTTTAGGTGAAGGCGCCCGCTATTGGGCGTCTTTTTTATTTTTGCTGATATGGCGTACATTTTCTAAGCGGATGTAGTATTTCTTGTAGCTAATACAGTTACTGGTGATATAAAAGTGAATCATAGACTACACCGCATGACCGTGGTGCTCAATGCACGCCTAAAAAGGTCGCTATAGCTTTGCATTTGGTCAACATAAAGTTGCACTACGTCAAAATATTTCCTGCTACTGGGGCGCAAAGGCTTCCTTTGCTGAAAAAATATGAAGAAACAAGTTTTATGTGCCATCTTGTTCAGTAGTTTGGCAACGCTGACAGCACAAGCCCAAAATGCGGTATCAGGACAGGTTGTTGTCGACTACGTTCCCTTATCAAACTATATCCGACCAGAAGATAGTGTTAAGACTGGATCAAAAAGTGACTTTAGAAGGATCCAGTTCAATCTCGAAATACCCTTATCAACCAAAGTGGATTCCTTGGGTAATATCAAACGGTGGTCCTGGAAAGTAGGGGCTTCCTATGCGAAAATGGAAAATCGTGATTATGAACTGTCTCTCTTTCCAACCGAAATGTTAAATGCCGAAATCGGGCTTCAATACTTAACTTCCCTAAAGAAAAATTGGACGCTGCTGACCTTTGCATCGGTCGGTGTCTATTCGGATCTTGTCAAAGTCAATGGCAAGGATGTTTTAGGACAGGGGGGAGTACTTTTTATCAAACGGTTTAGACCTAATTTAGCTTTCGGCTTTGGACCTGTACTGAGCAACAGCTTTGGGGTGCCAATGATCCTGCCGGGATTATATTTTGACTGGAAAACAAATGGAAAAGTGAAGTTCAACGTGAATTTCCCACAGGGGATCTCCGCTGCTTATCAAGTAAATAAGTTGATGGATTTAAGGGCGGTGGTTAATCTGGATGGGATGACGGCCGAACGTGAAAAGAGCGGAAAGTCTACACTGGGCGGATTTATGCTGCTGACGGCCGGCCTTCAGCCCCAATTTAATCTCGGCAAAAACCTCAAATTACAGCTGACGGGAGGAAGCACACTCGCACGCATGTATGTCGAAAATGACCGTTCATTAAAGAGTCTCTTCAAAGAAAAGAAACAGGCAGATCCCAGGTTTTCGCCGACCTTCTATACCTCAGTGGGAATTAAGTGGAATATGCCTTACTAACTGCTGATAAAAGCTGTCATTCAAAGCGGCTGGGGATCTCAGTTTTGAAATTTGCTTATGACAATCCAATAAAAAACGCTTGAACCGGGGAGATCCAAGCGTTTTAACCTAACCAATTATAAACCTAAATTATGAGTTTAATGTCCTGCACTTTTTGTGCCAAGTGAATTCCTGTGACAAATTGGCAGCTATTCATTTCAGTCAAAGTTTAACTGGTTCTTCGATCCAATTCCTGCGATAACACATCCAATTAGCGACTCAGAAGCTTCCTAAAAACAACGTTTTGGAGCAGTTCCTCTCTTTTTGTACGGGAGATCGGCAATTCTTGATCTGCAATATATACACGCCCTCCGGAGATAATATCGATATGATTGACATTGATCAGGAAGGACTTATGTATGCGAAAGAAATGGTTGTTTGGTAAGGCTTCCTCGAGTGCCAACATGGTCTGGTGAATGGTAAGGATCCGCTCCTTAAAGTGTAGCTTGGTATAATTTTGCATACTCTCGGCATAAAGTATGTTAGTCCAGGAAATTTTAACAAAAGCATCGCCTTGTCTGACAAAGAGCATGGTATCATTGGCACTGGACTCCAACAGGGTCTTGTTGCGTTGCATAAATTGTTGATAGGCTTTGGTTGCTGCTTGAAAGAAACGTTGGAAGACAATAGGTTTCAGTAGATAATCCACCGCCTGTAGCCGAAATCCTTCTAAAGCATATTCCGAATAAGCCGTAATGAAAATGCATAAAGGTGGCGTTTCGAGTGACTCCAAAAAATCAATACCATTGAGGTAGGGCATATTGATATCTAGAAAAATAAGGTCTATATCGCCTTGCTGCAGTCTTGTTGCAGCCGACAGAGCCGATGGGAAAGTTTCTATAAGTTCCAGAAAGTTGACTTGCTCAGTCAGCTCGGCAACATGCTGCCGTAATAGTGGTTCATCGTCCACGATGATACATCGCATTTTTTTTTGTTCCATTTCTCTTAGCAGTTAAGATCGACCGTCAACTCAACGCAAAAATCGCCATCTTGTTTTTCAATTTTTAGGGAGTAGAGCTTTTCATATTGCAAATCCAATCTCTTTTTGACATTTTCAAGCCCAATGCCCGAATGTCGCGGTGAAATTTGCTGGGGATAATCCTGATAGCTGTTGCTGATCTGGAATTGTAAATGCCCCTCTACTTCAACACAATTGAGGCTGATTTTACCTTTTTGATTCGGAAGCCGAGCTACATGTTTAAATGCATTTTCGACAAAACAGATTAGGAGCAAAGGCGTGATGTGTAAATCTTCGGTTGATTGTGACCAGCTGCATTCGACCGTCAGCTCATCGCCCCAGCGCAATTGTTCAATGCTGATAAAATTTTGTAAATATTGCAGTTCACGGCTCAATAGTACGAATGACTGATTACATTCGTATAATTGATAACGTAGAATGTCGGAAAATTTTAATAATAAATAGTCGGCCATGTCTACATTTTTTTTCATCAGGATATGGATATGATTCAATACGTTGAACATAAAGTGCGGATTGACCTGATCCTGTAAAATTTTGACCTGGCTCTCCAGAAAATTTTGTTGCAACTGGCTGTGATCATGTTGAATATTTGCATGCTCTTGATAAAACCGGATGCCACAAGCGGTACCATTGATTAGTAAGGAAGATGGGATAGCCTTATAGCTTTGGACGAACAGAAGCATGGAACGATCGCCGTTTGATAGTTGTTGGCTTTGCGTAATAAAATAGGCATCCACTGTACCGATCAGTATAGCTAAAATAAGAACAAAAAAAATTGCTTTGAACACAAAAGGCTTCATTTTTTGTGTTTTAATAGCTTTCGGTAGAATCCTGTCACTCAAGAGTTGTGAGATGAGGATAGACGATATCATTACCCCAGAACTATGGAGAAGCGCAGCTCCTGCACCTAGGTCCTGCTTCACCTGAATCCAAACCGCAAACCAGAGTACAAGCCAGAAGAGCATGAGGAAGAGATTCCGATAGAGATAGTTTTTTTTAAACATAGGACAAAAATAGCTAAATAGATTTGATGTTGAGTGGTCAATGGTACGCAGTGGTGGCTTTTGGTCTTACACGTAGGTGTTTACTGAGACCAATAGGTTATGACTGTGATAAATCGATTTGCACAAATTGCGTAAAGTAATGTGCTGTTTGTTCCACAGTAAATCTATATTTGTTTGCATAGTGTAAGTTTAGCCGCTTTGTGATGTGTTGAAATGCTGCTTGCGTATACTTCTCCGTTGTGTCAACAGAAGTCACCTGACCGCTATTTCTGATGGTAAAACGGAGCCATCCTTTTTCTTCCTGGAAGTCGATTGTCATCTCACCAAGTTGATCAGGATGGAGGGCTACATGTTTGAATGCGTTTTCGACAAAAGGGATGAGAATCAATGGTACAATACGTAGCCCGGAAGTGCTAATCCTGCAGTGGCTATGGATTGTTAACCAATCACCACATCGGATTTTTTCGATAGTGATAAAATCTTCTAGGTATTGAAGTTCACGGGAAAGGAGTACATTGGACAGGTTGCTTTCATAAAGTTGATAACGTAGCATATCTGAAAATTTTAATAAAAGATAATCGGCTTGTTTGATGTTCTTTTTCATCAGCTTTTGAATGTGATTTAAGACATTGAACATAAAGTGCGGATTGATCTGATCTTGTAGTGATTTGATCTGATTTTCCAATACCAACTGCTCTAGCCGGTTGTGCTCCTGTTGTATGTCCGCATGCTCCTGATAAAATCGGATACCACAGGCTGTTCCATTCATCAATAAGGATGAAATAAGCGCTTTATAAAATTGGACCAATAGCGGGGTAATTCTTTCTTTTGCAGAAAGGTGCTGATCCGAATAAATAAAGAAGAAGTCAAGTGTCCCCATCCACAATGCCAATAGGAGAGTAAAACAAATCGCTTGAAGGATAAAAGATTTCATTTGTTTCGTCTTAAGCGCTTTTGGCAGGATGTTATCACTCAGGATCTTTGCAATGGCAATTGCTACGACCATCACGCTTGAAGTATATAGCAAAGCTACTGATGTGCCCAGGTCCTGCTTGATTTGGATCCATACGACAAACCATAGTGCTGCCCAGAAAATAAGGAGAAAAAGATGCCTGTATAGGTATTTGGTGTTCAGCATAGGTAAAAGCAAAAGAACTTTGAAGGCGAATATAAAATTGCCTTCAAAGTTTGGCGTTAAAGGGTATGTTAGAATATGAAGTAACCTACACCAATGGAAAATGCTTGTGGCTTGGACTTGAAAGATTTGCTGAGATCAGAAAACCCCCGTTCGTAACGTACATCGATACTGAATTTTTGGATATCAACACCAAGTCCACCCGTAAACTGAATATTTGACTTATCGAAATGTTTGACACTCTCTTTGATCGCCTTTAGTGGTGATAAGTTGTCATTCAGCGTATAATTGTACACCGCGCCTGCAAATACACGCAAATTCATGTCTTGCTGTTGGACGACTTTATAGCCGACCATGACCGGAATATCGATGGCATTCCATTTGAGTTTTGATTCGGTCTGTCCCTGTGGTTTGAGCGCAGCTTTACGTTTGCTGAAAAGTGCCTCACCCTGAACGTAAGCTCTTCCGAGATTGACACGTGCCATACCACCGATATGGAGGCCCAACGCATATTTGTCGTCTAAATCTGCCAGCTCCGTATTGAGCTTGTTAAGGCTGCTTCCCCCTTTGATACCGATTTGAATGCGGGGCTGCTCCTGTGCAAACACCATTTTGCTTAACATCATCGCGAAGAGTGCAACGCATGATAAAATTGCTTTTCTGTTCATTTTTATTGTTTTGATATGAGCAAAAAAACGAAGGAGTTGTGGCCTGCAGAAAAGTCTTTGACGAACGGCATGTCTATAGTGACGAAGGTAAACGTGGTGGTGATTACGTCGATATTTTTTTAATTTAAGTCGATATAGCATAATTTTTATTCCACTTTACTTTGTAGTATTGACCATTTACTACAAAAAAACAGATAATGATACCGACAACAATCAAGAAATTGTCTTTAGTGCAGCTGCCGAAGGTCATCTATGGGACGAGTAGTTTAGGTAACCTATACAATGAAATACCATTTTCAGACAAATTGGAAATTATACGCGCTTGTATTCAGCAAGCCAAAGGATTGGTCGTTTTCGATACTGCAGGTAAATATGGAGCTGGCCTGTCGTTGGAAGCGTTAGGAGCAGGGCTTAAACAACTGGAAATTGACGCTTCCACTGTATTGATCAGCAATAAACTGGGCTGGTACCGGATTCCGCTGGAAACAGATGAACCCACCTTTGAACCGGGGGTATGGCGAGGACTGAGTTATGATGCAGAACAGCGGATTAGCTATGAAGGGATTTTGCAATGCTTTTATCAGGGAAATGAATTGTTGGGGGATTATCCTGCACAGTTGGTCTCCGTACATGATCCCGATGAATATCTAGCCAAAGCACTGAATCAGGCCGATGAAAGCCAACGTTATCAGGATATTCTGGAAGCCTATCGTGCACTGATCGAATTGAAAAATCAAGGTAAGGTGGTGGCAGTAGGGGTTGGGTCCAAAAGCTGGAAGGTCATTCAACGTCTCGTTCAGGACGTTGATTTGGATTGGGTGATGATTGCCAATAGCTTGACTATACACGATCACCCGGCTGAATTATTGACTTTTATAGCTGAGCTGGCAGCTGCAAATATTACTGTTATCAATTCGGCAGTATTCAATGGCGGGTTTTTGGTCGGCAGTGATTATTACAATTATCAGCTGGTAGATCGAAACAGCGAGCAGGGCAAAGCATTATATGAATGGCGGGATCGATTTTGGAAAATCTGTCAGAAGTATGCTGTTACCCCCGCTGAAGCGTGCTTTGCTTATGGATTTGGAATTGATGGTGTCAAAGCTGTCGCCTTGAATACAAGCAAAGCTGAAAAAGTGCAAGCTAATGTAGCCATGGCTACCCGAACGATCTCGTCAGCATTTTGGAATGAACTGGCTGTTGCAGGCTTGACTTAATCAAAAGTAGATGGCTCCATCGGTTATTTTATCATGCTGCGTTTGTAACCAGTGGGGGTTTCGCCGGTTACTTTTTTAAATAACCTATTGAAGTAAGATATATTTTCAAAGCCTAACCTAAAGCTCAGCTCTTGGATGCTACTATCATCAGCTAGCATCATTAACTGGGCTTTTTCTATTTTCTTTCGGTTTATATAGCTCACTGGAGTTTCATTCAGGTGTTTTTTAAATAAACGGATAAGGTGATCTTTGGAAAGAAAGGTCAAATCGGCGAGCTGATCGATAGTAATGGGTTGCTGGATATGTTCGTCAATATAGTCAAGCACCCGGACGAGGCGTTTTTCGACCTGTGGCATTTTAGCGGTTGCCGCGGCTAAAAAACGGCTCATCAGCAATTGAATAATTGCTTGGCTCTCGGCCTCTAGCGCATATGGAGATGCTCCTTGTAAGGCGATGCTTTTGATTATTGCGGCGGAGTTTTCGTAACTTTTAGGGTCGTAAATTGACAGGGCACTGCTAGGATTGATCTGATGAAGGCGAATGATGAGCTCATGCAATAGCTGATTGACCTGGATGGTCTTTGGAAAAGTGTAATGGTCAAAAATACTCGATCTGAGGGCAGGGTTTTCATAAATGTGGATATAATACAACGAAAATTTGCCAAGGCATTCGTAACCATGATGCACATGGGCTGGTGTCAGGTAAAGATGCCCCGGTCGCAGCTTAATCACTTCGTTCTGTAAAATTATATGCGCTTCACCCTCGCAAACATAATGTAGCCGGGCGAAAGGACTTTTAATATTCTTAAAATTCCAGTCCGCATCGTGCTCAGCATAACCTATATTTAATAAAGTAAAATCAAGTCTGTTTTTTTGCCGGTTTATCATGGTGGTCAACGAAAATTAAATCATGGCAATAATAATCATTATCGTTGAAAACATTGGGGTAATGGGATGCATTCAGATCAATAATGTATCTTAAAAACAATTTGCAAACGTAAGATTAATGATACGATAAAATACATTTTAGGTGACTGGTGTCATATCATTAAATGCCGTCTACTGTGCTACTTTTTTGATTCTTTAAATGTTCAGTTGATACTTTGGATAAAAATTCCCGTACAAGGTGTCGAGGAATTGCTATGCAGGCTGTATGGCTAAATCGCGCAATATTTATCCCGATAAAATTGCCTTGACCGTCAACGATCGGGCTGCCACACTCGTTGGCATGAATACGCGAGTCATGTAAAAATACACTTGGAAAATTGTCTCTACGAATGGATTTGCCTCTGGGGATATTGTCTGCAGGATGTGGATTTTCCGGAATTCGCCATTTAGACAAAATTACCTTTGTATGTAGATCGGCTATCCCACGCCGATATTGAACCAGTAGTGTATCACCGGCAGAAAATTTTTGCATGGCAGCATTGATTTTTAGGGCACTGGATACATCATTGCCATTTAGCGCTATAATCTGATCTCCGGATTGCAGGCCTGCGCGTCGAGCGGCTCCTAGACTGTCTATCTTTGTTAAAGTCGGAAGACCATTCATTTCCTGCATCTGTGCATCGAAAGTCCCAGGAACAGGAATACGCGGAAAAGCTTGAGAAGACATGCCGAGTACACCAGTTTTACTTTGATTGGCAGTAAGCAAAGACCATAGATTTAGCCCGACCAAGGAGTCTGTTATCGCTTGGTCTGTTACCGTGTAAATAGCGAATCCTGGGAATAATTTGCTGGGTGAAGATAAGGCTATCAAATCGGTTTTTTCATCTCTTAGCAAGACCGTTAAGGGATAAGTGCTTTTCCCGATCTTCAACGTTGGATTTTCGGCTACTTGACTGCTTTTTGATAAGATGACCTGTTTATTGTTTGATAGTTTAAATGCTGTGCCAAGAATGTGCAGGGTATCGCCATGGCTTATACTGCTTATCGGAAGCGACTGGATCGAGATTTTCGGTTGTTCAGCCTGTTTTTTTAGGGCTATTTTTAAAAGCTGCGCTTTAGCGGGGTCACCCGCAATAGCGTCTGTTGAGACAGGATAGACACTGATCGCCACGGCATGCGTCAAGCTGTTCCAATATTTGCGATAGCTGTCTACAGGAACTTCGAAATTGATACCTTCCGGGCCGTCGATGCGACTATGAAGACCGATCACCCTTCCCATTGCATCAAAGAGGGGACCGCCCGAATCGCCTGGTTCCATGATGCAACTACTCCACATAAAACCGTAATTATCCATTTTCTTTAAGATACGACCCGCGCGGAAAAAGGGAATATTGAAAGGAACTGTTTCTGGGTAAGATAGACCAAAGCAAAGCTGTTTGTCACTTATGGAAGAGGACCAGCCCATTTCGGCAAAGGGCCAGGGACCCTGACCTAGCATTTTCATCATGGCGATGTCGGGCAGGTTACTCTGTTGGTCAACCACCAATCGCCCAAGCGCTTTGGCGATACCTTGTTTTCCGTCGGGAAATATAACCCGATAAAAGTTACCAGGTGTTGTAGCATGTGCCACGGTAAGAATATAGCCGTCTTTACGGACGATAACACCGCTAAACGGAGCACTATTTTGATGTTTCGTCACACTGTCAATTCCAAACATCTTTATGGAGGCAGACCGTGCTTTATCGATAATGGTTTTGGGGATGTAAAGGCTAGCGCTGCTTTGGCTTTGAGCCATACTTTGGCTAAAACAGGTAACTAGAGATAAAGCGATTGAGGCGACAATATGGTGGAATGCTTGGTTGTAGATGTTTGTTCTGTAGAAAGGTGTCATGTATTATGTTGTTAAGGTTGATTTATATAGGGTTAGGTACCGGCTTTGTTGCCACTGTTCAAAGGTAGTAGATTTGCATGCAGAAAAGCAAGTTGTAGATGTACTTCTGAATATATTATTGCTGCCCCGACTAAGCGAGGGGCATTTACTGAAAAATTTATGGTGAAGATGGTCTATCAAGGTGAAAATAATCGGAAGAATTTATGCCTGTTACCGGAGTAGGAAGTATCAATTCTTTTTAGTTATCTTTATGAACTGTAACTATCAACCTAGCTAAAGTAGTCTATCCATGAATTATACGAGCGAAAAAGAATTGCTTGAAAACTTCCTAAAAGGGGAGGAGCAGGCTTGCACGTATATATACAACCGTTATTTTAGTCGCATCTGTTTGTACGCATCCAGCTTTGTGGATGAAACCAAGGAAGCGGAGGATATTGCTGAGGAGGGATTTATTCGGCTATGGCAAGGGAAACGTAATTTTGAGAGTTTGGCACACTTAAAAGCTGCACTTTATCAAACGACACGTCGCGTGGGACTCAACCACCAGACAGCCCGCCAGCGCAGGTTGAATCGAGTAGATATTTATGCGGCTCAGCAAGATCAAGATCAAAACTCCCATCTTCAAGAAATTATTTATGCCGAAGCGATGGCTGAATTATATGAAGCGATTCAAAAGCTTCCGCCCAAAGCACGTGAAATCATTCAGCTGACCTACTTGCAAGGAAATAGCAACCAGGAAGTCGCGGATCTTTTACACATCAGTATCCAGACGGTAAAAAATCAGAAAATGCGCGCTTTGAGCCTTCTTCGGCAGCATTTGAATAGGGATTCTTTCAACTACCTCCTATCTTTGCTTGTTCTTTTTGGTAAATTTTAATTTTTTTTGATTGTCTTTGGTACTTTTCTGAAGCGGTGTTGTATCTATAATCGAAATAGCTCAATATGGACGCTCTAGAAGAAGAAAAATTTATCCGCATCAGCACACTGGTCTTAAAGGAAATGCAAGGAACGCTAACAGGTGAAGACCGGATTTTCTTGGACAGTTGGTTAAATGAATCGGAGGTCAATAGACAGATCTATCAACGTTGTATGGATGGACAAAAGCAGCGCGAGGCCTATACAAGACTTCAGTATTTTGAAACGCGACGTAGCTTTGACGCATTAAAATCCAAAATCTCATTCCATACCCCAAAGAAAAGGTCAATTGCACTGAAAGGATTATGGCCCTATGTTGCCGCTGCAAGTATTATTTTCGCTTTAAGCGGGATCTGGTATTGGAATAAGGATGGAAATCAGCGAATGGATCGTCCGGTAGCAGCAGTTAACGATCGTCTGCCCGCTTCAAATCAAGCAGTCATTACACTCTCGGATGGCCGTCAATATCAATTGAATAAGTCTGAAAGTCAGGTTGTGATCGATGGCAGTGGTATACGCTACAATGATGGCGGTGAAGTGGCGGAAATCAACGCGGCAGTTTCTGCGAAAATAGAGACCCCACGCGGCGGAACTTACGATGTAACATTGCCAGATGGTACGATGGTTAAGCTAAACGCGGGGACAGTACTAAGCTATCCGACTGTTTTTGCGAAAGATAAACGCGAAGTAACACTGATAGGAGAAGCCTATTTTGAGGTTGCCAAGCGTAAAGAGCAGCCCTTTGTTGTGCATGCCAAAAATCAACAAGTATTGGTTTTGGGGACACATTTCAACGTAAATGCCTATCGGACATCAGCTGAAATCAAGACAACATTGCTCGAGGGAAAGGTGGCAGTGAAAGAATTACAGCATGGCCGCCAAGTAACTTTATTGCCTAAGGAACAGGCTGTCAATAGTGGGGCGAATTTGTCCAAGCGTACTGTCAATGTACAACAGGAAATGGCTTGGGTATATGGTAAATTCGATTTTGACGGAAAATCGCTGCGCGAGGTTATGGATGAACTGTCGAAATGGTATGCTATAGATGTGGTATATAAAGGAGATATTCCTGACGTCGAATTTTTCGGAGGGACATTTAGGACAAGTAAATTGTCCACGATATTGAAAATATTAAAAGATCAGGACTTGTCCTATCAGCTGACGGCAGATGGCAAACTTATTATTGAAAAAAATGAACCTAAAAAGCAGAAAGGAGGACAATAACGAAGAAAAAGATACGTAGCACCTTGCATATGAATGAACAAATTGGACAGTAGATCCCGCAATCTAACCTAACCTAACTAAACTAACTAAAATTAATGAAATTAAGTTGTTTTTCAAAAGCGACCAAACCCTTATTATGGCTATTTTTTGCTGTCTTACTCCAGCTCAGCCACCGGGTCACCGCACAAACTGTAACCTACTCTGGGCATAATGTTCCGCTTGAGGATGTGCTCCAGGCCATTAAGCTCCAAACAAACTATGAGGTTCTTGGCGCTAAAAAAATATTGGAAGTGGCTCGGCCAATTTCAATCAAGGCAGAAAAAATGCCTCTTAAATTTTTTCTTGATAAACTTTTATCTAACCAGGAGATCGGATATACCATTGAATCGAAAACGATCTTCTTGGAAAAGAAAACAAGGCCGCGAAAAACTGAACAGAAAGTTCGCCCCACGGCTGAAAAATCATCTCAAATACAAATCAGGGGGCAGATCTTTGGAAAAGATCATAAGCCACTGTACGGCGTAAATATCGCACAGGGCGGAAATACGATTGCTGTGGCCGATAAGGAGGGGCGATTTTCCATCGTTGGAAACATGCAACCGCTTACAATGAGTATGGTCGGCTATCGGGATCTGATACTCAACTTGGTTGACAACAAGGATGCGTATACGATACAGATGGAAGAAGAGGCAAATGCCTTAGATCAGGTCGTTGTGACCGGCTATCAAACGCTAAAAAAGGACTCCTACACGGGAACAGCCATTACCAAAAGCGGTGATGAACTGCGTCAGGTCAATCCACAGAATGTGCTGCAGGCTATGCAAGTCTTTGATCCTTCCTTTAAGATATTACCTAATAATATAGCCGGTTCTAATCCCAACGCGTTACCCAATATCAATGTACGTGGTTCCTCAGCCTTGCCCAGTGGCAGCACAGATGTGTTGCGTCGGGATAATGTCACAACAACCATGAACTTACCCGCTTTTATCTTGGATGGTTTTGAAGTGAGCCTGGAGAAAGTCATGGATTTGGATATGACGCGTATTGAGAGTGTCACGACTTTAAAAGATGCTGCCGCGAGTGCCATCTACGGCTCGCGGGCAGCCAATGGTGTCATGGTAATCGTTACGAAGGCTCCCAAAGAGGGTAAATTGCAGGTGACATACACGCATGAATCTAATGTAAACATGCCAGATCTGTCTGGATATAACCTATTGAATGCAGCGGATAAGTTGGCATATGAGCAGCTTGCCGGGCTCTATGATGGTACAAAACAACGTCAATCGCAGGACGTATTAGACGAATTATACTATCATAAATTGGCAAATGTGCTTGGAGGAATAGATACCTATTGGTTATCGCAACCGGTACGCACTGCAATTGGACAAAAACATGGCGTATTCTTGGAAGGCGGTGCGCAAACTTTTCGCTATGGCGTGGATATGCGTTATCAAACACGCCCAGGTGTGATGAAAGGTTCTGGCAGAAACCAGTATTCCGGAGGATTAAATTTTAGCTACAATCCAAAAAATAAAATCCGTTTTCAAAATGAGCTCTCCATTACGGTTGTCGATGGGAGGGAATCTCCTTACGGGAGTTTTGAGAATTTTGTTAAAATGAATCCGTACTATAGATTGAAAGATGATCAAGGTAATATCACGCAATTGTCGGATCGTTGGATCAGGGTAGATCCTTCAGGAAATAGAAACGAGGAGTATGTGCTTAATCCTGCATACGATGCGACATTGAGCAGCTATAACAAATCTGGCTATACCGAATTATTGAATAACCTTTCTGCTGACCTTGATCTGGGGAAGGGACTACGCCTTCGCGGATTGCTTTCCTTGCTGAAACGGATGAATACCGGTGACGATTTCCGCTCACCCTTGTCCAACGAATTTTATTCCTACGAAACTTCAAGGGCGGATGAAAGAGGGAGCTATGGAAGTTATAGTAACAATGAATTGTATTGGGATGGAAATATACGTTTGAACTGGGACCGAAATATTGACAAGCATTATTTTAATGTGATCGCCGGTGCCAATATAAGAACGGAGAGTTATGATGAACGTTACTTTAAAGCGATTGGTTTCCCCAATGATCGCTTTACCGATATTGGTTTTGCGAAAGGCTATGAAGAGGGTAAAAGTCCGGAAACGAATGTAGGTGCTTCGCGTCTATTCGGATCCTTCTTAAGTGGTAACTATAGTTACGATAACCGCTATCTGCTTGACGCGACCTTACGCATCGACGGATCGTCAAAGTTTGGCGCGAATAAGCGTACTGCACCTTTTTGGTCGACGGGAATTGGTTGGAATATGCATAATGAAAAATGGTTTTCTACTAAGATCGTTAGCCAGCTACGTCTTCGTGCAACCGTGGGTTTGACTGGGTCGGTTCAATTTGATCCATATATGTCGCGCGTAACTTATTCTTATGATAAAAATAATTGGTACTCGTCGGGATTGGGGAGTACGGTGCGCAATTATGGGAATGAGGACCTTGCTTGGCAAAGGACGCAATCGGTGGACCTGGGGGTAGATGTCGGCTTTTGGAGCAACAAATTAACGTTTTCACTGCGTAGCTATAGTAAAATCACAAAAGATATCTTGGCGGATATTAATATCGCTCCTTCGACTGGATTTGGCTCATATAAAGAAAATTTAGGCGATATGGAGAATAAAGGAATCGAGTTGGGCATAAATTGGCAGGCGATTAAAAATGAAAAATGGACCTTGAGCTTGCTGGCTAATCTGGTGCAAAATCGCAATAAAATTGTGCGTATTTCCAATGCCTTGAAGAGTTATAATGAGCGTGCAGATGAAGAACAACAGAAAGATGAATTTAAAGCTGTACCCTTATTGCGCTACGAGGAGGGACAGTCTATGGATGCCATTTATGCGGTTCCTTCCTTGGGCATAGATTCGGAGAGTGGAAGGGAAGTCTTTGTGAAACGAGACGGGAGTCTGACCTATGACTGGAACCCACGTGATATCGCAGTCGTTGGGGTAGCGACCCCAAAAATGGAGGGATCTTTCGGCGGTACCTTACGTTATCAGCAATGGATGATGGTCGCCTATTTCCAAACGCGCTTGGGGGGGAAGACGTACAACCAAACCCTTGTTGATCGCGTGGAAAATGCAGACCCACGTTATAATGTGGACGCTAGGGTCCTCGAAGAACGATGGAAGAATCCTGGCGATCACACGTTTTTTAAAAGCATTGAGGACTTGGGGCGGAGCGAATTATCTTCTCGTTTTGTAATGCCAGATAATCTATTAACCTTACAATCCCTTAATATTTCTTATGATGCTAATCAAGCTTTTGCTAATCGCCTGGCTCTGGCGAGCTTGCGTGTGGGCCTGATCGGCAACGATATTTTTCGCTGGTCCAATGTGAAAGAAGAGCGCGGTATCAGCTATCCTTTTGCACGATCGCTTACCCTAACATTGCAAGCTAGATTTAAATAGGCTTTGTTATGATTAAAATGTATGCTGATAGCGATTTTATTTGTGAAAATAACCTGACACAAACGAATTAACATATGAAAAATAAAAATATATTTATCGTCTTGCTTTGCAGCATCTGTCTGCTATCCTGCCAAAAATGGCTGGATATACAACCCCAAAGTGAGGTGGAAAAAGACCGTCTCTTTACTACTGAGGATGGCTTTAAGGAAGCATTATTGGGAATTTATACCCGCTGTGCTAACGGTGATTTGTACGGTAAGGAGCTGACAATCGGTACACCAGAAGTACTGGTACAGAATTATACAATTCCGAACAATGATCCGCTAGGTTATCAGAAGACTGCGCGATTTGATTACGATGATGGCGCCTTTAAAGATCGCAAGGACAATATCTGGAAAGGCCTATACCATGGGATAGTGAATGCAAACCTCTTATTAGCGGAAATAGACAGCAAAAGAAATCTTTTTGTCGGGGACAATTACGCGTTGATCAAAGGAGAAGCGCTGGCTTTGCGTGCTTTTCTACATTTTGATGCCCTACGTTTGTTTGCTCCAGCACCAATCGTGAATGCACAGGCAGACGCGATTCCTTATGTAACCAAATATTCGAATAAAACGACTCCCTTGAGCAAAGTGTCAGCAGTGCTGGATTCGGTCATTGCAGACTTGGTGGTCGCGAAAGATCTATTGAAGGTGGATCCAATACGCTCTGCAGGCTACGTAGTTGGGTATCCGACGGTAAACGATACACTGGAAAACTCAGAACTGAGCAACAACAGTCTCTTTTTGCAGAATAGAAGGCATAGACTAAATTATTATGCGGTATGCGGTGCCCTCGCACGTGTCTACCTGTACAAGGGAGATAAACCTAAAGCCTTAGCAAATGCAATGGAAGTCATCGTTTCGAAGAAATTCCCTTGGACAAATAATACTGATTTCCAATCCGTAAAAGAGGATAAAAAGGATCGAATTCTTTATAAGGAGCTCTTGTTTGCGTGGTATATTCCCGGAATGAGTAGAGAATATAATCAAGAATGGTTTGGCACAGGTCGGATGAATCTGGACAAAGAAGAAGGACGAACGATTTATGAAGTGGGGGGAAATGGTGGTGGTGATCTGCGTTATACCCAATGGTTTGGAGCGATAAGCGTGGGAACAACGGCTTTAAGTTCTTTGGTAAAATATAATCGAAATACGTTTAGTGACAATTTTGAAGCAAATTTACATTATCTCATGGCGCCAGCCATACGATTAAGCGAGCTCTACTATATTGCTGCAGAATGTAACTATGAAAGCAATCCGACTTTAGCGGCAGAATATCTCAATCAGGTACGTATACAGCGCGGTATAGGAGAACCTGCCGATGTGTCGACGGTGACAAAATTCCGTACAGAATTACTTAAGGAATACCGCAAAGAAATGTATGCTGAGGGACAGCTTTATTATGCTTATAAGCGGCTAAATGCTCCGATAATTGGAGAAAAGGGCACAGTCATACCGGCGAGCCAAAAGATCTTTGTGTGGCCATTGCCAAGTGATGAAATAATTTATGGACAACGCTAAAATAGAAATAGGATGAGAAAGAATATTTATATACTGCTTGCATTTGTTTTTTTTCTGGTCATTTCTTGTCAGAAAACAGAGCTAAAAACCTACGATGCAGATGCGAATGTTTATTTCGATCTGACTCCAGAAGCACGCGATAGCATCGTATATACTTTTGCCTATGAAATGACCAGAGCATCGGATACACTTTATATTCCGGTCCGCTTGATGGGCAATCGGGTGGGAAATCAACGTTATTTTCAGGTGTACGTGGAGAAGGATTCGTCTACTGCACGCAGCAATGAACATTATCAGGCATTGTCGGTAGAATATCCCCTGGAAGCAGATCAAGGAACGGGCTATGTCCCATTAATTATCCATAATACAAAGGATCTAGAAGAAAAATCAGTGTCGCTCATTTTAAAATTGAAAGCGAGCTCAGATTTTGGTATTAATGACCCACGGCTGATAAGAACGTATATCGTCCTTTCTGCACGATTGGAAAAACCAAACTGGTGGGGGAATTGGCCATTGGGCGAATATTCTCGGGTAAGGCATCAGCTTTTTTTCATAGCCACCGAACAACGGCAGCTTTCCACTGAGGGATTGGATGCCCCCAAGAACTTGTATTTTGCCAATTTATTGACCATTATGCTCAATGATCCTTTTAAGTGGGTAGCGGACCATCCTGAAAAAGGCTATGTATTGGAAAGCAAGGATAATGGCCAAAGCTATATCTTCTATCATAAGGATAATCCCAATCGGCCGATTCTGCTGAAAAAAAATACTGGTGTAGGTAAATTTTTCTTTATTGATGAATCAGGAAAGGAGCTTAGATAAAATGAAAAAATTGATAATGAGCATTGTGCTATTGACAATGTTAACAGCCTGTTATAAGGACAAGGGAAATTATGTTATCGACATGCCTGAGTCGCCGGTGTTACAAAATTTGGATACACTCTACGAAGCAATGACTGGCGATAGTCTAATTGTGCAGCCTAAAATTACAGGTATAGCTGCCGAAAATCTAGAATGTGACTGGCGTATTGATGTCCCTGAAGCACTTGTGCCTGAATCCAATCATTACAAGGGTAATGCATTGCGGATTGTCTTTGGATTAGAAGCAAAACGCTATACAGCTCGGCTTACCGTAACGAATAAAGCAAATGGGATGAAATATTTCTATCCCTTTAAAATTCAGGGGGTGACGGAATTTTCCCGGGGTACTTTGGTGTTGTCAGCGGATCAGGCTGGTGGTAAACTGTCTTTTATAAAACCTGACAACAGTGTTCAACCTAATATTTATGAGGTGATTAATGGCCAGCCTTTACCGGTCGCCCCCCTGCAGTTGCACTATATAAAGAATCAATTCACGGGCAATAAGCCGTTGGGCTATTGGATTATTTCGGAACAAGGTGGAGTGCGGTTGAATGTCAATAGTTTAAAAAAGGAAAGTTTAAAGCCGGGGACTTTATTTGATAATTTCTTTTTAGCTCCTCCTAGCATTAACGTAGGAAGTCTTCTGGCTCACCCACAAGGGGTTCTATTGGGGGTAATCAATGACAAGTTTTATGGCGGAGCAACCACCACATGGGATCAATCGGCAACCTACGGGATGTTTGGTACTTATGCAGATGGAGAGTATGATTTAGCTTCGAAGTTCGTGCTGTCGACAGCCAACAATAATTATACGGTTATTGCTTTTGAGAAAAATAAGAAGCAATTCGTACGTATTAATCTCTATGGATCTCCTATGTATTTTGGAACGCAGTATAGCGCTATTGATGCGGATATTTTCAACCCTGTGAATGTGGGTATGGATTTGTTGCAGATGGTGCAGATTAATAATGCGGATACTTATGCTTATGTGAAAAATGCAGATGGTAAGATCTATGAATTGATGTTCAATGTGAACTTTGCTGGCCCTTTTAACTTCACTTCGGGCCATAAACGACTTTTTATACGTCAAGAGTGGATCACAGCTGATACAAAAATGGTGGCTAGTCGTAGCGGTTATATTTACATTGCTGTACAAAATCAAGTTTTTCGCTACAATCCCTTGAGTGAACAACTGCAGCTCTTGCGGGCAAATATAAAAGGAGATGTAACTATGCTAAAATTAGAAGATGATGAGAATACCCTGATTGTGGGATCAGCGGGTACACTCTATTATCTCGATATCCAGGTGGGTAAAAGTGGCGAGCTTGTCAAAAAAATCGTTGGCATCCCGGGGAGTCCTGTAGACATCACCTGGCGCAAATAAACATAAATAAAAATCAAATCTAATTACAAGAAAATATGAAAAATTTCAAAATAGTAGCTTTAGCCTTGGCTATGTCGCCAATGCTGTCATTTGCGCAGCAGACCAACTTTGCGATCAAAGGGAATGTACCGAAAGCTTTCAATGGCAAAAAAGTGTATTTGGACTATACAAAGGATGGCTTTCCGGCGTCTGATTCGTCAGCGATCGTAGACGGCAAATTTAGTTTTAAGGGAGTTGTAGAGGAACCATCTTATTCAAGAATGGTCTTTGATCAGGATGGAAAAGGCAAATTGATTGCGCAGAATATCGGTGATCGCCTTTATTTTTATTTAGGTAATGAAAATTACACAATCACTATTAAGGATTCTTTAAGGACTGCATCGATCAAGGGATCTCCTTTGCATGATGGGTATGTTGCGTATTTGAACGAAATTGGGGGTGGCTTTATGGATATTATTGATGCTGGAAACAGCGCTTTTGCTGCGGTAGATAAAGACGCTCCGGACGCCAATGAACAATATAAAGCGATTCACGAAAAGTTTGAAGCTCGGTTTGAAGCGCGCAGAGTAAAAGAACTGGCTTTTGCAGCTAAAAATCCAAATTCGATCTTTGCTGTGGATGCACTTATTGATGCAGCCAATAAACGTAAACTTAGTGAAATAGAACCTTTATTTTTAAAATTGTCCAAGGAGGTACGTCAATTAACAAATGCGAGACAACTGGAAGCACGCTTTTTGGCGGAAAAAAGTGTCAAGATCGGCAATAAGGCACCTGATTTTTCACAGCCTGATACGCAGGGTAAAATGGTTAAGGTATCTGATTTTAAGGGACAATATGTGCTGATCGACTTTTGGGCGAGCTGGTGTAGTCCTTGCCGTGCTGAAAATCCAAATCTCTTAAAAGCATACAACAAATATAAAAGCAAAGGATTGGAAGTACTTGCGGTATCATTGGACGACACCAAAGGGAAAAACGCGTGGCTGAAAGCAATTAAGGATGATGGTTTACCTTGGATTCATGTCGCTGACTTAAAAGGTTGGAGCAATGAGGCCGCGGTATTGTACGGAGTACGTGCGGTCCCACAAAATTATCTGGTGGATCCGCAGGGGAACATTGTGGCTATCAATATAAAGGGAGAACTCTTGCATCAGGAACTGGCCAAAGTGTTTGGTAATTGATCGGTATAACTAGCGCATTTATCTGGATGTTATGCATAAATAAAGTGATGTAATAGGTAGCTGTATTTTAAGGTCAGGAATTGATTTCCTGACCTTTTTTTTTTCGAAGTCCTTCATTGTGTTAAATTAATGTGTGCTGATAATTCAGTTGGAACGCTGCGGATAATTTGCTTGTCGATTTTGTACTACTTTTAATCGATAATGTGGACTCTTTCTTATGTTAATACAATTATTTTTGATCATAGCGTATAACAAATTATAAACTGAATGTCTCGGGATACCCTTGGGCAACTCATTCTTACCTTAGATAAAATGATGATGGATAGAAGAACAGCAATCAAATTTTTGGGCACTACCTTTCCCATGCTCTTTCTTAGCAAATTTAGTTCCGCTCATACCTATTTAGGAAAAGTGCCTTTTCATCCCGACTGGCGCTCCCTTGAAAATTATCGGGTTCCTGATTGGTTTCGCGATGCTAAGTTTGGGATATGGGCACATTGGGGACCACAATGCCAGCCAGAAAGAGGGGATTGGTATGCGCGGGGGATGTATCAGGAGGGTTCGGATCAGTATAACTACCACGTTGAAAAATACGGACACCCGTCGGTCTTTGGCTTTAAGGATGTGATTCATCAATGGAAAGCCGAAAATTGGAACCCAGAAGAGTTGATGGAGCTGTATAAAAAAGCTGGAGCGCAGTATTTTATGGCGCTAGCCAACCATCATGACAATTTGGATCTTTATCAGAGCAGCCACCATAAATGGAATAGTGTCAACCTGGGACCCAAGAAAGATATTGTGAAAAGCTGGGAGCGTGCAGCAAAAAAAAGAGGCCTTAAATTTGGTGTGAGTGTGCATGCAGCACATGCCTGGACGTGGTACGAAACGGCACAGCGGAGCGATAAAGAAGGGAAGTTGGCCGGCATTCCATATGATGGTAAGCTAAAAAAGGAAGATGGAAAAGGAAAATGGTGGGCTGAGTATGATCCACAGGAACTGTATGCGCAGGATCATCAACCGAGTCTAGATAGCAAAGACGATAGTACCGTTCATCGGCAATGGCATTGGGATGTCGCATCGGGTGTGAGCGTACCAACAGAAGCTTATTGTGAAAATTTTAAGGCACGTACATTGGAGCTGATTAATAATTATCATCCTGATATCGTTTACTTTGATGATACAGTACTGCCGCTTTGGCCAATCAGTAAAGTCGGTTTGGAAATAGCTTCCAAATTTTACAATAAAAGCATGCGAGCGAATCGGGGAAAGGTAGAGGTGGTGATCAATGGTAAAATCCTGAATGAAAGGCAGCGAAAATGCCTGGTTTGGGATATCGAACGAGGACAGAGCAATGCGATTGAACCTCAACCTTGGCAAACTTGTACCTGTATAGGTTCGTGGCACTACGACCGACGGATCTATGATCGTGATCAGTATAAGTCGGCTAAAACCGTAATCCATATGTTGATTGATGTCGTAAGCAAAAATGGAAACCTATTGCTTAGTGTGCCATTACGCGGCGACGGCTCTATCGACGATAAAGCCAAGCGTGTAGTGCAAGGAATAGGCACCTGGATGGCAATTCATAGTGAAGCAATCATTGGTACAAGACCTTGGCATACTTTTGGGGAGGGGCCTGCGCAACAAGATGCTCCTTCATTAAATGGGCAGGGATTCAATGAAGGAAAAGGGAAAGCCTTTACCAGCGATGATGTCCGTTTTACCACGAAAGGAAAAGTATTATATGTTTTTATTTTAGGCAAATCCGAGAATAGACTTTTAAGCGTTAAATCATTGGGAACCGCTAGGCCAAATATCCAATCGATTAAAGGGGTGCAAATACTAGGCTCTGATGACAAGATATCGTTTAATCAATTTGAACAGGCACTTGAAATCAGGCTACCAGATCATTTTATTCAAAATAACATAGCTACGGTCTTAAAAATTACATAGATTGTCGTTATCGTAGCTATGTTATCTCTTGTTTTTAAACAGGTCAACTGCTGCAAATCTTATTTTTTCTTTAGAAGTTCAAGCATACAGGTAGCATAATTTTTGCCAAGCTGTCGGTATCCTGCCGGACTAAAGTGCAATCCATCACCACCCCCCTGACATCGGGCTGAGGATACAACATGTGCAGTAGCGAGTGTGGAAGGCAATGCCTGGATGATGCTGTTCATAGACGCACATTTTCCACCCTCTTTGGCTGATAGAAGTTCGCCTGCAAGCAATGGAACCGCATCGGCCTTCAAGTCTAAATCGTTCAATAGATTTTCGTACACCTTCTTCACTTTATCTGGCCATCCGCGATCGCCCGTATTGGACTCACCTTGGTGGAGTAAAATGCCTTTGATGACTCCTTTTTGTTGTGCAATTTTGGCTAATGCAACAAGTCTTTTATAGGGATTGTTATCATAAGCGGCCAACATGGGTTTCATCCACGCTGGTGCTCTTGCGACATAGTTTGCCGTGCTATCCTGATCAAATAACTGAATATGGCAACCTCCAATGGAAACATTAATCACACCGATAGCAATAGTGTCTGGAAGATTGTCGACCAATGTTTTGCCAAAATAATCTGCCGGCGTAAGACCTGTATGACAACGTGTGATTGGAGGCTTTGCCTGGTACCATTGGCCCGACTTGCGCCCCATTTCGGGGCAGTCAACAGCTTGTAAGGCATAGAATCTGCTCACGGAAATAGTGTCTTGGCTTTCAAATTGTCCATGTCCCTCCATGTTCGACTGCCCAAAACATAAGTAAATATGGAAGTTTTTATTTTGTGCAAATGTCGCTGTCACCGTTAAACAGCATAGCATAGTGAGAAGGAACAGCAGAAAGCTACTATTTTTTTTGTGCATAATGTAGTTTTTAAAATTTGTCTTTGTTGAGAAAAAGTATTTCGCGATAAGTGAGACCTACCGCGAAAAGATGTAAGGGATTTGAAAAGATAAATGTTCCGTTATATGTACGTTTTTTCAAAACGCTTAATTCATGGCTATAAATTTAAACTTAAATAATTGACAAGAGGTGCCGTAATAATCCCAAAGATGTAAGTTTGAATTACCATCCATAGCGCAGCTGGGCACATCCCAGCCGCGGGTAACATCTACCTTTGACAGGATTTTATAGTAACCATTGGCTACGGCGACTACTTGCCAGGCTTGGGCGTCGTTCCCATAGTTCTGCCAGAGCCGGATGGCAGTCCCTAGTGTATTGCTGTTACTGGTTAGATCGATGCAACGATTGGATGCACTCGCTTTAGAGACAAAACGCCAGTAGCCATTGCCAGCATCAATGGCAACCCAGCGCTGCGCAGTCGCACCATTCCTGGTCCATGGTCTTAACACTGCACCATTGATGTCCTCGCCTGATTTTAAATCGAGTACTTTGTTGGCGTCGGTTTGGAACTCGATCTCGTAGATACCATTATTGACAAGCCCGGTCACATTGCAATTGGAGACGGGATAATTGGAAGATGCGTACTGCTGGAACCATTGTTTGCTCGGTGCAGCACAGGCCTCCCAATCATTGTTATAAGCTGTACCCGCGTTGGGATCTCCTTTGTGAATCAGATTATCGGGCGCTAAGAGATTCCAGCTGACATTACCGGCTTGATCTACAATATACTTTAAATTTGCGCCAAATCCATTGCCTCCCGCCGTACCGGTTGTGCCTGTTCCGAACGTACCGTATCCTTGGGGTGCCCAATCGGTTTCGGTAATTGCAATCGGTGCTATGTCAGCGATAGGTTTGACATTTGTGTTCCAGGCATTTTGAAAGGCTTGATAATTGTTGACACCACCCCAATAACCGGGATAGATATGGACCGCATAACCGATATTGCCTCCTGTAATCGGGTTATTTACATAACCCTGGTAATGGGACTGCCAGCCTGTACCCGGTATCCAACAAACATTATTTGCGCCATTATTACGGATGATATTGACCAATGGCTGGAAGAAATTTTTCAGCGCAGCAAAATGCTCGTTTCCTATAGTCCCCCATACACCATTTGTACCCAGGATTTCGACGGGTTCATTGGCCAATTCAAACATAACGTTGTCTGCGTTCTTGAGTCCCGGGTGTTGAGACAAAAAGGTCCATATAGTCTTAAGGTAACTGTGGTAGGCATCATTGACAGCAATACGGTGCGGACATACGCCTGGGGGACGCAGGATGACGTACATACCCCGACTTCGTGCATGATTGATCAAAGGGACAATCACCTGGTCAGTGTAGGTAACCAAGCGATTATAATTAAACCTCGAAATATCATTTTCGGGAATAGGTGCGCCAGGATCATTGGTCCAATAAGGGTCAATATGTAAGCGGATGTAGTTAAGATACCAGCCATCAGAGGAATTGCTCAGCTTGTCCATGACCGCTTTGTTGTAATTGAGTGCTCCCTGCACATTGTAGTTGTCCCAGGTGCAGTAGCCCGAGTTGGCGCCATACTGACAGCCATTGAACCAGGGGCTTGGTGTAAGTGCTACCCCATGCAAGACAACGTTATTGTCGCAGGGATCTTTAAGGTGCTTACCCCCAACATGCAATATTGGAGTTGGCCGAGGCCAGGTTGTAACAGCCAGGATCGAGCTGTTCGCTTTGAGATTTCGTTCGGATTCTTCCGGTAATGTCTTCTCATCTAGCGTAGAGCAGCCAGCAAAAAGACTTAAGAAAAAGACTAGAAGTAACCACTTTTTGTTTGTTCTCATAATTTAACTATTTAAGGGTGATTAATGTTCTGTTTTTTTGCATCAATGCCTGGGCGACAGCCTGATAGGCTGGCTTGCGGACAAATGACTCGGTCCACAATCCAATGGGCTCCCCACGCCTCCAAAATGAGTTCTCTTGATCTGGACTGTCTAAGGGGCTCCATATCGTGATCCCATATTGTTTGTTTTTAGGTATGATCTCCATGTACTTTTCGACAACAAACTTGTATAGTTCGGCCTGCTTCTGATACATTTCAGCTGTAGCATTGCTCGTCGTTATGCCATTTCCTAGACCAATATCGAGCTCAGACACTTTGATCAGCTTGCCAGTGGCGGCCAATAGATTTAACATAGTGACGATATTGTCTTTGCTGGTATTGATATCGATGTGCATCTGGGTGCCGATCCCATCAACTTTGGCCCCTTTGCTTTCGATGTAGTTAACATAGGCGATCAGCCCTTTACATTTGTTGCCACTGCCTTCTAAACCGTAGTCATTGATGAATAGGAGGTCATTGGCATTGCCATATTTGCGGGCAAACTGGAGGGCTTTGACGGCATAATCTTTTCCTAAGTAATCCTGCCAGTAGAATTCGTCATCGGCCAGGTCGGTTTTTCCGATGCCGGTCTTTAAGGCATATTGGTCCGGCCAGTCGGACATCGGTTCGTTGACCACATCCCAGGCTTTGATGTAGCCTTTGGTTTTCTCAAGCATGCCAGCAATAAATGTCTCCAGCGCTTTGGTGAGTATGGCTTCTTTCTCGGCAGGTGTTTTCTCGATCGTACTGCCCCCAGGGCTGCCATAACCTTCACCATTGGCGGACTGTGCTCTTGAGGAATTGTTTCCCCAGCCAAACCAGCCGTCAATATTGCTTTCAAAATCACTGTTGGCAATAAGGCTTGCCGAACTACCTGTTTTTGTCAGCACGACCTTATCGATGAAAATGGTACCATCGTATTGGCCAAAATTGATGATAAAACGATTCCGCGCAGCAGTTACGGTAACTTTGAGTTCGTATTCTTTGTAGCTTGTTGTTAATGCTAATGACCCCATATTGTCACCAGTATAATTAGAGGTGCTCTGCAGATCGATACCCATGTTGCCCGCTTTACTACCCCGGGCCACAATCTTCAATACATATTCTTTCCCTACTTCCGTCGGGTTAATGTCTGTGGCTGTCTGTGCTTCCCAGGCATTGACAACTGAAGGATTGCTCATTTTTAACGCATGACCAGCGAGGGCTGGTCCCCCCGAACCGGGTATCACCACAGGGGCGATTAACTTATTCAGGTAAGCGGCATTCTGTCCCGAATGCCAGCACAGCGTGTGGCCATACAATGCCATGTTATTTTCCTGTGCGGCCGCGATAAGCTGCTCTATGCGCGCCAGATTAAGGCTTCCGTCGGCCTGTACAATGGAGCCATGCTTCATTTCATAGCCCATGACCATCTCTTCAAAATTACGGTTGGCCAGACGGTAAAGAACCCCTTTGTTAAAATAGTCGTTCATATTGAGCGCCACACCAAGCTTAAAGCCTGGGTTTGCCTGTTTATCCAAATAACTTTTCAGGGGATCGTAGGCGTTTATATCTTCCTGCGCCAGCACTTTCTCCGGTTTTTCGACCGCATATTCCAGAGGTTGATATTTGGAACAGGAACTCCAGACGGTGCCGAGAGAAAGTAGGATGACGATAGTTTTATTGATTTCTTTCATCGTTGTTCTTTATTGAATTGATACTACTTTTTGATGGGCGTAAAAGTTTCCATTTTGACGGATCTGTCCCGCATTACCAGAGTATCCTTGCTTGTGATGCTCATTTGTGCCATATCGATCGTATAGGATAGATAAAGTGCATCTCTGTCTGTATTGCCCCAGCTGTTTTTTTCGCCCCGTTTGACAAACTTTCCAGTTCCTGTAGCGGACATGCCCGTACTTGCCGAGCTAATGCTGCAATTGTTGTCGTCATCAAAAGATAGGTTCAGATTGACATTGATATTGATATCACCAGCTCCCTTAAAAGATAGCGGCAAGATCGATTTCTTAAGTGCGGCCGTACTGATGTTTTTGACTTCATCTTTTTCGACATAGGCCTGATGTCTGACAACATTTTTAGTCAAGCTGCTATTGACTCCTTTGCCAAGGATCTGATCGGTGCCGCGGCGAAGGTAATTGCCATGCCAGGGATTGATATATTTGAGCGCATAGAAGACAAAGTCTTTCGGCGCGGCATCCCAGTCGGATGCAATCGCCCTATTGGCGGTCTGTAAGGAAGTTTTACCCGAGAGGATAGAATCGGCATTGACAACCTTTGTCATCCGGAGCGGTAAAACGTAATAGGTTTCCAGGGATTTGGGGTCGGCAAAAAATGCGTCAGTCAGTTGCACCTCTACGCCGCCTGTGAGACTACCACTCGGAATGCTGATCTGGTTGCTGGCAAGCTGATAATAACTGTCAGGCAATGCGGTAACTGCCTGGCCATTTGGGTAGCTGAGCCCACGCGTGAGACTGTTGTCGACAACGAAGTCAATACGAATGTCTTTCTTGTTGTTATAGACGCCACCCGTGGTTGCCATGACTTTGACCTTATGTTGGTTGTCAAGGCTGTTGTCAAAGATGTCTTCGCCCAGAGTTACTGTTCTGACGGGTGTCTGATAAGCGAAGTATACCGATTGAAATTCGAAGTCCGGGAACTCCCAGTCATTATTTTTGCAGGACGCTAGGCTTACTAAAGCCATCGCGTACAGGATATTGATCTTTTTCATCGTGTGCAGGTTAAGTTTAATTCCAGCCTATATTTTGTGCAAGATTGCTGTATTTGAGTACTTCACTGTAGGGGATCGGACCGTAATTCATATAGGTTTCATAAAGTCTATTCTCTACAGGTATTTCGGTATAGTTGTTATTGGTGATACTAATTCCCTTTGCGGCGACATTGATATCCATTTTCCAACGGCGGAGATCCCAAAAGCGGAACCCTTCAAAACAAAGCTCCAGTCGGCGCTCGTTTCGGATCAGCTGCCGCATTTGATCTTTATTGTTTTTTACCTGCTCTAGGTAAGGATCGCCATTGTTGGTGCCTACACCTGCACGTCTGCGAATAGCTTTGATGATATCGTAGGCCGAGAACGTAAAGGTGCCCATACCCGTAGGACCCCAAGCTTCATTAGCCGCTTCGGCATAGGCCAGATACATTTCCGTCATGCGTATACGTGCATTGAAATGCATTTGCTGGGTAGAAGATGACGGATTGAGATTGACGTCCTGACGCAGAAGCTTTTTCAGGTAATAACCCGTCCGTGTGGATGTTTCGACTTTGTTCAGGCCGTCATTTGTCGGACTATTGGCTGTGGTATTGATCGCTGTATTGCTGACACCTGCTGTAGCACCATTGACAATGATATAGGTCTTCAATCGGGGATCCCGTTTATCGTAGGGATTGGCTTTATTGTAGGCCGAATTGGCATCGGCAATGGGATAACCATTCTCCATGGGGAAGGCATCGACCAGGTTCTGCGTTGGGTTGAGCCGCCCTCTGCCGAATAAGGTGGGCGGAAAATGATCTTGCTCCATGCTATTGCTATTTCCTTTGTCTGTACGCCAAAGAATTTCGGCCGGATTGGATCCTGAGGTTAAACCGTCGACCACATCTTTAGTGTACCATGTAAATCCTTTGGGATCGATGCCACTGGGACCACCTTTGGCCTGGATGACCTCTCCTGCATAGGTAGCGGCTTGCTCCCAGGTCGTTTTACTGCCGTCACTATAGGCCGGGCTTGCTGCTAATAGCGCTGCTCTGGCACGAATAGCCTGGGCGATGCGTTTGGTCATCCGTAATTTGAATGTGGAGCCAAATACACGATTGTAATCATTAGCGTTTATGGATCCTGCATATTTGAGCGGCACCTGGCTATCGTTACTGATATTTTCATAATCCATCGGCAATAAATCCTCTGCTTTTTTGATATCATCGTACAACTGTTGTATACAGGCTTCAAATGAAGCTCGAGGTTGATTGAAATCCGAATTAACGGTCTCGGGAGTCAAATGAATTGGTACCCCCAGTATTTCTCCTGTGCTTGACTTGCCGGCATGCGCCTGTAGGAGATGGAACATAAACAGCGCACGAAGGCCATAGGCTTCACCCTTCATCCGGTCGTTGAACAGGACGCTGACTTTTGGCTCCATAGCCCATTCGACCTGATCCGTTAAGGACAGAAAGTTGTTCAGATATTGTATGGCTGCATAACTGTTGCGCCATTGGTCGAAAGGGTTGTTTATACTTGTCCACTGACCGGTTGCCGTTTTTAGAAAACTATTATTTTTATCGTTGCTCACCGCATTGTCGGTCGCGACGTCATCAAAGCTGTAGCTATTGCTTGGAATACGGTTGTACCCATTTAAAAGCAGACCCTGGGCGTATAAAGGACGGCTATTGGCTGTTTCAATTTCAAGATTATTCTCTAGAGCGGGCTCAAACATATCTTCGCAGGAAGAAAATAGCAGGCTGCTCAGGATAGCTACGGTTAATATTTTTTTCATCATTCTCATTTTAACTATTCATGATTAAAATAGAGCCTTTAGCCCGACGTTGAAGAATCGGGTTTGCGGCGCTTGTCCAATATTCAGTTGCATGGTTTCTTTTTCTTTTGCAATCATCAACAGATTGGATCCATTGGCATAGATTCCCAGTTCATGGATAAATTTGGAATTGAGGATACGTTTGGGAAAATCGTAGGAAAGCTGCACTTTGGACAGGTTGATGCGATCGGTCTTATATAGCCAAAAGTCTGAGCTTCGAAAGTTGTTATCACTATTGAAGGTGGTCAGGCGCGGATACGTTGCGGTTTCCTTGGTGGACTCTGTCCAGCGGTCACGGACGACCACCGAATATTTATCTTCCGCATCTACCCAAAAGTAAGAACTATTTTTCATGGCCTTGGCACCGAACTGGCCTGTAGCGGCAGCAAATAAGGTGAAGTTGTTCCATTTGACCGTCAGATTGAATCCAAGTGTAAGCGGCGATCCGGACCATCCACCTTTGCCCAGATAAACCTCATCGCGCGTATCAATCGTGCCGTCCCCATTTTGATCTTTATACTTCATATCACCTGGTTTTACTTCACCAAATGAAGAGAAGGCCGAATTGTCAATATCGGACTGGCTCCTATAAAAACCATCGTGCTGCAAACCCCATAGTGCATCAAGCGGTTTTCCGGCTCTATTTTGATAGCTAAACTGATAGAGCTCGTCCCTTTTTACTGCTTTTGTCGTATAGTACATCCCGTTGAAGCCTAGCGATACAAAAGTTTTGTTGATCTGTTTGTTCAAGTTGATGCCAAAGTCGATACCCCGGCGCTCGTCACTGTTGTAATTGATGTAGGGGAGATCCGAGTAAACAGGCCAACCTGTCATAAAATACATCGGATATTGCGTTTCCGCTTGTACCAAACCGCCAGTCATACGATTAAAAAAGTATGAGGTATTGAAGGTGATCAGGTTATTGTAAAGTCCACCTTCAAGGTTGATGTTAAATTCCTTGCGTTTTGGGAATTTCATGTTCGGATTGTCGCCCCTTCGCCGATCAAAAGAGTGTACTAATGCACCATCCGCCCAACTATACCAGGCCCCATTGTTGTAGGTATAATAGCCTTGATAAAGGAAATAATCGGTAATGTCCAAGTCGGTATTCAAGATACCTGCTGAAACGGATAACCTGAGGTCGTTGACAACCCTGCTGTTTGCCATAAAATTTTCTTTTGAGAGACGCCAGGCAACAGCCAATGTAGGAGAGAGGGCCTGTCTGTTCCCTTTCGGTAATTTCGCTGAATGGCTATAAGCGCTACTAAAGTCAACATAATATTTACCCAAATAATTATAGCCTAACTGAAGTCCCAAATTGGCATTACTGGTTTTGTGATAGCTGCCAGATGCTCCAATCTGGTAAGCATTGGCCAAAAGGATTGCCGACAGGTGATGCTTACCATCATATATGCGGTTAAAGTTTAAGGATCCATTAAAGCCAATGGTCTGTCGATAATTACTACCGCTGATATTTTGTACTCCAGATATACGGTCATCGCCATATTTTGTTAAGCCGCTGATCAGATCATTGCCGTTATAGTTGTTCCAAGAAGCCTGATAGACCGCATAATTGTTGTTATAAGACTGATTGTAATTGGACAGGTAATCTACAGCGAGGTTGGTTTTGAAAACCAGACCTTTGAGTATATTTTTCAGGTCGAAACTTAAGCCTGTGTTAAATTGAAATTGCCGGTTGAGAAAACGCGTGGTACCACCGGCGTAAACATTCGCAAAGGCATTTGTCTGATCGAGCTGGCTTCCCCCCAGCAGGTATTTGCCATCAATGAGAAAACTACTGTTATTGACATAGATCATCGAGTTGGTATCCCCATCTTCAATCATGTCAATCGGAATAAGCGGAGAGAAGCGATGGGGACGCATCGTAGCGGCGGCCCCCCAATAATCAGCGTTAACGCCCTTGGAAATATAAAAACTGGCCGCTGCATCTACATTTAATGAGATGAGGTCGCTGACTTTGACATCAATATTACCACGCATATTAAATCTATTGGCACCGCTATTCTTTTTTGCCTGCCCAAAATTGAGCATTGATCCTTCAGACCAAAATCCAAAATTGGTATAGTATTGCGCCCGTTGGTTTCCACCCGATATTTCGGCAGTGGCATCGTAACGGCTGTAATGATCTTTGATGTAATCCGAGGAATAGTAATCGACATTGGGGTAGCGAAAGGGATTTGTCCCGGCTGCATGCTGATAGATGGTCTCGGTACTATATAGTGGGACCAAACCATCATTTTGGCGCGCCTCATTGTAGAGTGTCATATATTCTGCGGAACCCAGGTATTTTGGATAACTGATTGCAGCATTGATGCCGCTATTGGCTCTAATCTTTATCTGTTGGCCACCAGCATTGCCGCGTTTGGTGGTAATGCTGACAACGCCTTTGGCCGCCCGACTGCCATAAAGTGCTATGGCATTGGCGCCCTTAAGTACGCTGATCTGATCGATCTCTGTTGGCATAACATTGTTGGCATCGCGCGGAAACCCATCCACTAAAACCAGATACCCGCTCATGCCCCAGATATTGCCGTTGTAACCAGGAATAAATGCGTCTAGGTTTTCCAGGCTGTAGGTGCTGTAATTCTTATCAAGCAATTGAGGAATATCAATGGACTGTACATTGCCCATAAGATCTTTCTTCTGAACTTTCCGGAATGCGGCTTGCACCACTGTCGTACTGTCCGTACCAATACTATCTTGGAGACGTCGTGTCGTGGAAGTTGGGAATATATTTTTATATGTTGTAAGCATTGGATCAAAGGATTCTATGGCCATTCCTTCAAAGATGGCGATCCAGCTTAATCCAAGACAAAGTGCTATTCTTAATTTTTTGTACTTCATTTTTTGAATGATTAAATGAAAAACTTGTTACCAACCCGGATTTTGATAGTACTCGGAATACATATTGACATCTCTGACTTTTAAAGGCAACCAGTAATGTTTGCTTGTAAATTTGCGTTCCAAAAGCACGTTTTCTTTTAGATTGACAACTCGATTTTGAGATGGGTCTGCGTTATTGAATGTCCCAGCCCGGTCAAATGAAACTGTTTTCTTTAATGTGTAAGGTGATTCGGTCAATAATAACCAGCGGCGCAAATCATTAAAGCGATGACCTTCGAAGGCGAGTTCCACAGCCCGTTCGCGACGTAGTTCAGGAAGCAGGGAGGCCACGGAGTTGAGAAATTTGCTGCCTACATGGCCTACGCCAGCGCGGTCGCGTACGATATTGATCGCGTCTACGGCGGTTTTGGTATAATTATCGGCTTTGCCTGTAGGCGAACTGGAAGCCATCATGGCTGACTCGGCATACATCAGATAGACATCAGAAAGGCGCATATAGGGGACATATATATGAAGATTGGTGCCGTAACTGTAGGCTTGATCATATTTGTTGGCTGTTAAAGGAATAAATTTGCGTAGAACGTAGCCTGTCTGACTACCAGTACGGATATCCCGATAGCTTCCACCTGTGTACAGATTAGCGTTGCGGTTTTTTTCTTCTGTAGCCGCCATATTTCCTTGAACCACTTTTGCACCGTCAAAAATAATATCCTTGTAAAAACGCGGATCCCGATCTTTCCAAGGGTATTCAGCATTATATCCCGACTCTGCATCGGACTGGGTAATGTCCTTGATCGGTAAGCCGTTTTTCATGCCATAGTAGTCGACATAATTTGCTGTTGGGTTAAACTTAAGGTCGCCATCACCTACTTCGAGGGGAATATATTGCTTGCTTGTTCCCCAGTTAGATACCCATGCATCGATATAAGGCCCTCTAAAAATAGCCTCAGTGCTGCCTGGCATGGTCCAGTTTTGTCCCGTTGTGTAAAAATTTAAATGAATATTGACCATGGGAACTAGGGCGTAGTTCGTCTGTCCACTCTCAACAAGGGATAGCAATTCGCCAAAGGCCTGTGCCGCTTTTTTACAATAATCAGTATGATAGGTTTTACTCCCCGTAGACTGAAAATTCATCAGTGGACTTCCAGCCCAAAGGTAGTTTTTGCCAAGATAGGCTAGCGCCATGATTTTATTGATGCGCAACTGGTTTTTCCCCAGTGTACGCTTGCCAGCCGTTGTATTGTCCCAATCGATCGGCAACAGGTTAGCCGCTTCCCTGAAATCGGCAGCAGCGAGATCAGCACATTCGTGGTAACTAAGTCTGGGCAACCGAAGCTTTTCGTCGCTAGGTAGTACGTGATTAATGTAAGGCATACCACCAAAATATTCCATTAATCGGTGGTGAAACCAGCCTCTGAAAAATAATAATTGCCCCTTGATCAGGTCCTTTTCTTCCTGCGTCGCTTCGTTCAGTTTGTCGATATTTTCTAAGCCAAGGCTTATTTTTCGGAGGCCAAACCAGGATGCGCTCCATAGATCACGAAAGGCACGGTTGGCGAATACATCATTGTTGTTGGTGGTAAAATCCCCCTGATCCATCCAGCCCGCACCCCAGCCATCAAACTCCCTTTGCCAACCCCAAAAATTGCCCTGGTCTATTTTGTTTACGAAATGAAAATTGTTAGCCGTGGAGGTGATTTCATCTTCACCCCAGTTCCAGGAATTGGTCCAGTAGTTGTTGCTGAAATTGACCACACAATTGTACAGCTCTTCGGTATAACCTTGGAAATTAATAAAGTTTTTAAATGCTTCTTTGGGAGATATATTGGACTGTTCCTCCTTGTCTAGATATTTATTGCATGAGAGTAGTGTTGTAGACGACCAGAACACACCAGTTATGAAGATTACCTTGAAATATTTTTTCATCTGTCTAAATTGCTTTAAAAAGTAATGTTTGCACCTAGATTAAATCGCTTTACCGTCGGATAAGCTCCTTGAGAAGCCCAACCCGTGCCGGCGTAATTGGATTCTCGGTCATCGGGCATTTTGGACCAGAAGACCAAGTTGTTGCCATTTAGGAATAGGCGAAGATTTTGAAGACCTAAGCGTTTGATCATGCTGGATTCGCGCTTGAAGTTGTAGGCAATTTCAGCGGTTTTCAATCGAATGTATGAACCATCAAACATATACCTGTTACCCGGGGCATAACTACTTGATTGAGATAGCCAACGTGGTAATGGAACATCCGCATAAACGTTGTCTTTTGACCAATACGAACCTTCTTCGTAGGCCAGATTAAGCTGACCTGAGAAGCTATTGAAGACAACTTGTCGTGTGACATTGTTGACCGCGTACCACTGCGTCATTACACTAAAGTTATTCCAGTCAAACCCAATCGTACAATTGTATGTGTTTTGTGGAACAGAGGGAAAGGCATAAGGAATATTGTCTTTGGCATCAATAATACCATCACCATTATAATCCAGTATATGATAATTTCCGGGAAGCTTAGCGAGGTCATTGCTTTCATGCATGGTGCTTCCATAAAGTTCATCCCAGGTATTGTAATACCCGGAGCTAACATAGGAATAGGTCTGACTCACCTGTTTATTGTCGGGTTTTTGATATGCGGGCAACAATTCAGGCGCATCGGCATTGATGACTTTATCTTTGGCATGGGTAAAATTGAGATCAGCCCATATCCGCCAATCGGGATTGAGTTGTTTATTGAATTTCAGTTCAACCTCATAACCTTTATTTTCTACTTCTCCGAGGTTGGCCGTTGGAGCCTCTACACCAAAATATGACGGAATAGACCTGCCGCCGCCAGTAATAAGCACATTCGTCCTATGATCTTTAAAGAAGTCTACCTTTCCAGAAATCTGTCCGTTGAATAGGCCAAAATCCACACCGAAGTTTAACTTCTTAACTTTTTCCCAGCGGATATTTGGGTTTCCAAGCACATTTTCTTTATACCATATGTATGGACTGGTATTTCCATCGGAGTAAGAAAATCGACCGTCGACACCCATCCCTGCCGTACCTCCGTAGGCCCATTGCGTTAAATAAAGAAATTGCCCACCCCCGCTATCGTCGCCAATATCCCCATAGGAGCCACGCAGCTTTAACGTATTCACAAAGGATAAAGGTTTCATAAACTCTTCTTCCGAAACTAACCAGCCAATACCTCCGGAATTAAAAAAGGCAAATCTGTTTTCGGGTGCGAATTTCTCTGACCCCGTATAGGCACCGTTATATTCGAGCATATACTTATTCTTGTAATTATAAGTTGTACGGAATACCCAGTCTTCCCGATAAGAGGGGATTGTGCTACCTCTTCCATATTGATTGCGGTTGACCAATCCCATAGCCGAAATATTGTGGTTTTTAGCTACTGTAGTTGCGTAATTTAATTGCAGTTGATAAAATAATCTCCTGTACGTGAGTGCGTTGTTTACTATTCCTCCTTCTATCGTCCAATCAATACCTTCGGCAAAATCAAATCTATTGGTTCCGTCAAAAGGGATTTGATACGTTGGAAGTCCAGTTTTGGGGTCTATCCACTTGCTTTGGGTGCTATTATTGGCGTCATTGATACCACGTCTGCCTTCAACAAATGTATTATCCAGAGAGATTGTTCCACGTAGATTAAGGCCTTTTGTTAAAAATTTGAGGTCTTGTTCGAGCGTAAAATCTGTTGTAATGCGGCTCGTGGTAGTGTACTCCGTTCCACTGATAGCCAGTACACGAGCAGAATTTATGCCGGCATTTGGGTTTGGCGCATTGAATCCCCAGGTGCCATCTGAATAACGTGGATAGATAACATCAGGTGCTACGGTGTAGGCTGCAATCCAATAGGAATAATCGTTGCCACCACCAAATGGGCTTTTTCGGACACCACGCGAGCCTGCGAGGTTTGTTGAAAATTTGGTTGTTGGCGTCAGTTGGAAATCCAGATTCGAACGGACATTGAGACGATTAAATCCATAGCCTGCTTTATAACCCCTAGCGTTTTCAAACTGGCGAAATAGATCACCTTCATACAGATAATCTGCGTTGGCAAAGTATTTGACAAATGGGGTGCCGCCAGCAATATTAACACTGCTGTTTTGCGAAAATGCTTGGCTTCTAAATAGTTCTTTTGCCCAATCGGTATTTACATAGCGCTCACGTTCGTTTTGGTCGGCCGGGAAACGGTATTTATTGATAATATCTTGCGGCGAATAATCGGCCCAACTTGCGGGGTTGATGCCCAATTCATACTCAATCACTTTATTGCGTAGCATGAGTGCGTCGTACGAATCCATTTTACCTGGGAGCTGCGAAACGGTCTTAATGACATTATTAACGGTACCACGTATCAACATTTGGCCTTCCTTACCACGTTTAGTGGTGATCAGAATGACACCATTGGCTCCTCTCACTCCATAAACAGCGGTCGCCGATGCGTCCTTGAGCACTGAAACAGTTTCGATAGAACTGATATCTACCGCTGATAATGGTCGTTCGACACCGTCAACCATCACTAGTGGATCTGTATTGTTCCAAGTACTTCGTCCCCGGATCACAATGCGAGGATCTTCTTCACCCGGCATTCCCGTACTTGCTGTGGTGATTACCCCAGGTACATTGCCCGTCAATGCAGCTCCTACACTAGATACCCCGCCTGCACGTTCCAGAATTTTGCCAGAAGTTTGAGCTATGGCACCAACAACGGTTTCCTTTTTTTGCCGGCCATATCCCACAACTATCGTTTCCTCTATTTCAATAGACTTATCTATAAGCCGAACCTCTATTGTGGTTTTATCGTCAATGGGAAGCTCGACTTGTCCGTAGCCGAGTTTGGAAATGGTCAATAAATTTTTGTCTGCTGGGACCTGAAGGGTAAATGCTCCATTTTCGTCGGTGGCAGTGCCTAATGATGTCCCCTTCACCTTGATGGAAGCGCCGCTTATTTTTTTGTAGTTGCCATCGACAACAATGCCCTTAATTTGCCTTTTGGCTTGAGCCTTTAATGTTATCTGCCCGACAAGAAGCAAGAATAACAGTAAAGTGAATGGCCTAGCTATACCCCATAGCTTTCTCCAATGCCTTATAAATGTGATTGAGATTGTAATCATCATAGCATCTGTGGATTATTAAAATAGGTTTAAAAATTTTTTTGGTTAATTTGTCTGTAATTGGTTGGCACGGTTGTACCAGCATTCCCTTAGGTCATTTTTGATCATAATAGGACCGCAGACTATGGATCATCTAGTGTTATCATGGAATTATAATAATTGGTTAAAAATTAGCTGTTTAGAAATGTATGGCAACCGGTTGCATTGTTTGGTTATAGTTTTTCCCAAACGGAGATACCTTTCAAAGCAGTTTATAATTGTAGACCAAAGCTAGCTATAGCAAAATTTTAGTAATAGCAAGAATGTTTAAATGAAGGATAAGAATGTCAAATAGGGCCGATAATACGGCAAAAAACATTTTTATAGACTGGTTTGATCGGATTAATTTAATAAATTAGTTGATAGTTCACGCCGCAATTGAATAGCGAAGATACACCTAAATATATGATACGGATTTTACTGGTAACAACCTTGGCAATGTTAACGTTTTTGTGTTATGGGCAAAATGAGCCTGTGACCTTTCAACGCTATTATTCGAAAGATGGACTTTCCTCCAATACAATCTATAGCATTTTTCGGGACAGTTATGGTTTCCTCTGGCTCGGAACAGAGGATGGACTGAACAGGTTTGATGGCCGTCGTTATCATGTGTATCGCTATGATGCCAATAAGGAAAATAGTCTAATGGCTAATCATATTTCGGCGCTCTGTGAAGACAAGAAGGGAAGGGTGTGGATCGGAACAAACGGAGGCGGCTTGAGCTATTTCGATCGACAGGCTGACCGCATTCGAACTTATAATCTTACTCCGGATGGAAAGTGGCTCAGTGCAGCTATAAATGCGATCGATAAAGATTTAAACGGAAATGTTTGGGTTGCTTCTTATGGTGCATTATTTATTTTGAATGTCGATGATTTGCAAAAAAAAGTTGATCAGAAATATAAACCTGTCGTAGATACCTTTGCAGGTAAAGTGACCAACTGCGTCTTTCGTGATCGACAAAACAACATGTGGGTATCATCGGAGCGTGCTGTGTTCCGCATTTCAAGTGATTTAAAGACCATAAAACGCTTCGAAGTTTTGTCTGAAGCGGAGGGGTATGGAAATGGGGTTGAAATAACTTCCATTGTCGAGGATGATAAAGGCCGAATCTGGATCGGTTCGATGCTCGGACTAAAATACCTAAATCAAGGTGCGTCACAATTTAACAAATTCATAGCCGGGCCTGGAAAAGGGAATTTGAGCAGCCCACGCATTTATGCCTTAAGTTATAATCTCAAACAGTGCATATGGATTGGAACAGATAACGGTCTTGATGTGTTAAATACCAATGATTTTAGTGTGCATACCTTTAAACCTGATCCCAGTAATATTCATAGTCTTTCACATAAATCTATCCGGTCTATATGTATCGATAACAGCGGTATTTATTGGGTGGGAACCTTTCGGGGAGGATTGAATAAATATGATACCAATTTAAGTCAATTTCGATTAAAAAGTTTGGATTTCTTAGCGGGAATGACTGGGGGTCCAGCTGTGGTAACATCTTTTGCGGAGTACCAGAATAAAATATTCCTAGGTGTTGATGGTGCTGGTGTCTGGAAGTATGAAAAGGACAGTGATCGACTGTTTCCGGTCAAGCTGGCCGCTAACCTGCCCTCCGATCTGACCGTATTGGCTTTAGAAAGACAGCGCGATCAACTTTGGATCGGTACATACCAACATGGAGTACTTTGTCATGATCTGATTAGTGGAGATCTCAAAAGATATACGGCGGGCAACAAGGAAGATAATTTAAATAATAATGATATTTTTTGCTTGAAGACTGATTTTCAAGGTAATATCTGGGTAGGGACCAATGGCGGTGGCATTAATATTATTCAAAAGGGAGGTGCAATAGTAAAGAAATACAGACGGTCAGAAACCGATAGCGCTGATCTTCGGTTACCGGGAAATTTTATCCGTACGCTAGAGGAAGACCAAGATCATCATATGTGGATTGGCACTTATGGCTCTGGGCTTGCCAGGTATGATCCTAGAACAAAACGTACCGCAATTTTTAATATGGAGAACAATAAGCTGCCCAGTAATTATGTGTTGGCCGTGCACAGTGATAAAACAGGGAATTTGTGGGTAGGAACGAATGGGAATGGCATTGGAGTACTCGAAAAAGGAAAAACACAATTTATTACTCTTTCTGAAAAAGATGGTTTAGCTAATGGCGCAATACAGAGCATAATAGAAGACGATAAAGGGCGCATGTGGTTTGCGACCAACAAAGGATTAAGCTGTTATTTTCCGAAAGAAAGGTTATTTAAGAACTATTCGAAAGCTGCGGGATTACAGGAAGGAGCTTTTATGTTGGGAGCGACGCTAAAAATGACGGATGGAGAAATGTATTTTGGAGGACAGAAGGGGTTTAACCATTTTTATCCCGCCAATCTAAAAATAAACATTAATCCAGCTAAGGTAGCGCTAACTGATCTGAAAATTGACAATGTCGTCATTCAACCTACGGATAAAGGAGCTATACAACAGTCTCTATTAACAGCAGATCGTATTCACTTAAAGTATAAACAGAATTTCTCCATTTCTTTTGCAGCGCTAAACCTTACCGTGCCGGAGGATAACGAATACGAGTATAGACTTGTCGGATTCGATAAAAATTGGATTCGGAATGGCAAAGAAAATAGTGCCTATTATACAAATTTGGATCCCGGAGATTATTTATTTCAGGTACGTGCCAGCAATAACGATGGAATTTGGAATAAGGAAATAAAATCCATTGCCATACATGTTGCTCCGCCATTTTGGCGAACGATATATGCATATATATTTTATGTGATAGCAGTTGCGGGAGCCTTGCTATGGATCAGGCATCGCGGAATCCAAAAGCTAAAACAAAAATTTGCACTTGAACAGGAACGTATCCAAGCGAAACAGCTTATTGAGCAGCAAAAAAGAGACGCTGAAACCAAGCATAAACTGGATGCAATGAAAATTAGGTTTTTAACAAATTTAAGCCATGAATTCCGCACACCAATTTCATTGATAATGGGGCCTATAGACGCTCTGATAGCAAAAAATAAAGATCGTAAATTGGCTGATTCGCTGAATCTGATTAGCCGGAACGCACGAAGATTGTTAAATCTGGTCAACCAACTGCTTGACTTTAGAAAGATGGAATATCATGAGTTGAAATTGCAGGACGACGATGGTGAATTAGTGTCTTTTGTACAGGAGGTATTTCGGTCATTTCAGGACATGGCCCTGCAGAAGGGGATAGACTATTCTTTTTTACCTTGCCAAGAAAAAATATATTGCCGTTTTGATCGAAATAAAATCGAGCGCATTTTATTTAATCTTATTTATAATGCCTTTAAATTCACAAATAAAGAGGGGGATATTGCGGTAAGTATAGCATCGGTCAGTATGAAAGACAAGAAGCTGCAGGTCTGTCTAGAGGTGAGGGATACAGGAATTGGTATTCCTGAACAATTGCAACAATCCATATTTGAAAGTTTTTTCCAGTACGACAACGATGGCGCAATTGCTAGCCAAGGTTCTGGCATCGGCTTATCGATTGCTCAGTCATTTGTTCAGATGTATAACGGAAAGATTTCGGTATACAGTGAACCGGAAAAAGGGAGTGTTTTTAAATTTGATCTATGGTTAGATCCAGCTGAACCGAGCTATGAAAATATGCCCGAACAGGAAATAATGCCTTTAGATGCTCCTGTAGAGGTGAGACAGTGCCCTCTCGTGCTGATTATCGAAGATGATGAAGACTTTAGATATTACCTCAAAGAATCTTTAAAAGAATATTATCAGATCATCGAGGCTACCAATGGAAAGGATGGCTGGCAGAAAGCACTTTTTCATCATCCCGATCTTGTGGTGAGTGATGTGCAGATGCCTTACCTAAACGGCATGGAATTTTCGCAAAAACTTGTGCAGGATAAAAGGACAAAACACATTCCAGTTGTGTTGTTGACGGCTTCTCAAGTAGACAATGGACTCGTTTGTGGACTGGAATCGGGGGCCGTGGATTACCTCACCAAACCTTTTGATATGCATGTGCTGGTAGCGAAGATCAATAGCTTGCTCCATTTAAATGAGGCATTCAAGGAAGTGTATAGCAAGCAGGTATCCATTGTTTTGCCCGAAGTAACGGTTGTATCAGAAAAGAGCAAATTTTTGCAAAAAGTGCTAAATTATGTGCACGAAAATATTGATAACCCGCAATTATCCGTGGAGACCCTGAGTGCCCACACCTCGATGAGTAGAGCTTCCCTGTACAATAAACTGTTGGAACTTACAGGAATGTCCCCGGTAGATTTCATTCGGTCTGTGAAACTGGAAAAGGCTGCTAGCTTGTTGGAGAAAAGCGATAAGTCTATTTCTGAAATAGCGTACCAAACAGGATTTGCGAATCCCAATTATTTTACAAAGGTCTTCAAAGCAAAATATCAAATGACTCCAAGTGAGTTTATACAGTGCCAAAAGATTACTTCCGAGTAAAAGGAGTTAAATTGTTTTTTAGGCGCAATTTTACAAAAGGGTAATTTGTTTTATACATTTTTACCCTTCTTTTTTTTATTTGTTGCAATGCTGTCCTCTCGAAACCTATAGTTTTGTGTTATAACCAAATCGCCAAAATCTGGCGAACACTAAACTTATCAACTAAATAAGAGATATGAAATTTTTTATCGATACAGCTAGTCTCAGTGAGATTCGTATGGCTCAAAATTTAGGCGTATTGGATGGGGTGACAACCAATCCCTCCCTGATGGCCAAAGAGGGTGTGACAGGAACAGAAAATGTGCATGGTCACTATAAAGCTATCTGCGCAATTGTCGACGGTGATGTGAGTGCGGAAGTGATTTCGACCGATTATGAAACCATGGTCAAAGAGGGCTTGCAGTTGGCTGCTTTGGATAGCAAAATCGTTGTTAAAGTACCCATGACTGAAGATGGTATTAAAGCGATCAAATATTTTAGTACTCAACAGATCAAAACCAACTGTACACTGATTTTTTCCGCCGGACAGGCGCTGCTCGCTGCAAAAGCCGGTGCGACTTATGTATCACCTTTTGTCGGCAGACTTGATGACATATCTGTCGACGGGCTAGCACTGATCCGTGAAATACGCACAATTTACGACAATTATACTTTTGGAACACAGATTTTGGCAGCTTCGGTACGCCATAGTGCCCATATTTTGGGTTGTGCCAAGATCGGGGCAGATGTCATGACGGGGCCACTGCAGGCTATATTCTCCTTGTTAAAACATCCTTTGACGGATAGTGGGTTAGCTCAATTTCTCGCTGATCATAAACGTGTTGCTACACAGAACTTTAATTGATATGGTAATGACTAAAAATAGTATACATAATCTGGAAGCAATTGTTCAACAAGTACGAAGAGATATACTTCGTATGGTGCATGCATGCCAATCTGGACATCCCGGTGGATCTTTGGGCTGTGCGGAATTATTAGTCTGTCTGTATTTTGAACTGATGCAGCGAAATGAACACTTTGATGTCAATGGCGGAGGAGAAGATCTATTTTTTCTTTCCAATGGACATATTTCCCCTCTATTTTACAGTGTACTGGCTCGAGCAGGATATTTTCCGATAAGTGAACTGACCACCTTTAGAAAGCTCAATTCACGTCTGCAGGGCCATCCAACGACCCATGAAGGATTGCCGGGGATCCGCGTGGCCTCAGGTTCGTTAGGGCAAGGTCTCTCTGTTGCGATTGGCGCTGCTCAGGCCAAAAGATTAAATAAGGATAACCATTTAGTTTACGTTCTGATGGGAGATGGTGAATTGCAGGAAGGACAGGTCTGGGAAGCAGCCATGTATGCGAGCCATAATAAAATAGACAATTTAATTGCTATTGTGGATTACAATGGAGCTCAGATTGATGGCGCTACAAACGATGTACTATCATTAGGAGATTTGCCTCATAAATGGATGGCATTTGGTTGGAAGGTTGTTGAAGTTAGGCGAGGAAATGATGTTGGTTCGGTCATTGCCGACCTTCGAAGAGCTCAGTCTATGACAGCCGAAAAAGCTCCAATCATGGTATTGTTGCACACAGAAATGGGCAATGGTGTGGATTTTATGATGGGATCACACAAATGGCATGGTGTGGCACCAAATGACGCTCAATTGGAGTCAGGATTAAGCCAAAATGCGGAAACGTTGGGCGATTATTAGTATCATGCATTAAGAGATTTCGAAATTGATTAAATTAAAATGAAAAAATATACATACACAGAATCCAAGGATACGCGATCTGGATTTGGTGCTGGTTTGCTGGAAGCGGGGAGACAAAATGAAAATGTGGTAGCGCTCTGTGCCGATTTAGTTGGCTCCCTCAAAATGAACGATTTTATCACGGCTTATCCGGACCGTTTTTTTCAGATCGGCATTGCTGAAGCGAATATGATGGGCATCGCTGCTGGACTTACCATTGGCGGGAAAATACCTTTTACCGGTACATTTGCCAATTTCTCGACCGGGCGTGTGTACGATCAGATTCGTCAGTCCATTGTCTATTCGGATAAAAATGTGAAGATCGCGGCTTCGCATGCGGGGCTTACTTTGGGAGAAGATGGGGCAACTCATCAAATCCTGGAGGATATCGGATTGATGAAAATGCTCCCCGGGATGACTGTCATCAATCCATGTGACTATAACCAAACCAAAGCGGCAACAATAGCAGTGGCAAAACATAAAGGTCCTGTTTACCTGCGTTTTGGACGCCCTGTTGTTCCTGTTTTTACAGCCGAAGATCAGGAATTTGTGATTGGCAAAGCTGTGCTGCTCAATTCAGGTGTTGATGTTACTATTATAGCGACTGGACACTTGGTATGGGAGGCAATCCGGGCAGGCGAGGAATTGGAAAAGCTGGGAATTGATGCCGAAATAATCAATATACATACCATCAAACCTCTTGATAAGGAGGCTATATTGGCATCGATCGATAAAACGGGTTGCGTGGTGACGGCCGAAGAACATAACCGTATCGGTGGGCTTGGCGACAGTATCGCGCAGCTATTGACCAAACAAATGCCTGTACCTCAAGAATACGTTGCCGTAGATGATAGTTTTGGTGAATCGGGAACACCGAGTGAACTCATGGACAAATATGGGCTAAATGCCGATGCCATAGTGGCTTCTGTACTTCGAGTACTAAAAAGAAAACAACTCAAATAGTAAAAAAACGGGGACTGCCCATATTTTGACTACTAATCAACCAATTGTAAAAATGAGAACGATTATTTGCACAGCATTATGTATGATGTCGATCAGCTTGTTGTCCCATGCACAACAGGCTGCACCAAAGGGATTTGACGAGGAAAGGAAACTGGTGTCTACTGGAAAAATAGATTCTATTATTTATCCGTCTAAAACGGTGGGCGTGTCCAGAAAAGCGCTGATATATACACCTCCAGGATATAATTCCCAAAAAAAATATCCTGTACTGTACCTCTTGCATGGAATCGGAGGTGATGAACGCGAATGGTTGAGGCATGGAAATCCACAGGTTATTTTTGACAATCTCTATGCCGAAGGTAAAATGGAACCCATGGTTGTGGTGATGCCCAATGGTCGTGCGATGAAAGATGACCGGGCCGGAGGAAATGTCATGGCACCGGATCGCGTAGCTGCATTCTCGACTTTCGAAAGAGATCTGCTTGACGACCTGATTCCCTTTGTTGAAAAACAATTTCCAGTTGTCCAAGACCGTGAGCATCGTGCGATCTTTGGGCTATCTATGGGTGGTGGTCAGGCATTGAATTTTGGATTAGGCCACATCGATACGTTTGCATGGGTGGGTGGGTTTTCTTCTGCCCCCAACACAAAGATGCCACAAGAATTATTACCCGCTCCAGAGGAAGCTAAAAACAAGCTAAAACTGTTGTGGGTTTCCTGCGGCGATCAAGATGGTTTGCTCAATATAAGCAAAAGGACACATGAGTACCTTTTGAATCATGAGGTGCCTCACATATACTATTTAGAATCTGGAGGACATGATTTCAATGTGTGGAAAAATGACCTTTATAATATTTCTCAGTTGTTATTTAAGGTGGGCAAGTAGCATAGCTATGATAACGACCTTACAAAAGGTTAGCTAATGGACTAGATGTAATTTAAATAGGGCGTCATTGCATGAAAAATAATTTTGAAACTTTGGTAAGAGAAATAATGGGAAATTTTATTGTGAAGTATGGGGGTATATTGACGGTGTTTTTTTTATTGAATACGACACTATCGTGTGCGCAAAAGAGATCCGAGCTGACCATGTGGTATGACCGCCCCGCTGATTCAACGATCTGGGAACAAGCCTTGCCACTTGGAAATGGAAGAATGGGAGCCATGGTTTATGGCATTCCGTCTTGTGAAAAAATACAGCTCAACGAAGAGACCATATGGGCTGGCGGGCCTTATCGCAATGATAATAAGAAGAGTGGGGCTGCTTTAAAAACAATTCAGAGCGATATTTTCGCGGGAAGATTAGCCGAGGCCGATAAACTCGCAAATCAAACTTTTTTTACAAAAACACATGGCATGCCCTATCAAACTGGGGGAAACATCCTATTGAGATTTCCAGGACATGAACTGTATCAGAACTATTATCGCGCATTGGATCTTGAGCGTGCTATCTCCTTGACACGGTATACAGTAAATGGAGTCACCTTCACACGCGAAATGTTTGTCTCCTTTGCCGATGATGTCATCGTGATGCAGATAACATCAAGTAAAAAAGGAAAAATTAATTGTGAGTTAAGCTATGATAATGAATCGCAACACCGTATTTTTAAAAGTGGTCATTCGCTGGTCTTGGAAGGAAAGGGTAGTGACCACGAGGGGATCGCTGGTCAAATTGTTTATCATACACATACAGCCATACAAAATACAGATGGACTAGTAGATGTTTCGGATAAAAAAATTGATGTGAAGGGAGCAACTCGGATGCGTATTTATATCTCGATGGCGACCAATTTTAAACATTACAATCTTTTGGGCGCTGATCCATTCACCCAAGCTGCGGACCGACTGTATAAGGCAATGTCTGCTCATTATCCATCTGCACTAAAACGCCATACAGGGATTTACGCTAGGCAATTCCAACGCTTTAAGCTACGACTTGGAGAAGAAACGAATCAAGGGGACCAGCCCTTACAAGCCCGTATAGCTAACTTTACGAAAACACAAGATCCTGAACTTGTGGCTCTGCTGGCACAATTCGGACGTTATTTGCTGATCTGCTCGTCACAACCTGGAGGACAACCCGCCAATTTACAAGGGATATGGAATAGCTCCATGTCACCAGCTTGGGATAGTAAATACACCATCAATATAAATACAGAGATGAACTATTGGCCCGCGGATGTCACTAATCTTTCACATACGCAGTACCCCTTATTTGAGATGATCAAGGAGCTCAGTGAAAGCGGAAAAGTGACAGCTCAAACAATGTACAATGCTAGGGGTTGGGTTGCACATCACAATACGGATATATGGCGTGTGACGAGCCCGATTGATTTTGCGGCGGCTGGAATGTGGCCCAGTGGCGGATTATGGCTATCACAGCATCTTTGGGAACATTATCTGTTTAGTGGAGACAAAATATTTCTAAAACAAGCTTATCCCGTTATGAAAGGGGCTAGCGAATTTCTACTTTCGGCACTTATCCAACATCCAGCCTATTCAGACAAAGACTGGTTGGTGCTTAGCCCTTCAATATCACCGGAGCAAGGACCTTTGTCTGCAGGTGTGACGATGGATAATCAGCTCTGTTTTGATATGTTGACCCGTACGGCTAAGGCGGCAGAAATCCTAGGAATCGACAGTCTCTTCAAAGATAGTTTGCTGATAACGGCAAAACGCATTCCACCCATGCAAATTGGCCGATATAGTCAATTGCAGGAGTGGCTTGAAGACTTGGACGATCCCCAGAATCAGCATAGGCACGTCTCACATTTATATGGCTTGTTCCCTGGTAATCAAATTTCCCCCATTCGTACGCCTGAATTGTTTGAGGCTGCGCGCAACTCATTAAAGTACCGCGGTGATTTTGCAACAGGATGGTCTATCGGTTGGAAAATCAATTTGTGGGCACGCCTATTGGATGGAAACCATGCCTATGAAATCATTCAAAAAATGCTGACGATAGCAGATCAAAATCATCCTGAAGGAAGAACCTATCCGAATATGTTTACTGCTCATCCTCCCTTTCAGATTGACGGTAACTTTGGATTGACGGCGGGCGTAGCGGAAATGTTGGTTCAAAGTCACGATGGCGCTATATACCTCTTGCCGGCTATTCCCGATCGCTGGAAGAAAGGCGCCGTACAAGGGATAAAGGCTCGTGGCGGTTTTGAGATCGAACTCTGTTGGGAAAATGGCCGTATAAAAAAGGTTATTGTGTCTTCATCACTGGGTGGAAACTTGCGATTAAGAACAGCATCAGCACTGCGAGGAAAGGGTTTGCAAACTGTTAATAAAGTACAGTCTAACCCTTTGTTAGTTCCAGCAACAACGCCCGCAGCTATGATTTCGCCGAACGCAAATTTGAAAGGAAACAATTTGCAGAGCTATCATGAATATGACGTGCCTACTGTGCCTGGAGGAAAGTATACTTTTAGTGGTCTATAGAATTAATCCTATTATTAAACCTGATCAACAACTTAACAATGAAAATTATCGTGCTCGCTCTATCTTTTTTTGCCCTGTTTACAAGCGCTTCAGCGCAACAGGCGAAAAACCCGATCATTTTTGCTGATGTACCTGATATGTCGATGATACGTGTTGGCGATACCTATTATATGAGTAGTACAACCATGCATATGAATCCCGGACTTCCGATTATGAAATCCAAAGATCTAGTTAATTGGACATTGGTAAATTATGCGTATAACACTTTGGCAGATACCGATGAACTAAATCTGTCGCAGCATAAAAATGCATATGGACATGGCTCATGGGCGAGTAGCTTACGTTTCCATGATGGTAAATACTATGTCAGTACATTTTCCGCAAACACAGGAAAAACTCATATCTACACCACAAGAGATATAGAAAATGGTCCCTGGGAAGCAAAAGAATTTGCGCCAATGCTGCACGATCACAGTTTATTCTTTGAGAATGGGAAGACCTATATACTGTGGGGCGGAGGGCGTGTACATATGGCCGAATTGGCACCAGATTTTTCAGGTATACAACCCGGGACGGAGCGGATACTGATCGAAGATGCTTCCTTGCCAAGTCTGCCCAAAGACGGAAAGATGGGCCTGCCTGCCGAAGGATCACAATTGTTTAAGATAAATGGTATGTATTATCTTTTTAATATTTCTTGGCCACAGGGGGGGATGCGTACGGTTATCGTGCATCGGGCTGCCCGGTTTGAAGGACCTTATGAAGGTAAGGTGGTCCTACAAGATCAGGGAGTAGCACAAGGTGGTTTGATCGATATGCCGAACGGGAAATGGTATGCTTATCTTTTTCAGGACTATGGCGCAGTTGGCCGAATCCCATTTTTGGTACCTGTCAGTTGGGAAGATGGATGGCCTATATTAGGTGTTCAGGGGAAGGTACCAGTTGGATTAAACCTCCCAGCTAACAAAGCGCTAATGCCTGGGATTGTCAATTCGGATGATTTTAATAGAAAAAAAGGGCAACCAGCCTTGCCTTTGGTGTGGCAATGGAATCATAATGCTGAACCTGATCGATGGTCAGTAACCGAACGCAAAGGCTTTTTGCGATTGAAAACAGGGAAGCTTACGCATGACTTTTTACAAGCCAAGAACACACTGACACAACGAACTATTGGTCCTACCTGCAGTGCCTCTATTGCTATTGATGTGTCGGAGATGAAAGATGGTGATTTTGCAGGTTTGTCGCTGTTGCAAAAAAACTATGGCCTCCTTGGAGTTCGTATGGAAGGAAACAACAAATCACTGGTTATGGTCAATGCGACGACGGGAATTCCGGAAGAGGTAGCCAAGATCAGCCTGAAGGAGCAACGTATATTTCTTAAGGCGAGTTGTGATTTTACAAATAGAAGAGACATTGCCGAATTTTTTTACAGTCTCGACGGACGCCATTGGACTGCCATAGGGACCCCGTTAAAAATGAGCTACACGATACCTCATTTTATGGGGTACCGGTTTGGACTTTTTAACTATGCTAGTAAAGCAGCTGGCGGTTATGTTGATATTGATTATTTCCATATTGCTACAAATTAATACGATATGAGACGACAATTTTTTACGCTGGTAATTTTCTGGTTTCTGATCATATTGTCTGTAAAGACAACTGTTTTAAGGGCCCAGAATCCAATTGTACAAACAGCATATACCGCGGATCCCGCACCTATGGTGTATAATAATCGCCTGTATCTCTACACGACACAAGACGAAGAAGGGTCCACTTGGTTTAACATGAACAATTGGCGTGTTTATTCAACCGATGATATGGTTAATTGGACCGATCATGGTGCGATTTTGTCCTATTCTGATTTTGAGTGGGCAAAAGGTGACGCTTGGGCGGCGCAATGTGTCGAGAAAAATGGTAAATTTTACTTATATGTACCTGTTATTTCCAAATTGAACAATCGGGGAGCAATTGGTGTAGCAGTAGCAGACAGCCCGCTGGGACCATTTTATGATCCTTTGGGAAAACCGCTTGTGCAAAGCGAGGAGGGAGATATTGATCCGACCGTATTTGTCGATGATGACGGACAAGCCCATATGTACTGGGGTAATCCAAAATTGAAGTATGTAAAACTCAATGCAGATATGATTTCGTATCAGGACGATATTGTGGAGGTTCCTATGACGGCAGCATCGTTTGGCAAAAGAGAAGGAGATCCCAAACGACCGTCTACCTATGAGGAGGGGCCGTGGTTGTACAAAAGAAATAGCCTATATTACCTTTTTTGGCCAGGCGGCCCTTTACCCGAATTTATTGGTTATTCGACCAGTAAAAAAGCAGGGGGTCCATGGAAATATGGTGGTGTGGTCATGCCTGCGGAAGGCAAGGCTTTTACCAATCATCCCGGTGTGGTCGACTTTAAGGGAAAGAGCTATTTCTTTTACCACAACGGAGCTTTGCAGGGAGGAGGAGGTTTCACGCGCTCGGTCGCTGTACAGGAGTTGAAGTTTAATCCTGACGGTAGTATCCTCCCAATGAAAATGACAACAGGGATTACCGGAGCACTTAAAACGGTGAATCCCTATAGCCTTATACAGGCTGAAACAATCTCTTGGTCTGAACATGTTAAATCTTTCCAAAATAATAAAGTAGGCGTTTTTATTAAAGCGCTCAAAAACGGCGCATATACAAGTATAAAAAACGTTGATTTTGGCGACAAGGGTGCGATGAACTTCTTTGCGCGGGTTGGCACTACACACAATGGTGGGATCAGCATGGAGGTGAGGTCAAATGCAGTTGATGGACCTATTCTAGCTACAATCCAGGTTCCGATGACAGGCGGCGATGACAGATGGACGACAGTAGACAAACAATTGACCAATAAAGTGACGGGAGTCCACGATTTATATTTTGTTTTTAAAGGTAAGGTACCTTCCAATATTCTATTTTTTGATTGCTGGAAATTTGGTGGCTGGGGTGTTTCCACCCGTGGCGGGGAGACTATATCAGACTAAACATTGGTCAGGGAAGTTAAATTCCAGCTTGGTAATACAATACCCATGATAGACTTATAGTGACTTATCATCGTGCAGAATCAATCAAAGGTTAAAGATACCAAATCGGTATGCTATACCTGGCAATAACCCCGAAGATGGTAATCTGATAAATAACGAGGGAGTGTTGGCGGATCCATTTCGTGCCGACAATTGGTATGTAAATATGCATTGAATAGCAATGTAATAATAAAAACAACAATAAATCAATAAACAGGAATAGAAGTAACTTAATTATATAATTTATGAAGCAACTAAGTATTGTCTTTAAAAAAAAGACAATGGTATTAATCTTATCCCTTACAGGAATTTTGATGACGACAACGGCAACAGGGCAAGAACAAAATGTCGTGAAGGATGTTAGTAAAGGTTTCGTACATCAATCTATTGGAAATCCTTATTTACCGCTTTGGGAGCATCTTCCAGATGGCGAACCCCGGGTTTTTGAAGATCCAGACCTGCCCGGAAAATACCGTGCCTATATCATCGGCTCACATGACTTGCGTTTTACAAGTTACTGCGGACCTGATATCAGAATGTGGTCAGCACCGATAGAAGACTTGACGAGCTGGCGCGATGAGGGTGCTATTTTTACTTATCCAATGGATGGTAAATGGGATGTCATGTATGCACCGGATCTTGTGGAGGTCAAACGAAAAGATGGAAAAAAAGAGTATTACTTGTTTCCACACAGCAGAGGCGAGCATCGCGAAGCCATGGTCGTCAAAGGAGATCGGCCGAATGGTCCGTTTAAACCGGTAAATCTGACTACGGATGGCAAACGTACCTTGCCGGGAAGTATCTTGGGATTCGATCCGGCAGTTTACATTGAATATATTACTGATCCGAAAGATCCTGATTTTAAAATAGGCTTTCGCGCTTATGGCTTCTGGGGATTCCAACGGTCAATGGCAGCTCAGCTAGATCAAAAAACAATGTATTCACTAAGGCCCGGAACTGAAATTATCAATTATCTTTTGCCAGCAAGTGCGCGTTATGGAGAATTACGTGACCCTAAAGGAACGTTGTATCCTGCCATCTTCCAAGGAGAAGACCTAGGGACGTTCAATTTTTTTGAAGCATCGTCTATCCGAAAGGTGGGAAATAAATACGTCACGGTCTACAGTGGCTATTCTGGCCCTGAATATGGGGTCAGTAGCTCCAATTCAACCCTAAGGTATGCAGTGGCAGATTCACCTCTAGGGCCATGGAAAAGTGGAGGCGTCTTAGTCGACTCACGAGCTCCAGTATTGAATCGTGATGGATCGGCTATCGAAACCACAAATGCTGGCCATAATACACATGGTAGTATAGAACTTATTAATGGACAATGGTATGTATTTTATCATCGCCCACCACGCGGATTTGGTTTTGCCCGGCAGGCAGTGGTTGAGCCCATCAAAATAGAATGGGATGAAAAGGCAGTGAAAGATGGCGGAATGGTTTCTATCCATGCTTTCGATCCCTATCAGGAAAATTTGACGATCAAAGATAAGCAAGGAAGAGAATATAAAGGTGCCGAAGTGACCTCGGAAGGATTTCATTTTTATGGTTTGAACCCATACCAATATTATTCTGCAGGATACGCCTGCTATCTCTCTGATATAAGCTTACAGCAAGACTCATGGGATGTCTGGGATAACCATATGCCGGTGACAAATATGAAAAATGGAAATATCGTAGGGTTTAAATATTTCGGATTTGGAGGGTTGAATCAGGATAAATTTGGATTGAAGGCTTTTAGTGGAAGTAAACAAGGAAATAATACGGCATTCAATTTATTTATTACTCCAAAAACCCAAGCCGCATTTAAAGTTAATGTTTGGTTGGATGGTCCCTGGGATAATGATACCTGGAAAGGCACAAAGATAGCCCAAATCTCCATTCCAGAAAATGCCAAGTCTGCTGTGACACAGTTTACAGTTGATGTATCAAAATACGTCGATCATCTGGATCGAAAACATGCTCTTTACCTTGTGGCTGAAGGTAAAGATGGCTCAGCTCTTTTTGATTTTATCGGATTGGGATTTAGTTCGAAAGAACAAAGAATTGAGCGTCCAGTTTCACCTACCGTGGAGATTACTGTAAACGGTAAAAAACTGGCATTACCTTCGATACCAGTTAGATCCACGGATGAGAATGGCCTAGTTGGTTATACTACTTATGAGGTTGTTTCTCCTATTGACGCAAAAGACAATAAAATCCCTGTTGTAAGAGCATCGGCTGACAACCCTGAGGTTAAGATTATGGTCCAACAGGCGAGTTCGTTGACAGATCATGCTCAAGTTAATTGTATTTACAAAGGCCAAACGAAGAGTTATTTGGTGAAATACATATTAAATTGAACCAATCGGCAATAACTGGTTTTTTCAACTGGCGGGCATAGAAAGGGCAGTAGAATATAAAAGATTGGTGTCAGGTACGGGTGTGAGGGGATCTGCTGACAATGTACGTCATTTCCAAATATGAACTGGATGATGCAACTACCGATAAAATCATTGGATATTGAATCCAGACATAATTATTAAAAAAATAAACTATGAACATAGTAACAACAATCGTTTTGACCGTAACAACGCTATTAGGAGTTAGGTGTGCGCGAGCAAATATACAGGATCTGGAACATGCTCCTGACTCCATATGTTTGAAAGAAGCTTTCGAGGATAAGTTTTTTATTGGTACAGCCCTCAATCTTGATCAGATCTGGGAGCAAAATACCAAAGCTGTTGCAGTAGTCAAAAAACAATTCAATTCCATTGTTGCTGAAAATTGTATGAAAAGTATGTTTCTTCAACCCAAAGAAGGCGAGTTTTATTTTACGGATGCTGATCGTTTCGTTGCGTTTGGTGAAAAAAATAAGATGCAAATTATTGGTCATACATTGATCTGGCATTCACAGACACCGGCCTGGTTTTTTATCGATAAAGATGGGAAGGATATTTCCCGTGATGAGCTGATTGCACGCATGCGCAATCATATAAAAACTGTTGTATCGCGATATAGAGGAAAGGTATTTGGTTGGGATGTCGTTAATGAAGCAATATTAGATAATGGAGAATGGCGTAAAAGCAAATTCTACCAGATCATCGGTCCCGAATTTATTGAATTGGCCTTCAAATTTGCTCACGAAGCTGATCCAGATGCGGAGTTATACTATAATGATTATTCAACGTCAATTCCGGCGAAGAGAAAAGGTATTATCGCGATGGTTGAGCGAGTGAAGGCCGCGGGCGTATCTGTGCATGGTATCGGTATGCAGGAGCATAATGCGTTGGACAATCCATCTCTTGAAGAAGTGGAAAAGACCATTCTAGGCTTTGCTAATCTTGGGGTCCAGGTCATGGTTACCGAAATGGATGTTTCTGTGCTTCCACATGTGCGCCCAAATATGGGGGCGGAGATCAGCGAACGCCTTAATTATAGTAAAAAGATGAATCCATATGAAAAGTATTTACCTGCACAAAAAATGTCAGAGTTGGGAAAGCGCTATACTGATTTTTTTAGGTTATATATCAAACACACGGATAAAATATCCCGCGTGACTTTGTGGGGCGTTGGCGATGGCGATTCGTGGAAAAATGACTGGCCCATTTTGGGACGAACGGATTACCCCTTATTATTCGACCGTCTATACCAACCCAAGCCATTTGTAAAAGATATTATCGCATTGACTCAAACAAAAGAGGTAAAGAAAATGAGCAAAAGTAGATATTTATACCCTAATGACTATATGGCTGACCCTTCGACACATGTTTTCAAAAACAAAATCTATATTTATCCATCGCATGATAGGGAAAGTGGCATAAAAGCGAACGATAATGGCGATCATTTCGATATGCAGGATTATCATGTTTTTTCGATGGATGATGTCGATGCTGAGGTTAAGAATCATGGTAAGGTGTTGGATATAAAAGATATACCGTGGGCTGGTAGGCAGCTTTGGGATTCGGATGTGACCGAGAAAGATGGTAAGTATTATATGTATTTCTCTCTTAAAGACAAAAACGATATTTTTAGAATAGGTGTGGCAATAGCGGATCAACCCTATGGCCCTTTTATCCCTCAGGCTAACCCAATCAAAGGAAGCTACAGCATAGATCCCTGCGCATTTAAAGATGATGATGGTTCATATTATTTATATTTCGGTGGTATTTTGGGGGGACAGCTACAATTCTATAGAAACAATAAAATTGTTTCGCCAACATCATTACCGCATGTAGATGAGCTGGCGTTGAGCCCAAAGGTCGTTAAGATCTCCGAAGATATGTTAGAATTCTCGGAGTCGCCGAAGGATCTTGTTATTTTGGATAAAAATGGACAACCATTAAAACATGGAGATAAGGGAAAACGATTTTTTGAAGCTTCCTGGATGCATAAGTATAGGGGAAAATATTATTTTTCCTATTCTACAGGAGATAGCCATTTGATCTGCTATGCGATTGGGGATAACCCATATGGTCCTTTTACATACCAAGGTGTCATATTATCTCCTGTAGTAGGTTGGACTACTCACCATAGTATCTTACAATTCAAAGATAAATGGTATCTTTTTTATCATGATTCAGCGCCATCGGGCGGAAAGACATGGCTAAGAAGCATGAAAGTCACCGAACTTGAATACGATGAAAATGGAAGGATAAAGCAAATTAATGGCTTGTCTTCCTAGTTGAGTTTCAAAAGAAAGCTGAGGTTGCTGTAGACATTCTTCCGGGTTCTATATTTAGGCAAAAAGGTGCTCCTTGCGATTATCAGCTCTAATACGGAATGTTGATACCATATAAAGCAGAGGGCTGTTTTATCCATTTGGGGTCGCCGCTAGCTGCTTTTTCGGTACAAAAAATAGCAACTGAGTAAACTTAAATTGACAAGCACAGCAAAAGCATTTGAATATATTATAGGTAGTTCCTTTTTAAGGACTCCATACCACACCCATAATGAAAGTCCTAAAATCAGTGTTATGAGCATCAAAGGCGATAGATCGTCTACATTTTTCTCCTTCAAAACTTTCAGGAGCTGTGGAAGCATAGCCAGGGAGGTTAATATGCCGGCGATTATACCTAATATGTTGTCGTTGACCATTTTTTAGGGGGATTAGATGAACTACACTGAAGACGAACTTCTCGATGCTGAACAAAGCGCAGGGTTAAATCGTTTTGGTACAGAATTTTTTCTAAGGGCGACAGTGTTTTATTTTTTTTGACTCATAGAATTGGTTTGCCAATGGAAATGGAGCGAGTATTTTACTTGGGCAAATAGAAACAGATTTAGTTTTTTTGTAGAAATAATAAATTATTCTTTCCTATTTAGAATATAAATGTTAAATTGACACTAATTATTTGTTTTTATATCTTGCTTCATCTGTGAACATGAAAAGTTAAGTGTTAAAAACAGGTATAAATTATAACCAAATTTAGCTAAAATGCAGATTATTTGAGATATGGAGCAGGTAGCCAATGCTAATCGGTAATGATTGAGATGTGCGTTGGTGATGAAATACTTGGACGAAATGTTCTTGTGCGAAATAACGCTATTAAAATCTTCGTAGCTGATTAAGAAATTATGATCCTTGTAAACTAATAAAGTCTTTTATAATGAAATTAAAATTTATAATAGGAGTTGCATTTGCGCTGAGCAACGGAATGTTATTTGGTCAAAGTAGCGTGAGATTAGAGCGTCCAGACGAGAAACTGACAATAAGCCGGCATATTTATGGGCATTTTGCCGAACATTTGGGACGCTGTATTTATGATGGTTTTTATGTGGGTGAGAAAAATGATTCTATTCCTCATAAAAACGGTGTACGGACTGATGTTATTGAAGCCTTAAAGAAGCTGAATATACCGAATCTCCGCTGGCCTGGAGGATGCTTTGCTGACACCTATCACTGGAAGGATGGTGTGGGACCTAAGGCGCAACGTCCTTCGATGGTGAATAGCTGGTGGGGTGGGGTAACGGAGGATAATACTTTTGGTACCCATGATTTTCTCAATATGTGTGAATTGTTGGGTGCAGAACCGTACTTGGCTGGTAATGTGGGGAGTGGTGAGGTTCAGGAACTGACGGATTGGGTCCAATATGTGAATTTTGCAGGTAAAAGCCCAATGTCGGATTGGAGACGTAAAAATGGACGTGATGAACCATGGAAGGTTAAATTTTGGGGTGTAGGAAACGAAGCTTGGGGCTGTGGTGGGAATATGACTGCCGACTATTACACGGACATCTACAGAAAATATGCCACCTTTATGTCGGATTGGACCAATGGTGGTGGCTTGTATCGTATCGCCTCTGGAGCCAATAGTGCTGATTATAATTGGACTGAAACTTTAATGAAAAAAATTCCGAGTAGCTTGATGAAGGGGATGGGACTGCATCACTATGCTGTAATTAATTGGGAAAAAAAGGGTTCTGCTGTAAATTATTCGGAGGAGGAATATTTCAAAACCATGAAGTCGGCCTGGTTTATGAATGAGCTGGTGGAAAAGAATATCACTATCATGGACAAATATGATCCGAAAGGGAATGTCGATTTGATCGTGGACGAGTGGGGTGGTTGGTATGAAGTTGAACCGGGTACAAATCCAGGTTTTTTGTATCAACAAAATACCATGCGTGATGCCATGATAGCTGGAATGACGTTAAATATCTTTAATAACCATGCACGCAGGGTGAAAATGGCGAATTTGGCACAAGCAGTGAATGTACTGCAAGCTGTTGTTCTGACTGAAGGCAAAAAGATGATTTTGACACCTACCTACCATGTAATGGAGATGTATAAAGTGCATCAGGATGCAAAATTAATTCCCATAACGCTGCAGTCAACGGATTTTGAATTGAACAACGAAAAAATTCCGGCGGTATCTGTCTCGGCTTCCCAAGATGCGGAGGGACGTACACATATCTCTCTGGTCAATATTGATCCGAAAAAGAAAAATAAGGTACGTGTGGATCTAGCTTCGTTGAAGGCTTCAAAAGTCAGCGGGCGTATACTCACTTCAGATAATCTGAGGGATTACAATTCATTCAAAATGCCAGCAAAAATCGCTCCTGCTGTGTATAAAGATGCGAAGTTATTAAATGGCGCTGTCGAGGTCGATATTCCTGCATTTTCGGTAATTGTACTGGAGTTAATATAAATTGTAAAATAAACTTAAACGGATGAAAAAAGTAGTGTCAATGACGCTGTTGCTTGCGACTCTAGGTACTTGGGCAGTGGCTCAGTCTCCGATTGAATTAAATATCCAATTGGACCAGGCTAGTGGCAAAATATCACCGCATATGTGGGGGGTATTTTTTGAAGACATCAACCTTGGAGCAGATGGAGGAATCTATGCAGAACTGGTTAAAAATAGATCTTTTGAATTTGATCAACCTTGGATGGGTTGGAAAAAGCTGGATAATGCGGGCGAGGGGACTTATTTACTGCTAAATGACAGCCAACGCAAAGGAAACAAACGTTATTTAAGACTAAATAATGTGTCGAATTTAAAATTAGGATTGCAAAATGAGGGTTTTCGGGGCATGGGAGTAAAGGACGGGGAAGAATATGAATTCTCATTGCAATACCGTAGCCCGAATGCGGACATGAAAATCCACGTAGAGGTGTTGGATGAAAAGGATAAAGTGATTGGTTCGGCTGTATTGCCATTGGCTTCGTCAGCTAATTGGTCTGAGGGGGCAATCAAATTTCCCGTGACATCAACGACAGCGAAAGCAAAGTTAAATGTTTGGTTTAGTGGTGCAGGAGTGCTCGATGTCGATATGTTATCGTTATTTCCGAAGGATACATGGAAAGGACGATCCAAAGGATTACGGAGAGATATGGTGCAAATGCTGGCAGACATGAAACCTGGATTTATTCGTTTTCCGGGTGGCTGTATTGTAGAAGGGAGGGACTTGGCTAACAGGTTTCAATGGAAAAAAACTGTCGGTCCGATAAATGAGCGGGAGTTAATCATTAACCGTTGGAATACCGAATTTAAGCATCGGTTGACCCCGGATTATTTCCAAACTTTTGGGCTAGGATTTTACGAATACTTCTTGTTGGCCGAGGATATTGGTGCAGCACCGGTGCCAATTCTTAATTGCGGCATGGCCTGTCAGTTTAATACAGGAGAGCTGGTTCCGCTAGAACAGCTGGACGAATATGTACAGGATGCGTTGGATCTGATTGAATTTGCAAATGGATCGGCCGATACAAAGTGGGGTAAATTGCGCGCAGAAATGGGGCATCCGGAGTCTTTCAACTTGAAGATGATCGGTGTGGGTAATGAAAATTGGGGACCACAGTACATTGAACGGCTCGCAGTATTTAAAAAAGCCCTGAATGAGAAACATCCTGAAATTGCAATCATCGCAAGTTCGGGAACAGATCCTGAGGGAGATCGATTTGATTTTCTGAATGATAAGCTCAGAGCTATGAATATCAATATCATAGATGAGCATTATTATCGTCCACCATCCTGGTTTTTATCGAGCGCGAGCCGTTATGATCATTATGACCGAAAAGGCGCAAAGATTTTTGCAGGAGAATATGCTTCTCATACAACTCGACCCAATGGTCCGGGTAAAAGTACCTGGGAAGCTGCGCTATCAGAGGCTGCATTCATGACTGGTTTAGAGCGAAATGGTGATGTGGTTGAAATGGCCTCTTATGCACCTTTATTTGGACATGTTGATGGCTGGCAATGGTCACCCGATTTAATCTGGGTTGATAATTTACAGGTATATGGAACGCCGAGCTATCAGGTTCAGAAATTATATTCTACCAATAAAGGTTCGGAAATTATTCCCATCAGCCGTGCTGGGCAGCCGGTCGCCGGAAAGGATAGTCTATACGCTTCTGCGGTATATGACCAAAAGCTAGGTCAGTTGATAGTCAAACTTATTAATTATAATAGTAAACCTATAGAGGTTAGTTTTGATATTGCTAGCAGGAAGAAACTTGCTAACGCTGGGGAGAAGATAATCTTAGCGGGAAAAGACTTGAATGTGAGTAATAGTATCGAAGAACCATTGAATATTCAACCTAAACAGGAACCGTTTACTTTTAAAGGGAAGAAACTTACTGACAGCTTAGCGCCATATTCGTTTACCCTATTCAAGCTGCAAGTCCGGTAAAAGGCTCATCCAAGAGAATAAAGTAGTGCTGATAGGGTAGCGCGGATTAATATCGCTCTGAGGTTGTTTAATTTAATAGGCTGATCAAGTGTATTACTAATTAAAAGTATTTTTGACATGAAGAAACGAATTATTGTCACTGGAATATTATTGTTACTATTTTCGGGCCTATCCGCTCAGGAACTCAAGGTGTCTGGTCCTGATGGAAAATTGGAAGTAGATCTATCCTTGGACCAAGGTAGACTTTATTATCGAATTCATCTTGAGGGGCAAGAGATGTTAGCGAAGTCGCCTCTGGGATTAAAAGGCGAAAATGTTGACCTGTCTAGTAACATGCGTTTGGTGGAATCCAATACAAAAAATATTAATGAGCACTATGAAGAACCCAAGATTAAACGTCGCCAAGTGCATTACAAGGCAAATGAGTTGCAATGCACATTGGAAAATGACCTAAAACAAAAGCTCATCGTCATCTTTCGGGTCAGTAATAATGATATTGCTTTTCGGTATGGTATTCCGCAGACCGACGAGCCGGCTAACTTAAGGGTCAGGGAGGAAATAACTGGTTTCAGATTTCCGGAAATAACGACAACATTCCTCACACCGCAAGCTTCACCAATGATCGGCTGGAAGAAGACAAAACCGAGCTACGAAGAATCATATGTACCAGACGAGGCGATGGGAACTGCTTCCAAATATGGGCTGGGGTATACCTTTCCCGCATTATTTCATATCGGTAGCCGGGGTTGGATTCTGCTATCGGAGACGGGAGTGAATGGCAGTTACTGTGGTGCCAAACTTAGTGAGGGAACGAAGCAGGGATTGTACAAGATTGCTTTTCCTGAAATAGGAGAGAATAATGGGATTGGTGCAGCATACCCTACATTGGCTTTGCCAGGCTATACGCCATGGCGAACGCTGACAGTAGGTAGCTCTCTAAAGCCGATCGTCGAAACGACGATCCCATTTGATGTCGTCGAAGCGCAATATACAGCGGCCAAACCCTATAATTTTGGCCGAGCGACATGGAGCTGGTTGGAGTGGCAGGATGAAAGCATCAATTTTAATGATCAGAAAAAGTTTATTGATTTATCGGCGTCAATGGGCTATGAATTTGTTTTGGTAGACAATTGGTGGGATGAGCGCATAGGAAAGGATAAGATCGAAGAGCTGGCAAACTATGGACGTGAAAAAGGAGTGGGGCTTTGCCTATGGTACAATTCCAATGGCTATTGGAATGATGCCCCGCAGACACCCAAAAACAAGATGAATGGTAGCGCCGCTCGAAAAAAGGAAATGGCTTGGATGCAATCTATTGGTGTCAAGGGGATCAAAGTAGATTTCTTTGGGGGTGATAAACAGGAAACGCTAAAGTTATATGAAGATATCCTTGCGGACGCAAATGCATATGGTTTGGCAGTGATTTTTCACGGCTGTACTTTACCCCGTGGTTGGGAACGTATGTATCCTAATTTTGTGGGAAGCGAAGCTGTATTGGCCTCAGAGAATCTGATCTTTACACAGCATGCCAATGATACGGAGGCTTTTAACGCTACGCTGCATCCATTTATCCGTAACGCTGTGGCTGCCATGGATTTTGGGCCGGTGCTGCTCAATAAACGGCATAATAGGGAAAATAATGGTGGTACCACACGCAAGACAACCGAAACATTTCAGCTGGCTACGGCGATCCTGTTCCAAACTCCGGTACAGAATTTTGGGCTGACGCCAAATAATCTCCTGGATATGCCAAAACATGTCATTGACTTTATGAAGCAGGTTCCGACAACCTGGGATGAAACGGTGTTTTTGGATGGCTATCCGGGAAAATACGTAGTATTAGCCAGACGGAAAAATGAGCAATGGTATGTTGCAGCAATTAATGCGGAAGCGAAAACAAAAGAAATTGAGATAAATTTGCCGATGCTTTCCGGTAAACCGATACAATTGATAAGCGATACAAAAGAACGTGAATCTGTACAAAAAATGATAAATCTCAAAAGAGAAAAAATGATCAGACTGACTTTACAGCCAAATGCTGGAGCAGTGTTGTTTGGAGAATAGCGGTTTTTTATCTTTTTTGCTTTTTTTGTCGAGCTATGAAGAAATTGTTGATTGTACTTGTCTTTCTTTGGCCATGGTTGGTTGTAGGACAAGCAAGTCGCCCTTATTTTTTTTCACTTCAGGATGGATTGACAAATCAACAAGTATTGGATATCGTGCATGACGATGATGGTTTCATGTGGGTAGCAACAGAACTTGGACTCAACCGTTTTGCGGGTAAAGCCTTTAAATCTTACTATGCCTCAGAAAAGCAGGATGGGCACTCCGTCAACAGCAACGAAATCAATACATTACTTTATGACGATCGAAAGCTATATATCGGTACACGATCGAATGGATTGAATGTACTCGATTTAACGACGAATAGATTTACCTACTATTTACATAATCCGACCGACGCAAAGTCCATAGCTACAAATGATATCACTGATATGATCAAGGCGAAGGATGGAAAGCTATGGCTAGCGACTTATCATCAGGGATTGCAGCACTTTGATCCGATAAAAAAAGAATTTAGTCATTTAAATAAAAAGAACTTACCTGGATTTCCTGAAAACAGTATATGGTCACTCGCGGAAGATCAAAAAGGAATGTTGTACGTAGGACACGTCAAAGAGGGATTAACGATACTGGATCCAATTCGTCGATCGGTAAAAAGATTCACGCATCAAAATACTGCTGGTGAATTACCGGACAATGAGGTTAAAGCCTTACATTGTGATCGTTTTAATAATATCTGGATCGGTACCCGCAAAGGACTTGCGGTTTACCATAGCTCGAGCGGCCGGTTATTGCGTATTCCTTTGGCTGGATCATCAAAAAATCGAAATGAACCCTTTGTTTACGCAGTCAAAGAAATAGGAGATACCATTTGGATAGGAGGAGAATCGTCTCAGCTCTTTGCTTTACAAGCTACCCACGGATATGACCGGCGGATTGAGGGTGTCAAGCAACTGCAGCTCTTTGATCTAGGAAAAGGAAATAATGCCATGGTACAGCATATTGCACCAGATGGCTTCGGCAATATCTGGCTGGCGGTATATGGTGGTGGGGTGGGCGTTATCAGTCATATTAAACCTTTTTTTAATGTTTTTCCATCAGCTGGACTTCTTTCAGATCGGTTGGCAACAGTAAGTAATATAATCGTAGGCAATAATGAGGCGGTTTGGTTGGCAACTGAAGGATCTGGAATTGTGGAGGTCGACAGAGATGGCGATTTGCTCAGGCAGATAACTCAGAAGAATGGAAGCCCTGATGATTTTATATTGACAGCGTTTAAGGATCATAATCAACATATTTGGTTAGGTTTGCGAAAAGGGGGAATAGCAGTCTGCTATGCTAGATCGGCAAAATGGCATGAAATTGACCTGGGGGAGCCAGTGTCCGAGGTGCGGGCTATTTATGAAGATCATCATGGAGCAATTTGGATTGCTGCATACCAAGGTTTATTTATCTACGATCCCTTAACCCATAGCGTTCAAAAATTGTTAATCAACAATCCTATGCTAGGAGACTATGCCCCTAGAGCGTTGATCGAAGATGGACAGCACAATATGTGGGTAGGGACGTATGGGCAAGGACTCTACGTATATAATGGCAACCGAAAATTGATTCGGAAAATGGATAGCGGAAATGGGTTACGCAACAATACCATTAATCATTTGATGCGCGACAAAAACAATGATATCTGGATTGCGACAAACCAAGGAATGGCATTGCAGGAAGCGGAAAAAAAAATTGGGGACCTGATAATTTTAATGCCTCCAGGTGATGACGCTTGGTTGTTTGTCAATGGGCTCGCGGAAGATCAAAATGGTCATATTTGGTGCGCTACCAAATCAGGTATGTTACGCTATCTACCCAAAGAGAAGCGTTTTCTTCAGTATGACCAATCATTTGGTTTACCACTCGGGGGCTTTATCAATGGAAGTGTGGGGCACGATCTAAAAGGTCGGTTGTTTTTTGGGATGCAAGATGGAATATGTTATTTTGACCCGAATGAAATCCCATCAAATCTACCGACATCTCCGCTTCGTGTCAGTCGATTTATTGTCTTTCGATCTGGAGAGTCGAATACACAGGAGGATAAATATCCCTCAGCATTCAATGAGATTAGGCTTGCACATGATGAAAACAGTTTTCGGATCGAGCTTGCGGTAATGGATTATGCACTGGACGGACTGGTCGAATTCGGTTATCAATTACAGGGACTGAATAATGACTGGATTTATCTCGGTAACGAAACTAATCTTGACTTTCGAAATATTCCGTACGGCGATCATGAGCTTTTGATCCGTACGCGTTTGAAAAATGGATCGTGGTCGCAGACCTATCAGCGTTTGCTGATCAAAATCACACCACCTTTTTACCTGAGTCTGACCGCAAAGATCGCTTACCTACTGATCTTCCTGCTGACTATTTATACACTTATTTTCTTTTATATCAAAAGAATGAAAGCGGAATCTGAATTGAAGTTCAAAGAGCGGCAACACCGTCAAGATGAACAGTTGCATAGCGAGCGAATGAATTTTTATACGCACATCACCCATGAGCTTCGAACGCCATTGACACTAATACTTGGTCCTCTTGAAGATCTCTCTCATGAAGAACAATTGTCTCCAAAAAATAAGGGATTGGTACATACCGTTCAGAAAAGTGCCAATAGACTTTTTACATTGGTCAACCAGCTTTTGGAGTTTAGAAAAGTCGAATCGCAGTTTAAACCACTTGTACTTGAACCGGGCACATTGAGTGAAATGCTCGGGGATATCTTGGAAAAGTATATGACCTTAAATAATAAACCCAAGGTTCAGCTACTGTCTGATCTGCCCCAAACAGATATCCGTACCTTATTCGATGCTGAGATTGTTCAGTTGATCGTAGATAACCTCTTGTCTAATGCGTATAAATATACTGATGCTGGGCACATCAAATTAAGCCTGGTGTATGAAGAGTCAAATTTGGTCAATTGGGCAATATTGTCGGTTGAAGATACAGGTTGTGGGATTCCGGCAAAAGAGATTGATCGAATTTTCGATAAGTTCTACCAAATTCCAAAGGGCGGAGTTCATGGTACTGGGATAGGTTTGGCGTTGGTAAAAGAACTAACGGTGATTCATCAAGGAAAGATAGAAATTAATAGTACCGAAGGATTAGGGACGAAAATATCGGTACGATTTTTAGCAAATAAAGCCGCTCCTGAAAGCGGAACTGAAACAGATTTGTTGGTAGAAACAGAACATGAGGAGACAGAACATGGTCGTCCACTGATCCTTTTGGTCGAGGATGATGCGGATTTACGTGAATATTTAGGAAATATATTGTGCATAAATTACGATGTTTTGTTGGCCGAAAATGGCGCAATTGGTTTAGAAATAGCGCAAAATAGCGTGCCTGATCTGTTGATAAGTGATATTATGATGCCAGATATGGATGGCTTTCTTTTGGCGGAGAAATTGAAAACGGATCGAGCGACAAGCCATGTCCCCTTAATTTTATTGACTGCAAAGGATACGGAGCTGGATCGGCAACGGGGGTATGAACTCAGTATTGACTCCTATCTAACAAAGCCCATTGGGGGAGCATTGCTGATCAAACGCATTGAGAACTTGCTTCGTAAGCAGAAGGCCATGAACAGTGCTATTTTACAGAAAATAAAGGTGGATGATCCAATAGACAGTGTAAAAGGTCAGGAAATCGAGAAAGATGAATTATGGCGTGAAAATGCCTTTGTACAAGATTTTGTGTCCATTGTCGAGCAGCATATGCAGGATGAGGTATTGGATGCCGCTACGCTGGCCGAAAGAATGAATATGAGCCAATCTACCTTATATCGGAAACTCAAAGGAATTACAGGTAAGAATATCAATCAACTTGTGCGTAAAATACGTATACATAAAGCGGCCGAATTGCTACGATCTGGTACATACAATGTGACCGAAGTTTCATTTTTGGTAGGAATCAATAGTGCTATTTATTTTAGACAGTGCTTTAAAGAAGAATTTGGCAAGCTTCCATCGGACTATCAAAAATCCCAGACTAAAGCCTGATCAATGTAGGATGATGTATACTTGCTGTCGTCGCTTCGTCGAGGTAAGCCATACACAAGTCTTCCATGTAAAACGCCCGTAGAAAAACTCCCCCGTCGAAACTAGGTAGTAAAATAGAAATATATGCATATTGGAGCTTATAAGCTGTTTTTTGACCGAAAATTATATGGTATTTGACGGATTTGTATACGGTCGGATGCTTTAAAATCTACTAAGTTTGATGGTATAATCAATTATAAATCTGGGAAGGAAGCAATAATGCAACTGATGTAGCCAATGTAAACCATAGTTTATCATCTCCACTGTCTTTTCTGACCGGATTGTATTATTTACTGTTTAATTCGTATAGAAATTTATGAACAACCTAAAAATTGTTTCTTTGTATACCATGTTGAGCGTTGCGCCAACCATGTTATACGCCCAAGGGAAAATTACGGGACAGGTCTTGAATAAAGCCAATGAACCTATCATAGGTGCAAGTGTGATTATTGAAGGCGGAGGTAGGGGAACCTCAACGGACAAATCAGGGAAATTTGAACTGAATGCCAGTAAGGGTATGCTTGTCGTATCGTTTGTCGGATACAAAACCTATAAAGCGCCCTTGAATGGAACGACAAATCTTGTAATTCAGCTGGAAAGTGATGATCATGTTTTGGAAGATGTGGTGGTAGTAGGTTATGGTAAACAATCCAAACGTAATATTACTGGGGCCGTCAGCAATATTAAGTCGGAGGATATCGTGCGTTCTTCGTCGACCACTACCGCTGGTGCGTTGGCTGGAAAGGTCCAAGGAATCTCAGTCCGGGCAAAGGACGCTCGCCCCGGTCGTGGTGCGGCAATCGAAATCCGTAATATGGGGTCTCCGTTGTATGTGATTGATGGGGTTGCCTATGGGGGACAGGAGGGGACAGACTGGGTAGGCACACAGAACGGGTCGGGCGCAGATATCTTTAATGCCCTAAACCTCGAAGATATCGAAAGTATCTCTATTCTAAAGGATGCTGCTGCCGCTGTATACGGTTTCCGTGCATCTAAGGGTGTCGTGTTGATCACCACCAAGAAGGGGGCGAAAGGCGAGCGTGCAAAAATCAACATCAATGGTTATAAAGGTTGGCAAAATCTAACCCGCTTTCCGACAATGGCAAACGCCAAACAGTATACACGTGGATTGGTCGAAGCAGCGCAAAATGAAAATCGCGATCCGAAATCGGTTTATACGCCAGACGAATTGGCAAAGTGGCAAGCGGGCACAGAACCAGGGTACAAAAGCTATGATTATTACGATATGGTGATCCGAAAAGATATACCACAAAGTTATATCAACGCAAATATCACGGGAGGCAGCCAAAAATCTAATTATTTCCTTTCGATCGGGCATCTGAATCAAGAAGCCATGATTAAGGATTTTAATTACAAGCGTACCAACTTCCAAGCAAATATGGAAGCGGAAGTGCTTAAGGGCTTGACCGTTGGGACACAGATTTCGGGAAGACATGAAGGAACACAAGATGTGGGCTTACCAGGAGGCGATGGCTATTTCTCTTCTATACTGGCTATTATGAAAAATAGGCCAACAGTGGGGCCTTATGCCAATGATAATCCTGCGTATATTAATCATACAAATGATTTTCCGTATAATCCGGCACTTTTCAGTCGTGACATCGTCGGCTATAAGGACAATAAATACTTGGCTGGAAATGTGAATCTCTTTGCTGCATATAAAACAAGCTTTGGTCTTTCAGCTAAAGGAACGGTTTCCTACAATTATACCAATAATAAATTTGAAGGTTTTCAATATACGTATGATGTTTATCGTTATGAAAACGATGTTTATAAGCGAACAGGAGGAAGTGATGCGGGATGGCGATACGATACCAGCAGAGAAATTGTTTCTAGATTTGCCCAATTCCAAATTGACTACAACAAGCAGATCGGCGATCATACCTTAGCCGGAATGTTGGGCTACGAGCGGTCCGATTGGGATCGAGTCTATAAAGCATTGGGTGCAAATCCATCAAACAATTATATTCCATTATTGCGGCTTTCAGAACTCAATGGTCTGACTGATGAATGGGCTTACGAAGCACGTGCAGGATACATTGGCCGTATCAATTACAATTACAAAGGTAAGTATTTACTGGAAGTCCTGGGACGTTACGATGGTTCGTTTAAATATTATGAAGGAAAACGTTGGGGAATTTTTCCCGGAGCATCTGTCGGTTGGCGTATTTCAGATGAGGGATTTTTCAAACCATTAAAATCGGTCATAAATGATCTAAAACTACGTGGTTCCGTTGGGCAAACGGGGTTAGAGGAAGGAGTAGGTATGCACGATTATCTCGCTGGATATAACTGGGCAGCAGGAAGTGCCGTATTGGATGGCGCGTACGTGCCTGGTGTACAGCCTCGCGCACTGCCAGTTCGCAATCTTTCCTGGGTAAAAAATACCAATTATAATATCGGGATGGACCTATCCTTGTTGAAAAACAAACTGACACTGACAGCAGATGTCTTTAAAATAATTCGTACGGGTTATCCGGGCAAACGGTACGACGTGTTGTTGCCAGTAGAAATCGGGTATGATCTGCCAAATGAAAATCTCAATAAAAATGCATACTATGGCGCCGAAGGCATCATTACCTATGCGGATAAAGTTGGTGAACTGAATTACATAGTCAGTGGAAATATGACGTTCTCCCGTTACCGTGACGTCGCAACCTACAAACCCCGATTCAGCAACGCTTTTAATGAATACCGTAGCTCAATCGAGGATCGTTGGGGTGGAGTCTGGTGGGGATACCAAGTAGTAGGACGATTTCAGTCAGAAGAAGATATCCGTAATCACCCAATCAATAATGATGGCCAGAATAACAGAACCCAGCTACCTGGTGATCTGATTTATAAGGATGTGAATGGTGACGGTGTCATCAACGAAATGGATGAGCGTCCGATCGGTTATCCAACGGGCTGGGCTCCGATGATGAGCTTCGGAGGCAGGATTGGCCTCGACTGGAAAGGCATCAACTTAAATATTGACCTATCCGGTGGTGCGATACAATCCTGGTTTCAGGATTATGAATTACGCAATGCATTTCACGGTGGTGGTAATTCGCCAGCTTACCTGCTTGAAGATAGATGGCATCGTAAAGATCCGTATGATCCCAATAGTGACTGGGTTGCGGGTAGATATCCTGCGATTCGTAACGGAAATTCCGGTCCAAATAGTAAAAACAGTGACTTTTGGCTTACCAATGTACGTTACCTACGCGTTCGAAACTTGGAGGTAGGCTATAACTTGCCCAAGGCCTGGATACAAAAGGTAAAGGCCGAAAAAGTACGCTTTTATGTTAACGCTTCGAATCTGATTTCTTTCGATAATGTCAAGGATTTTCAGATCGATCCAGAGATCGAAGCCAGAGCTGCGGTGGTGTATCCGCAACAAAGAGTATTTATGGTTGGATTTAATATGACTTTTTAACATGAAATTACGATATATATACATGGGAATAATGCTATTTACAGTCTCTTTACTGAATAGCTGCAAGCATGACGACTGGTTCGATCGGGATTCCAAGAATTTGATTACGGACGAACAACTATGGAATGATCCTAAATTACTGACTTCCTTGGTTGCAAATTATTACGACAGGTTACCGACAATGCATGGCGTTTTTAATACTGGCGGAATGACGGAGCTGGACGATGCAATGTGGTCGGGGCATCGTGACCAAAATTGGCGTAATGATTTTCAATTTGGCGATGACTACGGTCGGTATTGGGATTATGGATTCATCCGTGATTTGAACCTTTCGTTGGAAAATATTGAAAAGCTTAGCACACAGTTGACTGATGTACAACGGAAACAGTACATTGCCGAAATACGATTTATCCGTGCTTTTGTATATTTTGAGCTTGTTAAACGTATGGGAGGAGTGCCTATTGTCACGACGCAGTTGATCTATGATTTTAGTGGCGATCCTACCCCCTTACAGGTTGCACGATCCAAAGAGCACGAAGTATATGACTTTATCTACAAAGAACTGGAGGAGATCAAGGAAGACCTTGTTGTGAACAACAATAGCAAGACTAGGGCCAATAAATATGCTGCTTTGGCCTTAGAAAGTCGGGCGATGCTATATGCAGCTTCCATCGCCAAGTACAATAATCTCATGGCTTCACCGATAACCACTGCTGGTGGAGAGGTGGGGATTCCGGCTAATATGGCAACTGCTTATTATAGCAAGTCCCTAGCGGCATCAAAGGAAATTATGGATGGTCCTTATGTATTATATAATGAAAATGCAGATAAAGGAGCCAACTTCTATGATATGCTCAACAAGAAAACTGGTAAAGAAGTAATTTTTGCCAAAGACTTTGCGACAAGTTTGAAGGTGCATCGATTTGCATATGATAACATTGTCAGGAGCTTAACGGAGGATAATGAATCATCGTCGACGGTTTCACCGTCATTGAGCTTTGTTGAAAGTTTTGATTATTTGGATGGTAGTAAAGGTACGTTACATAATAAAAATGCTGATGGTAGCTATATTGCCTATCAGCATATCGATGACATTTTTGCGAATAAAGATGCGCGTTTGTTTGGAACGGTCGTTTATCCGGGAACGTCGTTTCGTGGTAAATCTGTAAGTATCCAGGCCGGTGTGGCGATTTGGAATAACAATAATTATCGGTTTCATGTAGCACCACAACTTGGACAACAGTTGAAAGAGGAATTAGGAAAAGAATATGCCGGAGGCTTATGGACTGGTTTTGATGGACCGTTGTACGATGCACAAGATGTGAGCAATACAGGATTTTATATCCGAAAGTTTGTGAGCGATGCACCTGCTGCAAGTACCCGTGGAACATCGGCGGCCAACTGGTGGCCTTGGTTTCGCCTTGGTGAAATTTATTTGAATGCGACTGAGGCGGCATTCGAGCTTGGCCAATTGGGAGATGCGCAAATGTATGTCAATAAGGTACGCGAACGGGCGGGATTTCCAGCCAACAGTGTTGTCAAGCTCACGATGGATATCATCCGTAATGAACGCCGTGTTGAGCTGGCATTCGAAGATCACCGGTTCTACGATCTCAAAAGATGGCGTATGGCACACCTGGTGTGGGGGGGATCTGAAAACGATGCAAATGCCGTAGTGTATGGTTTATATGCATACCGAATCGCGCGTCCAGGACATGTAGATAACGGTAAATTTATTTTTGAACGCGTTAGACCTGCTCGATTCAGAAGGGCCCGTTTTTTCCGGATGGCCAACTATTATGCATCGATCAGTCAGGATGTTATCAATAAGAACCCTAAAATCGTTAGAAATCCATTCCATTAATCTATTTGTAGTATGAATATGAAATTTTTTAGCTTAATCGTAGTTTGTGCAAGTCTACAGTTGATAGGATGCGAGTACGACAATTATGAAGCGCCTAAATCGACGCTTTCGGGACGAGTTGTCTATGAGGGGAAGACCGTTGCTGTGAGAAATAACGGGCCGCAGCTCGAGTTATGGCAAGATGGATATGCCCTTCGTTCGGCCATACCAGTTTATTTCAATCAGGATGGTACTTTTGCAGTCAGCTTATTTGACGGTGAATATAAGCTCGTCCGAAAGGGCGATTCTCCTTGGTTGCAACAAGCCACGGACACCATTTTGGTAGAAGTGAAAGGAAATACAATAATTGACGTACCTGTAACCCCTTATTTTACGGTCACAAATGAGTCATTTAAAAAAAATAATAATAGTATCACCGCAAATTTTACAGTGAATAAAATTGTGAGTACAGCAAACTTGGAGTATGTCCGTTTGTATCTTGGAAAGTCCATTCTGACGGATCAGGTACAGCAAGAGCTGCGTATAGATGCAAATCTATCCACGCTTACTTTGGGGCAGCCAACAACAATTGTGGGCGAGCTGCCTGACAATTTGAAAAACCTGGATTATGTGTTTGTCCGAGTTGGTGTAAAATCGACGTTGTCCGGAGAATATTATTACACGCAAGTTCAAAAAATCGCTTTGAAATAGGTATGCTATGAGAAAATTATTGAACTTAGCGGATACGAACCACTCTACTGCAACTTGTACATTCTTTTTGGAATACACCAATGTCTTAGAATTATATAAATCTGAATGAAAAATAATAGAATCACATACGTTATTACATTACTTTTAATATTTGCTACGCATCATATTTATGCGCAGGTTTATCAGAATGGGCCCGCCGAGAAGGATTTTTCAGGCTACCTGTTTGCTTACTTCAAAGGGAACGCAGTAGCGGATGAAGCAGTCTGCTTTGCTGTCAGCACGGATGGCTATACCTACCGCGCACTTAACGACAATCGTCCCATTCTGGATTCGAAGACCATCAGCAAAACTGGTGGCGTAAGGGATCCCCATATCCTCCGTGGGGTGGATGGCAAGACATTTTTTATGGTGCTCACCGATATGACCTCTTCAAAGGGCTGGGATTCCAATCGCGGGATGGTCTTGCTGAAATCTAACGATTTATTGCATTGGGAGCATCGGACAATTGATATTCAGCATCGTTTCAATGGACATGAAAACCTGAAGCGTGTGTGGGCTCCCCAAACAATATTTGACCCCGCTGTTGGAAAGTATATGGTGTATTGGTCCATGAAACATGGGGATGGTCCGGATATTATCTATTATGCTTATGCCAATAGGGATTTTACGGATTTTGAGAGCGAACCACAGGTGCTGTTTCTTCCTAAAAATGGTAAATCATGTATTGATGGAGACATTATCGAAAAAAATGGCTTATTTTACCTGTTCTACAAAACGGAGGGCCACGGCAATGGAATCAAACTGGCCATGACTGACGCTTTGACCTCGGGGAAATGGATTGAACAGCCAGGTTATAAACAACAAACCAAAGATGCAGTGGAAGGGTCCGGCGTCTTCAAATTGAACCAGGCAAGTCAATATATCCTGATGTATGATGTGTATGGGAAAGGAAAATATCAATTTTGTATTTCCGATGACCTTGATCGTTTTAAGGTGATTGATCACGAGATCACGATGGATTTTCACCCTAGGCATGGGACGATCATCCCGATTTCCAGGCAGGAACTCCGCCATCTAACTTCAAAGTGGGGCACACCAACAGGGATGCAGCTGCCGCAAAAAAAGAATCCGATATTGGATGGTTTTTATGCAGATCCCGATGTCCTTTATTCCAATAAGACTAAAAGGTATTATATCTATCCGACTAGTGATGGCTTCGACGGCTGGGGTGGTTTTTATTTTAAGACTTTCTCCTCCTCGGATCTTATAAACTGGCAGGATGAGGGGGTAATTTTGGATCTAAAAAGAGATGTCCCATGGGGGCCACGAAATGCCTGGGCCCCTACAATCGCAGAGAAAAAAGTAAGGGGTGATTATCGATATTACTATTATTTTACAGCTGCGCAAAAAATAGGTGTTGCGGTATCCGATCTACCAACAGGCCCATTCCAAGATTCTGGAAAACCGTTGATTGATTTCAAACCCGAAGGCGCAAAGGGCGGACAGGAGATTGATCCGGCGGTGTTCAATGACCCTAAGTCTGGTAAAAGCTATCTGTATTGGGGGAATGGTTATCTTGCAGTTGCCGAGCTCGATAGGGATATGGTGTCCATCAAAAAGAATACAATCAAGGTCTTGACGCCTGACAAAACATTTCGAGAAGGCGTGTATGTTTTCTATCGTAATGGACTTTACTATTTCCTTTGGTCGGAGGATGATACCCGCAGCGAGAATTATCGTGTACGTTATGGGACTTCCACTTCACCCTATGGTCCGATCACTGTGCCAGAGAAGAATTTGATTTTGCAAAAGGATCCCGCGAAAGGCATTTACGGTACCGGGCATAACTCAGTTTTGCAGCTGCCAGGTACGGATGAATGGTATATTGTCTACCACCGTTTTAATTATCCCTATGGTATTGGGATGGGGGATGCTGCCGGCTTCAATCGGGAAGTATGTATGGATCGTCTATATTTTGATTCCAATGGCCAGATCGTACCAGTCATCCCAACACATTAATCATATCAACCTAAGCTACAACGAAAAATGAGAACATTAATTAACACTATTGCGATCCTATCCGCATCAGTTTTAATAGGCAGAAGTAACCTGTATGCCCAACCGGGCTTTGGTGTCGCTCAGCGTATTAATTCAGATTGGTTCTTTCATTTGGGCGCTAAAGGAGGTGTGAAGGATATTAAAGATCTGGATGACAATGCCTGGAAACCCGTGGTGCTGCCTCATGATTGGGGCGTGAAATATCCACTAAGCCCAAACCTGGCTAGCGCCACAGGATATCTGCCAGGCGGTATTGGCTGGTATCAAAAGAAGCTCGCAATACCTATTGAGAATCAGGGGGAAAAGATATTTCTTTATTTTGAAGGCGTCTATAATCGGAGTGAGGTTTTTGTCAATGGAAAATCCGTCGGTAAACGCCCTAATGGCTATGTATCTTTTTCTTATGATATCAGTCCATATATCGCATTTGGCAAAGAAAATACCATAGCTGTTAAGGTAGATCATAGCCAAAATGCAGATTCACGCTGGTATACAGGATCGGGGATCTATCGTGATGTATGGCTGGTGAAGGCCAGTCAATTACATATAGACCAATGGGGTGTATATGCTTATCCAGAACTGAAAGGAGACGAAGGGATTCTTAATACCGAAATTACTATTGTCAATAGTTCTACGGCGCCTAGCCCAATTACTGTGCAGCAAGAATTGATTGAGGCAGGGGGAAAACTCGTTTCAAAAAAATCAAAAAAACTTCGCGTTCATGCTGGGGACAAAGAAACTGTACAGCAACAGTTAAGGGTTAAAAATCCGAGTTTGTGGAGTTTGGACCAGCCTATACAGTATACGTTGCGTACAACACTATGGCAAAATGGGAAACAGATTGACCAGTCCGAAGTAAAGACTGGCTTTAGGACATTTACTTTTGATCCCAACAAGGGCTTCGCTTTAAATAACGAATGGATGAAAGTGAAGGGCGTCTGCCTACATCATGATGCTGGTGTGCTCGGGGCTGAGGTCTATACCGAAGTATGGAAACGTCGTTTGCTCACCTTAAAATCGCTGGGCGTTAATGCCATCCGTACGAGCCACAACCCGCAGGCCTCCTCGTTATACACGTTATGTGATGAGCTTGGCCTATTGGTCATGGATGAAGCATTTGATGAATGGGAATTTCCGAAACGAAAGTGGTTACAAGGTTGGAATGTGGGTACACCAGGATTTGAAGGTGCGTATGACTTTTTTGAAGAATGGGGGGAGCGGGATTTGGCGGATATGGTCAAAAGGGATAGAAATCACCTTTCTATTTTTGCCTGGAGTATAGGTAATGAAGTTGACTATCCAAATGATCCTTATTCGCATCCGATACTAAACGGTGAAAAAAAAGAAGGCGGCTTTACACAGGCCTCTTATGGAGGGTATAAAAAGGAGGCACCCGATGCGATGCGCTTGGGAGATATTGCCAAACGCCTGGTTGCTGTGGTGAAAAAATACGATCGAAGCCGAGCGGTGACAGCCGGTCTAGCTGGTGTCGCGATGTCCAACGAGACTGCCTACCCTGGAGCTCTTGATATTGCTGGTTACAATTATACCGAAAGCCGTTATCTTGAAGATCATCAGCGCTTTCCAACACGTGTGATTTTTGGCAGTGAAAATAGACATGATCTGCCTGCGTGGCTAGCTGTACGTGATAACACGCATATATTTGGCCAATTTTTATGGACTGGGATCGACTACTTAGGGGAGTCAGGACGCTGGCCTTCGCGTGGGTTTTATTCAGGACTATTGGATTTTGCAGGCTTTATCAAGCCTCGTGGGTATTATCGTCAGTCTTTATGGACGGACAAACCCATGGCCTATTTGGGAACTTACCCATTGGGTGGGGGGAGTGGTGTGTCTGACCTTTGGACAACTTCGGAATCAGAACAGCGGCCACGAAAGAATGAAAACCCTTCGATGGATGCGTGGCCGATCTGGAATTATCAGGATGGTCAGCTGATCCGTGTGGTATGTTATACCAATAGTGCCGGAGCTCGACTGGAACTGAACGGCAATATTGTTGGCGAAGAGAAAAAATACGATGCGAAGACAGGGATCATCTTTTGGGATATTCCGTATAAGGCAGGCAAGTTGGAGGTTGTGGGGTCGGATGTAAACGGAAAACAAGCTGTCCGCCATGCTATTCAATCTAGTCAGCGGCCAGCTTCCATCCAAGCGATAGTGGTGGAAGATCAGCAAACTAATGTGGGTGCTGTTGTTCAGATTGCTATACAGATTGTAGATGAAAAAGGTATTCCCGTAGCTTTATCTGACGATGAAGTCACCTGTGATGTGGTTGGAAACGCACGCCTACTTGGCTTGGAAGCAGGAAATAATACAGATATGGGCGATTATACGGATAATAGACAGCGGGTTTACCACGGTAAAATGATGGTGTATGTTCAATCTTTAGGCAAATCGGGAGATAAAATCAATCTTCGATTTACTTCGCCATGGCTGAAAACAGCTTCCGTAGCTTATGTCATCAATTAAAGCTCCGATCAATCTGATCGGAGCGTCCGTATTTCTAAGATTTTATGAGTAGGGGACGTTGATGTCCCCTGAATTTTAACTTCTATTGTAGAAGTCTTGGAAATTTCTTTTGGAAGTTCAATTTGTATGGTTTTAACTTCTAATTGATTGCCTTTGTTTTTTAACGTTTCGACAAGGATTCCATTGACCAAAATTTCGGTAGTACGTGCAGCGGTGTCTGTACTAAATTTTAAAAATAGCATACTATTATTGGTATTTTTCATCTGGTAACTGAACCAGCCCTTGGCTTCACGCCAACGGGTATCTTCCGTTACGCCGGCGTTGCTATTTTCTTCGCGAAAGAAGTGATCTGACTCAGGTTGTTGTTCACCAGGAGTCACCTTGTCAATAGTAATAGCCGTCAAGGCCAAGCTTTCGCGTTCATCGCGATCGATTTTCTCTTGTTGTTCCTGAAGTTGCGCTGCTGTTGCCTGTGGCCAGTATAGAATATATCGGCTATCGTGGATACCATAGAAAGGTTCCAATTCCATTTTAAGGCTATCTTTACCCTGACGAAGTCCGTTAAGCGTGAAGTGTAACGGTTTGGATGAGATCCGATGCACGAGCGATGGAATTGCGTCGGGATGGGTTGTCAGAATAGGAACATCACGCAAAGGAACTTGCTTGCCAGAAGCAATATGGCCCATCCGGCTGTCGTCAGCCTTGAGTCCCCGTAAATCTTCTGTACCTGAACGGGCTGCAAGTACAATGGGGCCACATAATATACTGAAATAATTACTTTGATCAGGTAACTGTTCGACATGGATGCCCATTGGCAGTTCCATTCGTAACAGATCTCCAGGCTTCCAAGTACGTTTTATTTTGAGATGTGTTGCTGTAGAATCGGTCACTGTATAGGAGGTTCCGTTAATTGAAATAGTTGGTATGGAAGTAAGCCAAGTAGGTTTGCGCAAGTACAACGTAAACTCCCGCTTCCGTTGCGTATTTATTTTAAGCGTTGTATAAGCTTCCTTTGGAAAGTTGTTGTCTTGGATAATCTCGACACCTTTTTCTCTCCAATTTAATCGTGACGGAATAAAGAGATTGACGTACAACTCATCGTGTTTATGTGCATATATCATCTCACCATATTTGGCGTGACTTTCCATTCCCGAACCTACACAGCACCACATGCTTGTTTGGGGCTGTGAATAAACGCGATAATGTCCGGGACGTATTTGTGTAAAATACACGAATCCGCCATGTTGGGGATGTTGGGTGGACAGGATGTGATTGTATAATGCACGTTCATAAAAATCCAGATATTTACCCTGTTGGTCTGTCCTATACAACATTTTTGTCAACCGCAACATGTTATACGTATTACAAGTCTCAGGTCCTTCGATGCTATGGACCATTTTGGAGAAATCGTCGATCGGATTAAAATGTTCACTGACGCTATTTCCACCAATGGCAATCGAGCGATGTTGTACAACATTGTCCCAAAAGTAACGTACTGCTTCGGTCAGCTGCTGATCATCAGAGAGCTCAGCAATCCTTCTGAAACCCAGGACTTTTGGGATTTGCGTATTGGCATGTAATCCGGTTAATTTATCACGGTGTTCCATAAGTGGCATTAAGATGGACTGGTGACTGAATTTTCGCGCAAGTTGGAGGTAGCTGGAATTTTGGGTAATTGCGGCGACATCTGCAAAAACCTCGTTGAGTCCACCGTGTTCGCTGCGTAACATATCCTGTATTTGTGCTTCAGACAATTGAGAAACCAATTGTACAGCCCAGTCTGTCATGCGAATCAGCATGTTTTTGGCGGTCTGATCCCCGGTCAATAAGTAGGCATCACGTAATCCGGCATAAGTTTTATGAATATTATAAAGCGGAACCCACTTGTCATTTAGGCTAAAGGTTCCTGATCGGATATTACCTTTTTGAATTTCTTTCCAAATAAGTTTACCCCCAGGTACTCCGCCAATATATCCATTACCGTTGGCATCCTGACATTGTTTCAGATTGGAAATCATGTAATCAAGTCGTTCTTTAATTCGGGAATCTCCAGTTGATGCATACATATAGGAGAGAGCAGAAAGATAATGGCCACCTATATGTCCATCCAAACCTGTGTTTTCCCAGTTCGTATAGGAGTCTTTCTTAGTGGGCAAACCGGCTTCACGCATAAAGGGGGCTAATAGGCGATCTTGATCCATCTCAAGTAAATACGATAGATCGAGCTGCTCAGCCTGCTTAAAAGGGCTGGGCAATAATCGGACATCCTCTATAGCGAAATACTTCAATGATTTGGAAATTTGTGCATATAAGGGCAGGCTAAAAGTTGTCGCAAAAATAAGATGGAAGAGGCTACTTTTTAATTTCATTTTATTGCAATTTATAGTCTATAATCAGCATTAAGAAAGCATGCTTTTATTTGGTTAGCGATCTGACGAAATGTATATTGACCGACATATCAAAGATATAAATTCGGTTACATTTATTAAGTGTTTTTTTTACATTTATTTAATATGTGTCAACTTTCCTTGAACAGTTAATTCATAAACGGCGTTTTAGGTAATCATCTTCCTATATAGTGTGCGCTGCGCATTCCTCTTCGCCATAAAAATACCGATAGCTGTAAAATTTATTGAAATAGTTCGTTTTTTGAAACAATTTCTGATTACATATTGTCTTATGGTTAATTGAACGATTAAAACATGTACTTATGAAAAGAATAATTCCTTTTACTTTAATGTCGAGTTTACTGGTACTCGTTTCTAGCTGTGCTGCGATTGAAGGCATATTTAAAGCCGGTGTTTGGTCCGGTATATTGATGGTGGTGGTTGTAGTAGCAATTATTATTTGGATTATTAGCAAATTGTTTGGTGGATCTAAGTGATATAAATAGATCGCTAATTTATTACGTGCAATAAGCGCTTAAATCTTTTCAACTAGATATTTCCAGTATCGTTTGGGGACATGTCTTAAATGCAATTTCAAATTCTTCCGGGATTCGATAGTAGTGCTTTTAAAATAGGTCTTCCAAAGGTGCTGGAATTCTTTTTCTTTGGGATCGAGGTCGACTTCAATGCAATAAGGATCCTGAATATCTTGTCCATGAATGTGGGATACTTCCTGTACGGTGCGACCGTTATAATAAAAACCATAATTGCGCCGAATATCATAGATCAACCATTGCTGATCGGCGAAGCGGTTCTTGAAAAAATCGATAACAAGTGGAATAACATTAAAATCTGGTTCTACAATAGCGGTATAAAGATTGTTATAGGATTTGACAAATCGTATAAATGCTTTCATCCTGTGCCTCTCCCGGCTTATTTTCTTAATGCTTTGATGTAGACGCAGCAAGTCTGGTCTACCATAATTTTGCATGTCCAGATGCTGCGATTTAAAAAGCTCCACGATAAGCCGAAATCCGTTCGTCCATTCCAATGAATTATCGGCTAGGAAATTATGATAAAATAGCTTTGCATTATGTCTTCCAATTATTTTCTCCATCCCCGTAGCAATACGCAATGCTTTCATTGAACAGCTGGGAATCTCACGTTTCTCGGAAAAGATATTCGCTACCATTAATTGTTGTGTTGTCGGTATAACATCGAATTCTTTTCGTTCAAAAGCTTCAAAAACACAAGATAAATAGCCGCAATAACTTCCATCGAAAATATAGTTCATGAAAATAGTGTTAACTGTGTTTGCGAATTGATCAACTTAGGCCGGGGATTATATTCAAGAATAGACTTTTTGATCTGCTCGGGATAGTGAAATCCGGTGCTAACGATGCTGTCTTGGCAAATCATAAAGTATTTGGCCCTATTAAAAGCAATCCCGAGTTTACGTAATTGAAATTCTTTTAATTTTCCATATTTGCGTGCCTGCACGATTTTATTTGCAGATTGTCTTCCTATTCCTGGTATTCGGATAATCCAACTATAATCGGCGCTATTGATATCTATCGGAAAAAACTGAGGATTACGCAGCGCCCAGGCCAGCTTGGGGTCTATATCCAATTCAAGCTGCTGATGCTTGTTGTTTAAAATCTCATTCAAGGAGAAACCATAGAACCGTAACAACCAGTCTGTCTGATACAATCTGTTTTCACGTATCAACGGTGGGGTGGTGCCAATTTGTGGAAGGCTGCTATCCGTTGCGTTGATCGGTATATAACCCGAATAATAAACCCGCTTAAGCTGATAATCCTTGTAAAACTCGTTGGCAGTCTGCATAATCTGTAGGTCTGTTTCCGGGGTGGCACCGATGACCATCTGCGTACTTTGACCTGCTGGGACAAATAGTGGAGCTTTTTTAACAATCTTTTTATGCTGTTGGACGTTGAGGATTTCATTTTGAACAATTGCCAAGGGTTCACGGACGGATTTATGATCCTTTTCCGGGGCTACAAGCTTTAATCCTTCTTCTGTGGGAATTTCAAGATTGACACTCATCCGATCTACATAAAGTCCTGCTTCCTTCAATAAAGACTCGCTTGCTCCCGGAATAGCTTTTAAATGGATATAACCATTAAACCTTTCTTCTGTCCGAAGTTTTTTTACTACCAGCATTAACCTTTCCATCGTATAATCTGCAGATTTGAAAATACCGGAGCTCAGAAAGAGCCCTTCAATATAATTCCTGCGGTAAAAGTTCATTGTCAGATCGACCACCTCCTTAACTGAAAATGCTGCACGTTGAACATCATTGCTGCGCCTACTGACGCAAAATGAACAATCGTAAATGCAGTAGTTTGTCATCAAAATTTTCAACAAAGAGACACAACGCCCATCTTCGGTATAGGTATGGCAGATCCCACTCGCTGATGCATCCCCGACGCCGCCGTTATTTTTTCGTTTTCCCCCGCTGGAGCTGCAACTAACATCATATTTAGCCGCGTCAGCTAAGATTCTCAACTTCTCATCAAATCCGAACATAATCAATATCTTAGTAATAATAGTAAAATTACTAATTATTTTAGTATATTGCAATAGCGGGAATAAATAAAACTGCTAGTGTCCGGCAAGCGGACAGATTGGGAGTGCTATTTTTTTGCGTGTAGACGTTACAGTATTTGGTAGAAGTCCTACTAATGCATCTTTCCTTTGGCTGGCGAACTTTAATGATTTCGCCTATTAAGTTATTCTCTAATATCGCTCTCTGATGTCAGTAAAGGGTTAAAAGTTAATTGAACCATTTGGAACGAGCAGTTGTTCAATAATAAACAATATACTATGGCAGAGAAAAACATAAACAATCAGGAAGCATTGGATAAGTTGAAATCCATTGTAGATCAGATCGACGTGGGCACAATTTGCTCTTTTGGTAAGGAATCCATCTATCCGCATGGTGTCCCGATGAGTAGACAAGAAGTGGATAACCAGGGAAATATATGGTATATATGCTCTGCGCAAAGCGACACGTATAAGAATATTGAGAATGATCCACGGGTCTCGGTCTTTTATGCTGACCCCAAAAATTACACCTTTTTAAGTATTAATGGTACAGCTAACCTGTCCAGAGATCAGGCTAGGATCGATCGTTACTGGAACAAAATGATGGAAGGTTGGTTTGAAAAAGGGAAAGAAGATCCTAACATCAGATTGTTGTGCGTATCTCCTCAGGAGGCCCATTATTGGGATTCAAATTCAAACATGCTTGTTAACCTCTTTAACATGTTAAAGGCAACGATAACTGGAAATATCGAAGATATTGGCGAGGAGGGTGATTTAAACCTCTAAACCAGATCTCAAATTCAGCGCATCTTGGATACTGCTTCTCAAAGGCTGTTGAAAAAGTTAACTAAAGGGAGGGAGTATCCACCAAAAGAAGATACATGATCCTTGGACAATGAGAGCGAAAAGTCTACTCAAATAGTTCTGTAGACTTTTTGCTCTTATATCGATTATTTACCTGTCTTCATATTCAATAGCTATTTAGCTGAGGTAGAATGGTGTGACTTCGAATTCGTGTAGCCCCGAAAAAGTGGTTGGATTTTAAGATATTCGCTATACGATTTAAAAATATATTTGATGAAATCAGCAATTGCTTAATTAGTTTGTATATTTGGTCATACTATATTGACCAAAATATTGATATTATGAAAGAGAAAGAACTGAATGAATTGACCGACCAAGAATTATTAGAAAGAAAAAAAAAGCAAAAAAGTAACAAACTGATCAATGCTGTTCTTGTAGGGTTTTGTGCCGGGGTGATTGTTTACGGTATTGCTAACAAGGGGATCACAATTTTTACATTTATGCTACTCGTCATGGGAGCTTGGGCTTTTATGCGCTGGAAGAAAACCGATGAAGCGCTCGATAATGAACTGAAAACCCGAAATCTGAGTAATAAATAACGAAGAAAATAAAAACACCGAAGCTCTCAACACTTCGGTGTCGTGAAGAAGTTCACTACCAATTGGATTGGCAATTATTTATAAAGAAGCATTGTCGCGTAGCATTTTTATAGTGTCGTGAGCTTCGAGCTGTTTGTTTAGCTGTATAGTCAACACATTTTTAACATTTGGAGATAGCTCGTCAGCCTCTTCGCCCAAAACTTTTTGATAGGTTGCTTTAAAAGCATCTTCGCCTTTTTCACAGCTTTCCAATAAGCTTTTTTTATCGTTGCCTGTAATGTTAACCTTAATACCCATCCAAGCTCTAAAAAGCTTTCCACTTAGCATCGTACTATCTGTCGGCTCTTTTCCTTCCAATTCTACATAAGGGGTTAGATCTGCGATAAATGACTCGGATTGTGCGACATATTTTGTAAAATCTGGTTCCAGTTCATGGAGGCCGTGAGCATGCGCCAATTCAATTGCTTTCTTATAACCTTCGATTCTATCATTGTTTATCTTGATAATATCGTTGATGATTGCTGGGTTATTGATGTTATTTTCCATATTTAATTTTGATTTATTTCTAATTGAAAAACATGCCGATATACTGCTTCGTTTGCCAAGGATGAGATTCACGTATTTAACCTGTGTCTACGTATTTGTATCAATTGTAGGTCGAAAAGGTACGTGAATGATCACAAAAACTGTTATTCAACTAATATTGTATCCCTCGATAACTGTATTTTTAAACGTTAATTTCACCTGAGAGATCAGGTTCATCATTATTATCTTTTTTCTCTTGTTCGGCCTGAGCTTCTTCTGGGTCATGAGTGCGATCATCTTTAATACCGGACAAATCCGTATTTGGGTCTTCATGGTCTTCTTCAGTATCCGCTATACGATCGTCTTCGTCTGTCGAGGAATATCCTTCGCTCGGTTCGGTAAGATCTGGACTGGGGTCTCTTGGATCTGGATTAGGAATAGCGGCCATGATAAAGATGAACATACCTGGATGCACAACTTGTCGGTTAATGAGTGTTATCATACAACGATTTTTAAATAGAACCGTACGGCCCCCCCCATAGTTGACCGAAGTAATACTCAATATATTGAATTTTTCTACTTGTTTTTTTGCGACATGACTAAATTTTTCACTATGGGGAAAGTAAACTTTGTTATGAATCTCCCCAGGGGTAGCGTATCAGCATGGGTAAGGTCATTGGATGGAGCGTAGCGGGCTCACGGATAGCGTTGATAATTCCCTTTGGAAGAGTGCTTCTTGTTAGCTGATGATCGTTATCTAAGGGATAACGTGTCGGTACGGTAGATATTTAAGCGAAAAAGGTAATATTAAAATGTACGGTTATATTTCCTGGTTTACTAGGGCGCAAGTCAAAAATCAGCGATTTATGATGGTGGGCTTAAAAAAGTATATAAAACTAGTACTGATTTTCTGTGCAGATGAGCCATCAACTAGTTCATTAATAACAAAAAACAGCTATCCATTAGCTGTTTTTTGTTAATTAGCCTTGTCGGCTTAATACCTATTAGTTGGTGTTTGTTTTAAAAAATCTATTTTTTTGCATCAAGATAAGGCTTATGATACTGTTCATTGAACCGTTTTTTGTCGTCACGATAGCTGCTGACAGCGCCTAATTTATGCATCATTTTGATGTAACACCAAGCTAGGTCGATCTGATAAGGCTTGAAACCACTACGAGCACTTTTAGGGTAGAGGTGATGGTTGTTGTGCCATTCTCCGGCCACGATACCGGGCCAAAGTTGATTGATGGATTTATCCTTTTCATTGAAATCGATGCCTTCCCGTTGTTTATCTTCACCTTTGGCATGGCCTTCATAATTAAATGTACGTACGCCTACGGCCCAGAACCCAGCTGCGCCAAATAAGCAACAAGCTAAGGCATGGCCTCCGATTAGAAAGAATACGGCATACCAAAATGACCAGTTTAATACCCAGGATAAGATTGCGTGGGTGGGATTAACATACGAACCCCATTTTTGGTATTGCGCATAACTATTGCCTTTAACGCCAGTATGCTTCATAAGTGACTTGACGCGGTTATAGGAGTTTTCAGTCAGGTCTTTGGCAATGGGTTGGTGGTTGACATCGGCCAAGAAGCAATATAGAAATCCAGCTTGCGCATTGTATGGATCTCCAGGTTGGTCTGATTTTGCATGATGTACGTGATGTGAAATAACATAGATCTCTTCGGGTATAACATTAATCGTTAAGTTTTGTGTAAAGAAACGCCAAAACGGATTACTGAATTTAAAGGCACCGTGCGTGGAAAACCGATGATGCCAGATGGTACCATGTGTACCCATAATGATCATACTGTAGATAAAAGCCGCCAGCACTGTCCACCAGCTGAGGTGAGCAAAGAGAAAAACAAAGAAAAATGGAATAAGGCAAGCTACTTTTAACCAGCTAAAAAAGGGAAGCCAGTTGCGTTGGTCTTTAAAGATATTCAATCTTTTAAAAAATTCGCTAAATATTTGTTTTGGACTAGGTTTAATAAGGTCTCCGTTGTCGTCTTTCCATCCGTAGCTGGGAGTTTGGAGCACATGATCTAAAAAGGGCATTCTGTGGGTTGATTCTAATTGTTGATAAAGTGCTAAGCTACGGTATATATCGGTTAAAAAGTGTTAATTTCAAAAGTTTAACATATAGCGGCATGTATTTAACGCTACAGGCTGTACTGGTGCAATAAAATGAGAGCGAACCATGCGTTATGCTTACGGTGTGAATAATCGGAAAGAGAAAATAATAAAATCTATGGAATTAGTAGTCTTTATAAAATTATTCCTATATTTGGCCATCGAGCTTAGTAGAATAGATGGATATGGCATTAAGATTTCTCAAACAAAAAACCGGTCAACAATTCTTAAACGGAATTTCTTCGCAGAAGAGCTGTAATGATTTCATGCGCGAGCTAAGCAAGCTGAAGGTTTTTGATCGCGTTTTGTATGTAGGTGCCCATCCAGATGATGAGAATAATAAGTTGTTAACTTATTTTGCGCAGGAGCAACTTGTCGATGCGGCCTATTTATCCCTTACACGGGGGGAAGGGGGACAGAATTTTATAGGTACAGAAAAGGAAAGCGAGCTTGGTATACTCCGTGTACAAGAATGCTTATCTGCGCGGGAGACGGAGGGAACAAGACAATTTTTTACACGTGCCAAAGACTTTGGATTTGTAGAATCTGTAGACGAGACCTTGTGCCTATGGAATGAGCAAGCGGTACTTGCTGATATGGTTTGGACAATCCGATACTTTCGCCCAAACGTCATCATTACACGATTTTCGCCGAATATTGCGGATCACCACGGACATCACCAAAGCTCAGCAATTTTGACCGAAGTGGCCTATGATCTTGCGGCGGATCCGCTGGCATATCCTGAACAATTAGAGGAACTGTCTGTGTGGAAGGCACAACATCTCCTATGGAATGTCTATCAGGAAAGTGGCGTGAAAGATATTGGCGGCAGAGTGACGCCATTACCTGGACACTTTTCGCTTGATATTCCTGTGTATAATCGCTATTCGGGTTTGCATTACGGAAAAATAGCTGCCGAAAGCCGCAATAACCATCGCTCCCAGGCGATGGCTAGTCTAATACAATATACACCCTCCGTTGAATATTTTGAATTATTGAAGGGAGAACCTATTGATACAACAGTAACGAACTCTTTATTTAGCCCGACAGAAACTTCAGACCAGTATATCCCGGTCTTTAAGGAGCTGATTGACGGCTTGTTGGTGAAGCATTTTCAGGGAGATAACCTTGAATTTTCATTAGCAATAGCGACAATTTTGCTCTGGATGAAAACCGTACCAAAGAATAGTGTGATCTATGAAAAGCAGACTGATCTGGAGCTGCTTTTGCTTCGTTCACTCGGGGTATCTTTTGAAATCTATTCTACGAACGACAGGTGGGTACCGGGTACCAATGTAACCTTATCTTTGCAGGCGAATATACCACAGGACTCCGATTTGGTTTTGACCAGTGTGACAGTTCCCTTTTTTGAGATAGCATATTTTCAGCCTTATCGATTGTCGCAAACAGAGCGGGTTGAAATTGCTGGCCGTCTCAGTCAATCCATTGATCCCTCATTACCAGCTTGGTTAAAGGAGAAAGGGAGCCGGGGCCGATATTCTCCCCGGTCTTTCAGCGATATTGTACTTTCCCAACAGGATAATCCAATCGTAGCACAATTGCAGTTGCAGTTTGCAGGCCTATCCATAGCAATTCATGTACCTGTATTAAACAATAATAAGCCAGTGATTATTTCTCCTGCATTTACTGGGGCTTTCGATACAGATATTATTGTTTTAGCGGATTTTACAAGTCGTTCTATTACGCTCGAATTGCAATCCAATGTGCCTACTGTAGAATCAATTTGCGTGAGGTTAACAGGGACGGAAGGACTGGAGTTGTTTCCAAAAGAACAGACGGTAGTCATTCAAGGCAATGCTTCCGAAAAAATCCACTTCCAATTAACGTCACTTGAACATACTGAAAGGGTGCAACAGGTTGGTTTTGAGATTAAAACTGCTTATGGCGTTCATCAAAATAGCTTTAAATCGGTCAATTACCCCCATATTGAAGAGGTGGTATATTATCCTCCGGCTGTTTTACGGGTTTTAAATAGTTCGGTTGCAAACACAGCTAGTCGAATTGCTTATATCGCAGGTAAAAATGATGGACTTGTTGCAAGTCTGAATCAGCTCGTGAATCATTTGGAATTGATTTCTCCTGTTGAATTGAAAGATAAGGACCTGTCAACTTTCGATGCTGTGGTTTTGGGTATCCGAATTTACAACACTGATCCAGACCTAGTGGCTTCTCATAGACAATTGCTTGAATACGTCGAAGCCGGGGGCGTCTTGATAAATCAATATAATACACCCTATGACCTATCTGTAGGGGAGGTCGGCATATGCCCTTTAACGATTTCGAGCGAACGGATTTGCGACGCCGAATCGAGCATTAGCTTCTTGGACCCAGCTCATCGGCTCTTGAATTATCCAAATAAAATTGTACAGCACGATTTTGCCAATTGGGTACAGGATCGCGCATTATTTTTACCACAAGATTGGACGAGCGGATTTATGCCAATATTGCGCACTCAAAATTCCGATGGGAAAAACGTAGATGGATTATTGCTTGTCAATATGAAGGGAAGGGGGTACTACATCTATAGCAGTCTGTCCTTATTTAGACAGCTTCCTGCTGGTGTGGCTGGAGCATATAGGCTTTTTGCTAATATGTTGTCTATCGGTAGCTGATTAGATCCATGAAATAAAACCTTATGGTAATATAAAAAGGAGCCTATATTTGCTACAATGTGCAGAAAAGCTCTAAGCTCTTCTAAGATATAACAAAATTAGACTCCGTGTTTACCAACGTTTGTTATTGGACCGAAATAGTACCTAAATCTTCAACGCTTCCTTTTACCACTTGAACATCTTCAATGGTTTTGTCTACATATCCTGCTACGGTCGGTTGAATAACAATTTTGTAAGTACCTTCTGACATACCCGGGAAATAGAATTTTCCTACCGAATTTGCCAAAGTTCCAACAGTATCGACTCCGTTTATGGCGAAAACATGCGCCAGTGAAGCAGCAGGATTAACAGTACCTGTAATCGCTCCAGAAGTTGCTACTGGAATTGCGCGGATGACAGGTTTAAGCAAGTATTGGCCATTGCCCGTCTGTACGATTGACTTCGACGCATCAAAATCAAGTAAAAGGGTATAGGCGACATTTGGAATCAATTCGTCTTGCACTTTTATCTTAACACCTGAAGATTGTCCACTAGGAGTTTTTAGCGGATGACGAACTCCATCAACCCAAATTTCATTTCCCTCATCTTCAAGTTTTAATCTTATTTCCTGAATCATACCTGATGGAACGTCATCTCCTGCAATCACCGTGTCTTTCCCCATTGTATATTCAAGAATGTTAAATGGATTGCCGTCGACCTCAAGACTTTCGCTACCTGAACTTGTACGGATCTCGATTTCATCAATATTCAGATGAATTGCATCATAATAACCAGGAGCATCAGTTATTTTAATGGTAACAGGGGTTGTTTGTGTAGATTGGTTATCATCCTTACTACAACTGCCTAACAACGCTGCGGCTGTCAATGCAGTAAAAATTAAATTTATTTTCATAGTTAGTACCTTATAACGAACGCTTACACAAATGCTGTGCCATGTTGATTGTATCTGTAATGTTACAGTGTTTTTGGTAAATGTTATTTTGACTATCAAATGTAATTTAAAACTATTTAAATACGCTAGGGGCCATTTTTAGGATCATATACTAGAGATTGTGGTCAATTTGAAAAAAATATGGTCTAATGCTTATTAGGCCAATGTAGTATAACGCTTGGTTCAATTGTTATCGAGCGGCCAGGTATAGTGATATATGGGGAAAGGAAGAATAGCTGCGATTATGATACTTTAGCACGATGAGCATAGGTCTTATTTTTAAAATATGTTTTGTTTATTTAAACCTTTTTAGCTGCAGCGTTGTGTTATGATTGACATTATTTATTATAAACAAATAGTGCTATGGGATTAACAAAATATAAAGAAAAACGGGCTGCTGAAAAAACACCTGAACCTTTCGGTGGTAAGCCGAGCGGAAAAGAACTGAGATTTGTTGTTCAGAAACATGATGCTTCTCATTTGCATTATGACTTCCGCCTTGAAATGGATGGCGTGCTGAAAAGCTGGGCTGTACCAAAGGGGCCTTCTATGGATCCGAATGTTAAGCGTCTCGCTATGATGGTGGAAGATCATCCATATGATTATCGAAATTTCGAGGGAATTATACCTCAAGGTCAGTATGGAGGAGGGACAGTGATCGTTTGGGACGAAGGAACTTATGAGCCCGTAGAAGGGGCGAAGGATGATATTGCTGCAATGGACAAAAATCTCAGACACCAGCTCTACTCTGGGAAGCTCAAATTCAAACTGAATGGAGAGAAGCTGAAAGGAGAATTTGCGCTGGTGAAAGCCTATGGAAGGGGAGACAATGGCTGGTTGCTGATGAAACTTGAGGATAAATATGCCAGCGATAAGGACATCACAAAAAAGGATAAATCCGTTATCTCCGGTAAGACCATCGCACAGATGGAAAAATCACCCGACAAGGTATATGGGGAAAACATAATAAAAAAAGATAGTACGTTAAAAGACCAACACAGTGCAACGAAAAAAGCCGCCGAAATCATCGGCGACCAGCTTAAAAAGCAGTCTGAAAAAAAATCGGAGACTGCGAGGGGAGCAGGTAAACTGTTGAAGAAATTATCAAACGAAACTTTTTATACACATATTGAGCCTATGTTGGCCACATTGGTGGACCAGCCGTTTGATAATGCAGATTGGGTTTATGAGGTGAAATGGGACGGTTATCGGGCCATCGCATTTATGAACAAAGGGCAGGTGGAATTGAAGTCTCGAAATGACAAGAGTTTCAATGAAAAATTTTACCCCATATATGATAAACTCAAGGAAATAAAACTCAATGCGGTTATAGATGGAGAAGTGGTTGTGTTGACTAAAAGTGGTATAGCAAATTTTGGCGCCCTTCAGAATTGGCGCAGTGAAGCGGATGGCGATCTCGTCTATTATGTATTTGATATTTTGTGGTATGAAGGTAAAGACTTAAAGGAACTGTCACTTCTTGAAAGAAAAGCGATCTTAAAAGAGATTCTTCCGCAAAATGAACAAATACTTTTTAGTGAGCATTTTAATACTTCTGGAATTGATTTTCTGAAAGAAGCAAAAAAAATGGGCTTAGAAGGAATTATGGCGAAGCGAAAAGATAGTATCTATCACGTCAATAACCGTTCCCATGACTGGTTGAAAGTCAAGGCCAATAAGCGCCAGGAAGTTGTTATTGGAGGTTATACCCTAAACGATGATTCTAGTAAGGTATTCAGTAGTCTGCTAGTAGGTGTATATAAAGGTAAAAAACTCATTTATACGGGTAAGGTGGGGACTGGCTATAATGCCAAGTTGCAAAAGGAATTGATGGTACTATTTAAGCCATTGATAACAGAAAAGACACCTTTTTCGGATGAACCTGACGTGAACAAACCTTCACGCTTCCGCCCCAATCCACCACATGCTTCAGTGACTTGGCTGCGTCCCGAATTGATCTGTGAGGTCAGTTTTACGGAAATGACGAATGATGGTGTTATGCGGCACCCTTCATTTGATGGTATGCGGGAAGATAAGGATCCAAAGAAAGTGACGCTTGAACAGGAAGAGCCTACACAACAAGTCGTTGCAGATAAAATGAATGTTCCGATTAAATCACGATCTGCTGTAGAACGCAGGACGCTGTTAAACCCAACAGAGAAAAATCAAGTGAAAAAGATCAATAAGCAGGAACTTAAATTTACTAATCTTAATAAGATTTTTTGGCCTAAAGAGAAGATTACCAAACGCGATCTTATCAATTATTACTATCAAGCTGCACCTTTTATATTACCATACCTGAAAGGTAGGCCGCAAAGTATGAATCGATTCCCTAATGGTATCAATGGGGAGGGATTCTATTTTAAGGATGTTACGGATACCGCGCCGGATTGGGCTGAACTTTATTTATACCAAAGTGAAGCGGATAATCGGGATAGACATTATCTCGTCGGGAAGGATGAAGCAACTTTATTATACATGGCCAACCTCGGTTGTATAGAAATGAATCCTTGGAATAGTACAGTCAAAAAGCCTGATTATCCAACCTACTGTATCATTGACCTGGATCCGGATAAAAACTCTTTCGATCAGGTGATTGAAGCAGCACAGGTAACTAAACAAATTCTGGATAACATGGGAGTTCCTAGTTATTGCAAAACAAGTGGTTCTACAGGGCTCCATATTTATATTCCTTTGGGAAACAAATATACCTACGATCAGGCTAAAGAGTTTGCACGTATCATCGTGACTTTGGTGCATGCTGAAATACCAGCTTATACTAGTCTCGAACGTACTGTACGTGACCGCAAAGGAAAGATGTACTTGGATTTTCTTCAAAACAGACCTCACGCGACCATTGCATCGGTCTATTCAGTCCGGCCCAAACCAGGAGCTACGGTGTCCACGCCGCTCCACTGGGACGAGGTAAAGAAAGGGCTGAAGATGACCGATTTTACTATTTTTAATGCGATTGAACGGATAAATACTGTGGGTGATATTTTTAAACCTGTATTGGGCAAAGGGATTGACTTAAAAAAAATAGTCAATGCACATGCTATAAATCGGGAATAAGGGGGAATGAAAGAATAGTAACTTATTGATTTTAGAACATCCTTGAATATAATGACATTTCATAGGGAACAGATATAAAATGCCGTTAGATAAATATCGCAATTTGGACAGTGGTGGTAAATCAAATCGATGATTTACCACCACTGTCCAATGTTTTAATAGTTTTGATGTTATTGCAGTTTTATTGCTTCAGAAGGGTCAATAGTTCTTTTGCAGTCTCTTCTGATGAACCAGGATTTTGGCCAGTGATCAGCTTACCATCTTTGACCACATGACTGCTCCAATCATCACCTTTACTATACTGTCCGCCAAGATTGATCAGTTCATCTTCAACTAGGAAAGGGACAACATCTGTCAACTGTACAGCGTCCTCTTCGGAATTAGAAAAGCCGGTAACTTTTTTGCCTTGAACCAGTGGGCGGCCGTCAGGATTCTTTACAAATCGAAATACTCCAGGAGCGTGACATACGGCAGCTACAGGTTTATTGTGTTTCCAGAATGTCTCAATTAAAGAAATCGAAGTTTTGTCATTTGCAAGATCCCAGAGTGGGCCGTGGCCGCCTGGAAAGAAAATTGCGTCGTAATCTTGTTCATTAACTTCCGATAAAACGACACTGTTGGCCAATTTGTTCTGAAGTTCGTTATCTGCATCGAAGCGCTTTGTTGCTGCTGTCTGGAAATCAGGAAGTGCGCTTTTTGGATCTATTGGTGGTTGCCCCCCTTTTGGCGAGGCGATCGTGATGTCGATGCCTGCATCGGCCATAACATAATAGGGTGCTGCAAACTCTTCTATCCAAAACCCTGTTTTATTTCCTGTATCTCCCAATTGGTCGTGTGAGGTCAGCACGACCAATACCTTTAAGTTCTCTTTTTTCATTTTTAAGAATATTTTATTGTCTAAACGATAACACAAAGTAGGATATAAATTGTCAGATCCTTATGTGATATACATCACATTTTAGGGAATGGTTTTGCTTTTTTGATCTACATCACATTATTTAGCTTGGTAGAGCCTGCTGAGCGTCTCACGGGAAACTCCAAGATAAGCTGCAATTAACTGTTTGGGGACAAGATTATAGAGTTCGGGATATTGCAGCATTAGTTCCTCATAACGGCTGCGGGCATCATTGTTTAGCAAGGACAAAATTCTCTTTTGCAATCCTATATAACCTTTATTGGATCGCCATCTTAAAAATGTTTCCACCTCATGGATTTCTTTGCATACATGTTCACGGTCCTCTCCCGACAAACAAAGTGTGCCTGCATCGCTTACACAATCCAGGTTGACTGTTGCTCTTGTATTGTTGTGCAAAGCATTGTAATCAGATGCCCACCATGTCTGCGTAGCGAATTGTAGGATATGCATCTTTTGTTCATCATTGACTACATAAGTTTTCAGGCAGCCATTTAGGACAAAATATTCGCATTCTACTGTATCGCCAATGTTAATTATCGACTGTTTCCTTTTAAATGATACTGGTTTGAAAAAGGAAAAGAAATAGTCGAACTGTTCGTCATTTAATAGGACGGTCTTGTTGATATGTTGCCTGAGAATTTCGCGATCGGTCATAGCTTACAATTATTGAATGACTAAAATTAAACAAAATCTGGTAATCACAACTGGGTGTCTATACTTTTGTGCGTATCTACATATTTTGGTAATTCAACAGGTGAAAAGATGTTAGTTATATGTCTTATCACCAAGTTAATACCATTTCTAAACTAAAAATGAAATAACAATATTTCTATAGTGTACTAACAGGGAGTTAGTAGGGAATTACCCCTGTTATATCCCTGTAATTACGATGTTACTAGTTAATCAATTACCAGCTTGTGCAGGAGAGAACGAAGACTAAGTATTCGTCTAAAATAAGATGTTTAACCGGTTTAGCTGGGATTGAAAATCTGATTTTTTTACTTTTTATTTTGTTTATACAAAGTTTTTTTCTACTTTAGTGTTGCCCATCACGGGCACTTTTCATAAAATAGGTTAATAATATGGCTAAAACACCCGGAGTACCCCATGCTATCGGGTGTTTTTTTATTATAACTGATAGCTGAGCAGAATATGGATCTTGTAGAAAGAAAGTGCATGTTAAAAACTGCGAATCATAAATCAAGTAATACGAATTGTAAGCAAAATGAAATAAGTTTAAAAGGCTCTTTATATTTGATCTAGGAATTGCTGTAGCTGAATCCCAGTATTAATATTATGGAAATTATTAAAGCCTTTATCAGTTATTTGATTAGCTATATCTTTACTTATTATAGCATAAAATACTCACTTTCCGATCACATTCTAATCAGTACAATGAATATTGGTATTTCTGCATTGGTTGCAGCGGCAGTTACAGCGTTTTTGTCTGCCGATCTGCTGACAAGAAAAAAAAATGAAATCTAAAAATTCTGTGATTGGGAATTCAAAAATTAGATCGACAAACACGGAGCCTTGGGTTAAAGCTCCGTGTTTTATTGATAGAAGAAAAGATTATTAAATTATCTTTTTTCGAATTTATACGCAAGTGTTGCCATAAAACTGCGCGGCGCAATTGGATTCACGCTATAATTTTCGTGGATGTAATAATTAAATGCATTAGTGATATAGGACAATTTTCCAAGACCATAAAAATCTACTGTTGGTTTATAAAAATCATAACTTCCCGTTCGAAAGCTCACTTCTCCTCCGTAGTTAAATTTAGGGTTTTTTGTGACCATGTTGATAACGGCGCCACCGCTTACACCACCATATTGCAGTGCTGCGCTACCTTTTAAAATTTCTACGGCCTCTAATGTGGATGCCTCTATTGAGGCACAATTGTTGGTTCTAATACCATTCTTAAAGATGTTGTTCGCGCCGAGACTGTAACCTCTTGCATAGAAATTTTCATTTTCTCCACCGCGATTTGCTCCAAGGGCAATACCATTCGCATTTTTGAGTGCGTCACTTAATCGGATGACTTGCTGATCGGAAATGACTTGTTCATTAATAATCTGTACACTCTGTCGTATGTCTTTGTCGATAACACCTGCTTTCCCAATATTGATAGTTTTATTGTTATGAGAATTATACCCAAACACTTCAACCTGCTCCAATTGTGATTTAGAAATATTCATGGCGATATTAACCGCATAACCTTTACCGTCCTTAAGGGCTACTATTTGTTCAAAAACGACGACATCAATAGCATAGGCCACAAACAGTACAAGTCTTACGAATCGTAAATAACAGTATGCGAATTGTAACTGGCAAAGTATATAAAGAAATAGACCTGATATATTTGAAATTAGGAGATCAACAAAGTACCGATCAAGGTATGGATGTTTTTCATTAGGTTAGAAGAAAGCCGCTTGGGATTCCCCATTCCAGCGGCTTTTATTTTGTGAATTTTTGCTTGTGGGATCTTTATCTATCATTGGTTCGGTTGGCCATTAGCATGTTTATCTACTGTCGTTAGTAGGATTTATTTATTCCTTTGTTATTCTGAATTTTATATAGGTTGGATAGGTATTTTTATATATCTTTGATAAAGAACCAAAAGCCTTTAGCCTTCCTGCTTTCAACATGGGAATATTTTGACTTTTTGGGAACGAGTAATTTTTGAATTATGAAATATCTTTTTGTATTGTTGCTCGGTTTATTCTTATTGTCCAGTTGTGACAAGGAGGAAGTTGATCCAGATTCTATGGAGATCGAGGGGGGCGCGTTATCTAAGAAGTTTCAATTTATTGGTCGTTCTGTCGGTTTTTCGGTAAACCAGATCTATGTGGACCAAACCATAGATAAAAATTTTTATTTAGGGACGGTGTGGGGATTGAAAGATACTATGCCTACAGTAGAGCTGGCGTCCTTGCGTGGTCGCTATAAACCTTTCAAAATAACAATAGTACCAACGACTTCTGCTATTTCAGGTTCCAAAATTACTCCAACCTTCGAGGGAGTTCGTTCCTATGCCCGTAAAAATAAAAATGCCGAAGCGGTTATGTCGGGTTTTTCTATCACAGATTTTTTTGATTATGAGTCGATCCGCTATCACCTCAATAATAGTCCTGACGTAGATAGTGTTTTAAGACTTGCTGAACACAATGATTCAACAACAATCAAAAGAGCATATAGTTGTCTGATGCGTAGCGAAAATATTGCGTTTTCATTAATAGCGGAAATCAATGAGTTTTCGTCTGCCTTTAGCAGGAGCGATGTTTCGCAGTTAAAGCAAGCGGGAATTAATCCATATTATACGAATGTAGTGAATTACGGTACACATGTGATAATGATGGGCGAAAGTGATTATCCTCGAATTGATTTTAAAAACGTACTCGATAAATTGTTGGATGGTCAACGACTGAGTGAGGATGAAGAAAACATCTTAAATGCTTCAGACCTGTTGATTTATTTACGTGGTGGTAGAAAGGAAAGCTTTATCAGACGTGAAAGTGGTTTACAGGGAATAATGAAACTGATAAAAGGATTTAAGAAAGAGTTTGAAAAACAAAGCAATTCATTTGATTTTCCCATAAGCTATTCAATGAGAAATCTGGACGATTTTTCACCATTAAAGTTCTGGTATTCTTATGATTTTCTTGTTCGTGAGGAGGAAAATAATTAATGATAGCAGGTCTTGAAATAGCGCTTACTAAAGCCTAAAGTCGGTCGCCAATAAAATTTCGCTGGAAAATGTTCCTATAGGTCCATTCGATTGAAAGAAGAGTAGCCTTTTTTCTTCCATACCTAACGATCTCGACCACTTAACTGGAGTCAAACTCCCCAATAAGCTCTTGGGGTGTATCGTTACAGTCCTTTATAATGTGCGGATACCTTACACACTTTACCTTGTTGATCCAGTTCCATATATTCTGCCGATAAGGAATTATTGACACTTTTATAATAGAGTACTATTGAGTTGACTCCTTCGAGTATATGGAAAAGCTCAAAATGTAAATCTGGGTAATTTTCAAAGGCTTTCTGGAAATATGCTTATAACTCTTGTTTATTGTTTATGCATCAGGCCGTATTGATTCCCATTTTTTGAATGACAGGTGAACAAAAATTAATGTTTTCGCTGTAATGATGCATAATTGCTTCTAAATCATGTTGGTTCCATGCATCTATCCAATGCTAAGCAAGCAATAAGGGTTGATAAGAATCAGGTTGTGTTGTATTCATAATATATAGTGGATAATTCTTAAATAGCAATATAAGAACTTATTTCAAAAAAGTTAAATGAATATACGTAGTTTCTAACATTTTATAAGCACGCTATTAAATAAATGGAGGCGCTGACCACAGATTATTTCTATTATAAATTGAACAAACGGTTGCGTTTCGTATCGAGTTGTTAAAGCTAATAATTCTCATTATCATCGCGAGACTATACGCAATGGGGACATAAATAAGATAATTGTGAAAAAATATATATTCCTGACAACAGTTCAGATGTTGTCTTCTTTACTGTTGTCGGCACAAACGACGAGAACCGACGCTTCATTGCGATTATTGGGGACCCGAAGCTGGATCCGTGTGGACATGAAGGATAATCAGCCAAATTTGTCGGGTGCGAAAGTCTTTTGGTCCAAAACGAGCAGGAAGCCATCTGTAGCCAATGCCGTATTAGGTAAAGGTACAAAACGCTATTATATTCAACAGGTGGATCCGGAGACGACGTATTATATTTGGGTAGAGTCTGCAACTGGCAATCTCTTGGCTCAAGGGAAGTCCTATACTTCTAAAAGTTGGGAATTGGACGAGGCTGAACTTGAGGAAGTACGAAAAAAACCAAGTTCAAGAGCTGTTCCGCCCGGCATGGAAGTTTATTGGCAGGATGAGTTTAACGATCAGCTCTTAAACCGGAATAAATGGACCACCAATTATTTCTCCTCATTGAATTATCTAAATGAAAAATCAAAACAGGAGATGCTGCAGGATCGGTTACCCCAACCAGCTTATACACTTGATGGAGATGCAATCAACCTGTATGTAAACGATACTATCCCAACCCGAATTTTTACAGAAGGTGGAAACCAAAAGATTTCGTCCATTCAGACTTATGATTGGAAAACGAATGAAAACCTGTTGGACAATAGTAAGGGCGGTTATTTTGAGGTAAAAGTACGACGCAATCGCCAAGGTAACCCGAAAGGAACAAATACTGCATTTTGGTTCGATTCACCAGGACCAGATATTCGTTACTATCTTCAAGAGGGGGCCGAGGTTGATGGAATAAAAGGAATACGTCCAAAAGGCCAATTGTTTGAAATAGATGTGTTTGAATATATCACGGCTCAATTTGTCATCCACGGACATGTCGATGCGAAAGGGGTATTTCAACGTAATCTTGCTACACATATTGCCGAAGGATATGAGCATGTAGGCCAGTGGGTTACCCATGGTGTGTTGTGGACTCCAACGAGTATTAAACATTATATCAATGGTGATTTAATTAAAGAGTACGACAATAAAAATCAAATCTACTCGCCCAACCATTTTATGAATGTGTTTTTAGGCGCATACGGTTCCGAAGGTGGGGTAAATATGGCGGTCGATTATATCCGTGCATATAACTGGCCTTTGCGTGATGGAAATGAGCTCCCAAATCCCGATTTTGAGGGAAAAGCTGGTCTCAAACCCTGGGAAGGAGAAGGTACGATTGAGGAGGGCATAGGTGAAAAGGGAAGTAAGGCTCTTGTACTTGCTCAAGGGAAAAAGATAGAACAATACATTTATCTGGACCCAGCGCAACAATTTAACCTTAGGTATTGGGGCAGAGGTGGCAGTATAGCCGTAGCAGTAGACGATGTGAAGGTTGTGACCGGAGAACTGTCGAATCTAAAGCAACAGACACTGGAGTTGGGTAATAAAGGTAAAAAGCACGAAATTAATTTTGTGACAGGTCCGGAAATCAAGCCAAATAAAAAAATAGTACGAATAGCCTTCACGAACACAGGTCAAGAGACCATATATTTAGATAATATCACGGTAAAGAAGAAATAAAATAACTGAAACTTATCCTACCATAATTATGGAAATATGGCTCCATATAGATGAATATCTTTTTTTAGATCTCCACTTTTTTGATTATACCTGTTTCAAACATTGGCTTTTGGTTAAATATAATAAAAAAAAGAATGATAAAATTGAGTAGACACGTTTTGTCTTACTTTTTCCATTAATAGTACCAAAAAAAGCAATGTACCCTTTACAAAAGCTCTTCAATTGTGGAACTTTTTAACGGCTATTTGGATACTCCTGTATCCAATGGAAGGAGCGTTTCATTAATTCTGATTTTTGAGAATCCTGTTTGATAAGCTTAATTTTCTCAATACGGTTTTCAATAGTTTTCGTCAATAAGATATTTCCATTTTGATCGATTTCATAATCATATTGATAATTGTTCAATGTGAGTTTTTGTTGTTGGGAATCAATTAAGACAGATTAGGGACAGAGGATTTGTAGGTGTGATCCAATGCATAAGATCAGTTAATGGTTTGCCGATGTATCCGAAAAGTGGAAAAGCACCATTATTGAAAACTAGTATGAATGAAAAGATGAAAACGAAAGAAAATCGGAAGAAGAATTTCTTTGATGGGGACCACGCTTTGATACTGTTTTCTGCAATAGAAGTTTATATTGATTAATTTAATATTTATCCATGAAATTAAGTGCTTAAATAATTAAATAGATAATAAGATCGTGGTTTCTCTTGTTTGACCAGAAGTTTTTATCTTGTTTTAAAATATGGAAAGCATGGATAAAATCAAGAATTATTTTGACTCGCTCATTACGATGGAGGCAGAGGACTGGGATATTTTTTCTTCAATGCTTACCAAGGCAGTTTTTCCGAAAAGATCACTGATTCTGGAAATGGGCAAAACGGAGCGCTATCTATCTTTTATTGAAAAAGGGATTGTTCGGTTCAATATTCCAAAATTAGATTACGATTTTACATTTGGTTTCGCCTTTGAAAACTCCTTTGTAAGCGCCTATGATTCATTCCTGACCCAAACTGCATCGTCCTATAATGTTGAAGCGATTACAGATTGTATCTTGTGGCGGATATCTTATGATGATCTGAATACTGTGTATAAAACGACACAAGTAGGGAATTTTATCGGACGAAAGGCTATCGAAGATATCTTTTTGAAGAAAATGAAACGTGAATTTACCTTACTCGAAGATTCAGCCAAAACGAGGTATGTCAATCTGATGCGGGAACAGCCTGGGTTAATTAAAAATATCCCCCTTAAATACTTGGCATCTTATATTGGGATTAGACCACAATCACTAAGTAGAATCCGGAAGGAAATTTATTAACAATTGTTCATTGATAGGGAATAGAAAGGCCCATAACTTTGAATAAAAAAGATTATGAAACCACTTTTTGTTTTACTTACAGTATTTCTCATCAGCAATTTAGTTATACGACAGTATAAGGGCGATATTGATTACTATTTGGCTGGAAAAATAGCCCTTGCTGCCACATTATTGTTTACCTCCCTTGGGCACCTCATCTACACAAAAGGCATGGTGTTGATGCTTCCTGATTTTATCCCATTAAAAAAAGAAATAATTTATGTAACTGGACTGTTGGAGGTCATGGGGGCCTTCGGTTTATTTATACCATCTTTAAGTCGTCTTACAGGGATGCTTTTAATTGTCTTTTTTATACTGATACTACCGACAAATATATATGCGAATATGAGGCACCTGAACTATGAAACTGCGACTTTTGATGGAAAAGGCCCAGGCTATCTGTGGTTTAGAATTCCATTTCAACTGTTGCTGATCGGCTGGACTTATTATTTTGCGCTACGTTAATTTACGCTGCGCTTAACTTAAAGATAGCAATAAGTTAATATTGAAAAGTTTAGTTTTATTTAACAATATTTTATTTTTGCTAAACATTTAATAGTGAATAAATGAGAGAAGCGATCAAGATGGTGGTATTTGATATGGCAGGTACTACTGTAAATGAGGATAATATAGTTTACAAGACACTTCAACAGGTGATAAATCACATTGGTGGTTATCAACTTACGTTGACAGAAGTGTTGGAACACGGAGCAGGCAAAGAAAAGTTACAGGCCATTAAGACTGTACTAAAAAATTGCCTCAATATAGTTGACGATCAATTGGCTGAGCAGATGTTCCAATCATTTTTGCAAGCGCTTGAAAACGCCTATGAAGTAGCAGACATTTATCCGAATTCAAATGCCAATGAAGTTTTCACGATCTTAAATGACATGAGTGTCCTCCGGGTATTAAATACAGGATATGACCGGAAAACAGCAGAATCTCTTTTGAGAAAACTTAATTGGGTCGTAGGACGGGATATTGACGCATTGGTTACCGCATCTGATGTGTCTAAAAACCGACCTTACCCAGATATGATTGATTTTGCGAGAACAAAATTTGCTATTACAGATCCGGCACTCGTTGTGAAAATAGGGGATTCAATCATTGATATACAGGAAGGTCAAAATGCTGGTTGTGCATTAAGCATTGGCATTACGACCGGGGCTCATCATGCTGATCAGCTAAAATCAGCTAATCCGGATTACGTGATTGATGATCTACTGGAAATTGTTGCGATTATTGAGAAATATCATGCCCCAACTCAGGTGGTTTATTGAAATGACGATCATCTATCATATAGAAATGCAAATGATATAAAACAGAAAGAGACCGTCCAATCGGTCTCTTTCTGTTTTAATATAAGTTTAATCATTAATCTATTGCATTTGTATGCCTTCCATCGAGTTTTGGTTTTTGTTTTTCTTGAACATATTCATGTCCATTTTGCCAAAACGATAGGATAGGTTCAATTTGATAAGCTGCGGATTGGAGAGACGATAATAGTCTTGGTAGAAACCATCACCCGAAGATACTATGGTATTTCCGCGGGTTCTGAAGATATCGTTTACCGCCAGTGTCACGGAAGCAGCCTGATTTTTCAAGAAACTCTTCTTGATGGCAAAATCGATCCCATAAAAAGGCTTAATGTATCCTTGAGAGGAACTTTGAGCCTGATTCATCGGTGGACCAAAGGTTTGATTTTGTGTGACCGGCATATTTGTTTTCCCCTGATATTCAAACGCGAGCTGAAGGTTCCAGTTCTTTTTCAAATTGAACGTATTATTCAATTTTCCAAATACGGTCCACATACCTTCGGATGGTGTCTTATCATCGATTTCAATTTTTGAATTGTAGAAATTGAGGTCTGCTGTCAGATCCCACCATGGTTTTAAATTATTCGTGTAGGTGAACTCTGCACCATAGTTCTTGCTGGAATTTGCATTAATATAGGTGTTGATGAAATCCATTTTGTCGGTGATGGGATTGAGTTCCTGAGTTAGGTAACGGGTGATCAGGTTCGTGGTTTTTTTGTAATAAACCGAAGCCAAGAAGGTACCTTTGCCATGTGTCCGGCTATAGGATAATTCGCCTGAAGTTGTAAACTCCGGGACGAGGTCCGGATTACCACGTGTAATATTTAAGCTGTCCGTATAGTCAACAAATGGAATTAACTGAAAGAAGTTAGGACGATTCACACGACGGGTGACACTCATCTGTAGCTGATCTTTCTCGGTCAGTTTCTTACTCAGGAATAGGGAGGGGAAGAGACTGACCGGATAGTTGTTGTGGAATTTTTGGTTTGTATTGATTAGTTCACCGTCATAGGTGGAATTCTCGACACGTAAACCGACTTTATAAGATACCCAATCTTTAAGGTTGCCACCAAGTGAAGCATAGGCCGCATAGACTGTATTCTTATTGTCGTAATTGGCTGACGCAGCACTGATATCTTTATACTCATCTTCATCGCGGGCTTTAAGGCTGTTGCTATTCAGGTTTTTGAGCTTGTTGATCTGTGCGCGAACTCCCGTCTCAAGTTTCATCCCATTTTTGAATGGTTTAACATAATCTGCCTGTACGGTCATAAATTTATTGTC
>JAQZAZ010000184.1 GCA_029239355.1 Sphingobacterium sp.
GCGTTGGCACTTGTTTATTTTCACTATTAAACTGAATAAATTTATGAAAAAAAATGCTATTTTTCGAATTAGCGTCATTTTTAGCTTGCTTTTAGCGGCGTCTTATCAGACTTACGCGCAAGTAGAAGATCCTAAACCAATTATAAATGCTTCATTAACAGGTACTGTTGTAGATGCGGTGACAAAAGAACCCCTACAGGGTGTAACCGTACAGCTTGAAGCAGTTACCCACCAGGTGAAGACCGATAGCAAAGGTGTATTTCAATTTGTTACAGGACAAAAATTGCCCTTTTCCCTTATTGTATCCATTGTGGGTTATCAGACACGGCGTGTTGTTGTAGACCAGTCACCTACCGTGATCGAACTTACTCCACGTTTGGAGGCTTTAGACCAAGTGGTCGTGACCGCCCGTCGACGCAAAGAGCAGTTGCAGGATGTACCTATTCCTGTTTCTATCATCCGTGGGGCAGCACTGGAAGATGCCGGGGCTTTTAATGTCAATCGATTAAAAGAACTTGTTCCAACAGTACAGCTGTATTCTTCCAATGCGCGTAATACAACCCTGAACATTCGGGGGCTCGGTTCGACTTACGGCCTGACCAACGATGGGATAGATCCAGGTGTCGGATTCTATCTTGACGGTGTATACATCGCACGGCCTGCAGCAACCTGGCTGGACTTTATTGATATTGACCAGATCGAGGTATTGCGTGGCCCACAGGGGACACTTTTCGGCAAAAACACGACCGCAGGAGCCTTTAATATTACATCACGGCTACCTCAATTTACACCTGAGGCCAATGTTGAGGTCAGTTATGGCAATCAGGGCTTTATTCAGGCTAAGACATCCATCTCCGGACCTCTGACTAAAAATCTGGCTGCCCGGGCTTCCTTTTCTGGCACACAAAGGGATGGCAATCTTTTCAACGTCCACACCAATCGAAAGATCAATGATATCAATAACCTCGGATTCAGGGGGCAATTGTTGTTTACACCAACGGAAAATATCAAACTTGTGCTCTCGGGTGACGTTTCATCCCAAAAGCCGGATGGTTATGGTTGGGCAGTTGCCGGTGTTGTCAAAACTCAGCGGGCTGATTACCGGCAGTTTGATGCCATTATCAAAGATTTAGGCTATGAGTTGCCTTACAAAAGTGCATTTGAACGTAAGATAGACCTCGATACGCAATCCAAAGCGGACAATAAACTGGGCGGCGTAGCACTGAATGCTGATATCAAGATTGGTGAAGGTACTTTGACATCAACTTCTGCCTGGCGAAAATGGACCTGGGTGCCACTCAATGACCGGGATTATTTAGGCCTCCCTGTTTACACAGTTTCTGCCGGTAATTCAGTACATAACCAATGGTCGCAGGAGTTTAGATATTCGGGCAAAATCAGCGAGAAAGTGAGTGGTGTGGTCGGCTTATTCGGTCTGTGGCAGGACCTCGGTACCGATCCTGTACATACAGAGGAAACGGGTTCCGCGTTCTGGCGTTTCCAGAAAAGTTCGACAAGCGCCTTATGGGAGACCCCGGGATTATTTGATAATTTCGGTATTAAAACCGTTTACGGCATCAAAAGTACAAGCTTAGCCGCTTATACACAGATTGATTGGGAGGTGACTTCGAAACTTCATATCTTGCCGGGATTACGCTATAATTACGACAAAAAGAAAGCAAATTACGACAGGCAGACCTATGGTGGGCTACAGACATCCGATCCGGCGCTCTTGGCTCTCAAAAACGGGGTCTATACCAACCAGACTTTTGATATAAACGCAGATGCAGATAATTTTTCTGGTCAGCTTTCGGCAAAATACCGTTTCAATCCGAAGATCAATGCTTATGCTACCTATTCCATCAGCTATAAGCCAATTGGAATCAATGTGGGGGGATTACCGACAGCAAATGGTGCTGTGCTGCTAGATCTAGCTGAAGTAAAACCAGAAGCGGTTCGTCACAAAGAGTTGGGTGTGAAAACTAACCCAACACGCAACTCGATCCTTAACTTATCCGTTTACCAGACTGATATTAAAGATTATCAAACACAGGTACAAACGCCGGAACCAGGAGTGAATCGGGGTTACTTGGCCAATGCTGAGAAAGTACGTGTCAAAGGAGTGGAACTCGACGGTAATATTAATATTGGCCACTTTCTGCGCCTGAATGGTGCGCTGGCCTATACAGATGCGAAATACGTGAAATTTACAAATGCACCAGTTCCGCTGGAAGAAGTTGGTGGACCTCAGGCTTTCAAGGATATCTCAGGTGGAGCTCTTCCTGGCGTTTCCAAATGGTCCTGGTCTTTGGGCGGGGAAATTAATCAGAGTGGTAAACTGATCGGTATCAACGGATCCTACTTTTTAGGTGCTGATCTTTTCCATCGCTCTAAGTTTTCCTCAAGTTCATCTCCTTCACAATACCTGAACATCGATGCTTATACACTGCTGAATGCAAGACTAGGTTTTAGAGGGTCAAATGGTGTTTCGGTTTTTGTCTGGAGCAGAAATCTGACAAACAAAGATTATTATGAGCAGTTGCTCGCTGCTCCGGGTAGTTATGGCCAATATGCCGGTGTTGTAGCCGATCCAAGGACCTATGGCGTAACGCTTCGGTACAATTGGAAGCAAGGAAATTAGATCCGTAACCAATAACATATTTTATCGACCGTTTCTAACGATTTAGAAACGGTTTTTTTTGTATATCGAGATGGGCAAGTATTGCTGTAGGAATAGTGAATAATTTTTTCGGCTATATTTGCTTTATTTATGGAAAACCGTATCTTAATTCATCATTAAGGTGAAAGATTTGCGCATGAACGAAAAAGAGCTATTGCAACATTATAAAACAACCGGAGACCTGTCTGCGCTGGGGAAATTATATTCACCTTACATGTCCTTGCTTTATGGTGTATGCTTCAAGTACTTACAGGATCCCGATCGTAGCCAGGATGCGGTGATGCAGATTTTTGAAGAACTCATTCAAAAACTGCGTCATTATGAGGTCGATAATTTTAAAAGCTGGTTGCACGTATATAGTAAGAATTACTGTTTGATGCAATTGCGCAAAGACAAGAGGACGACACAGGTGGATATTGAGGATAATTTGTTTGAGAGCGAGCAGAAACTCAATAGCAGTGAAGAGGCAAAATGGGAAGAACGGGATTTTGAGCGATTAGAAGGTTGTATGGAAATCTTAAACCAGGAACAGAAAGAATGTGTACGTTTGTTTTATCTGGAGCAAAAGTGCTATAAAGATATCGCAGATTTAACAGGGTATGACTTGAATAAAGTCAAGAGTGCTATCCAGAATGGAAAACGCAATCTAAAAATCTGTATGGAAAGGAAAGAAAATGGAAAATAATTATCAGTTATCGCGAATTCATAATTACATCCATGGTTTGATGAGTAGGGAGGAAATGTTTCAGCTGGAAAAAGAAGCATTGGAAGATCCTTTTTTGCAGGATGCCATAGATGGATATCGCTTGCAAAACGGTGTGGATGCGAAACAGTTAAGCTTGTTGCAGCAGCGACTTAACCGTCGGGTTGAGAACACCATAGCGACAAGACATGCACAGTATTATACCTGGCAGCGTCTGGCTATAGGAGCAGCGGCAGGAGTTTTGTTTGTCGTTTTATTAGCGCTTCTCTATTTTAAACATTTTAACGGTAAAATTGAGCGTACCACAGATGTAACCTTAAGCGAGCCCGAAAATATGGTGACTATTGAGCCGATGCTCGATGGCGGCGACGCGACTCCACTGGACGGCTGGAAAGCTTTTGAACACTATTTAAACAACCAGGTAAAGGATGCTGTAAAAGGTGGGGATATTATAGTCAATTTCACGATTGGTAAAGATGGTCTTCCGGCTCAGATTCAGGCTGAAGGGACTCCCGGCCAGGCTCTTGTTGATGAAACTGTACGGCTTCTCCAGTCTGGCGCAAAATGGCAAGGCTCCAAGGGTCGGTTGAAAATCACGTTTCCTCTAAAAGAGAAGAAGAACCCCTCCCAATCGAATGTCATCAAACCTCCACATTGTTTTGGGATAGAAAAATCTTAGTGCAAAAAAAAATGAGCCATTTCTCTTGAAGGAAATGGCTCATTTTTTGAAAACAGTATGCACCCTTAAAATGCATACCTCAACCCAAGCTGAATTTGAAAAGGATTACCATTTAAATTGGATACACCAACACCTGAACTCATATTGTAAATATATTGCTGATTGGCTGCATCGAAACTCTTGATCGCATAAAGATTTTGTTTGCCTAAGTTATGCCCGACGCCCCAGCTTTTTTTCAAGAGGTTGGCTACATTAAAGATATCTACTGAAGCTTCAATACCATGTTTCTTGTATATTTTTACGTTTTTAGCCAAGTGTAGATCAAATACACCGAGAAACCATTGATACCCCCATTCCGTTCGGCTACGCGTCCAAGGTTTCCGTTGATATAGTTTTTAATGCTCTGTTCTGCATTTGGATCATCCAAAATTGCTTGAATACCATTCTTGATATATGCTGGTGTATTAGTGCTATTAGGATCGTAGACAAAGGCAAGATCGTTAGAATTCACAAAGTCACCATTTACATTCCCATTAACTGCCAAGGAATAACGTGTTCCAGCAATTCCACTGAATCGCAGACCCATAGAAATACCCCATAAAGAGGGCATCGTTCCATAGAACACCACTTTATGACGGAATTGATTATCCGAGTACGACATTGTACTTAAGTCGCGCGGATCGTCTTTGACCATTAGGGAGAGGGTAGCAGTATTGGCAACATTACCATTATACGAGGTATTGTCTTTTGTATCATTCCAGGTATAAGACATCGTGATTTGTCCATCCTTGTAGTAACGATAAGTTCCGTCCAATACAACGGTGTACGAATTGTTTTTTCCATCACTATTCATTTCCAATACCCGACCGACCTGTTTGGTCTTACGGCTATTGGTCCAGTTGGCTGCGCCGTTTGTTGTATTGATGCTTGACGCAGGCACATACACACCACGGTTACCCTCAGCTGTCAACCTAAAATAAGGATCCTCCACCATATTGCGATCTACATACATGTAGTTGTTGCGTCCCCAAGTACCGTAAGCACTTAAACCGATGCGTAGCGAAGGCGTGAAAAAATGATTGATGGAAATATTGGCTTTATATACCGTCGGCACTTTCACATCCTTGCTATTTGTATTGATTGTGACAAGTTTTTCGATCTTTGGATTGTCCAGCAGTTCACGTCCTGGAGCTGTATCGGGGTCCTTGCGATATCCTGCGAAATTTGGCTTAGGAATTAATGTAGGATCCGTGATATCTACACCAGCAATGCGTGAACCATCAAACAACATATTATTTAACATAGAATATGGGTTGAGTGCCGATCCAAATATACCGGCTCCAAAACGGATGATATTTTTCTTCTCTTCATTGATATCCCAGTTGAATTGCACACGAGGCTGTATTTGAAATGTGTTAATCCCATTGTCGGTTGAAAGACCTAGTTCGTCATAGACTGTCTGGTTGAATGTAGCCTTCTTGAGGTATTTCGTGTTGTCCAGACGTAGGCCGCCGACGACGTCAAGACCTCTTGCGATTTTAGCTTCCATCTGCCCATAAACACCTACAGCCAGATTGTTGACCAAAGTGTTTTCCTTGTCAGTCATATAAACATCGCGCGCATAGCGATAAGGGGTCAGGTTATCGAAATTTTGTAAACCTGTAAAATAAAAACGACCGTTCATTTCACTACCATAACGAAAATCCATGTTCGTATACATGATATCGGCACCGAAAGTATATTTGATCTTATCCGTATTGTAATAGAGATTGTTGACCAACTGCAGCATATTGCCATTGAACCATTCTGGTGAAAAGCGTTGCCCCCCGAGTTGGATGGAATTGTTGTATTTATTCGTACCATCTACTGATTGGATGGATTCAACGATAGCGCGGGGAATACTATGTGACTGGTCAAATCCATCAACATTATGTTGTGCTTCAGAGCGTTCGTAAAAATGCTGGATCTTCAAATCATTTGTCAATCTGGAACTGATCGAAGTACGCAAAGAAGCCATAAGGCTATTGTTTATATACTTTCTGTTGGTGTAAGATTCATAGGCATTAATTCCCGTATTATCCCCTTCCTGTTGATTGTCGGAGTCATACACAAAGTTATTGCGAATGGTCAATAGGTTCTTTTCATTTAATTGCCAGTCGATTCGAGCGAACGCGGCATCAGTCTTTTTCTTTTTGTCAAAAGAGCCAAATAGACGATCGGCACTAGCGCCATATTTACCTACAGCAATTCGAGTAAAATCATCCAAAGTCGTTTGTGTAACCTTGTATCGTGCAATATCTTCGGTTGTTTGGATATCAGCGATCTGAAGCGGCCGTGTATCCATTTGACGATCCCATGTAACAAAGAAATGGGCTTTATCCTTAATAATTGGCCCCCCCAGCGAAAATCCATATTGATAAGTGGAGAATTTCTGTTTGCGTGGAGTTTCATTCAGATTATACTTACTGGAAAGCCAATCCGCCCGGGCAAAAGTAAAGGCACTTCCTGTCAGGGTATTTGTTCCTGATTTGGTCACGGTCGTAATGCTTCCGCCGCCGCTACGGCCAAAAGTGACATCGTAATCGTTGGTGACCACCTTGAATTCACGAATAGCCTCCATCGAAATGGAATAAGCACCACCGCTATTTCCGCCGGCTACCGTACTGCGTGAGTTCATACCATCTACCGTAAAATTAGTGGAAGATGCACGTTGGCCCGCAAGGTTCGTACCACTGCTCACTGGTGATAGATCGATCAGCGAAGAAAAATTCCGACCATTTACAGGCATTTTCTTTAGATCATTTGCCGTAATAGCGGTAGAAGCGCCTAACGTTTTGATCTTATTTTTAAGATCAGCAGCTGCGCCCTCTACAATCACTTCTTCAAGCTTCGTTTCTGTAGAAGATAATCTAAAATCTACTGTAAGCTCATCGCCATAACTTAATTTATAGTCTGTTTTCTTTTGTTCGGCATAACCGACATGATTGACTGATACGGTGTATGGAGAACCTAAGGGCAGCTGCTGGAAGGTATATACTCCATTTTGATTGGTCAACGTTGTTTGTCTAAATCCAGTGGATTCATTCCGCACAGATACTGAACTGCCCTTGACCGGTCCAGTTTCATCTGTAATACGTCCCGTGATAGTTGCTTCAGTACCTTGGGCCCAGCTTTTGTTTGGAAGTTGAAAAAACGTAATAATGGTTAAAAGCACAAACCAAATGATGTTTTTCTGCATAATAATTTCGTTTCTAGTTTAGTTGATCAGTGTTTGTCACAAGTATGTTGCGAAATTATTCGTATAGTATTGCTAAACCGTTAAGTCGGTATTATTAAATATTTAAAAAAAATTGACCATGTTAAGATAAAGATACAGCATGTACTCATGGGGGAATCAATAGATTGTGCGGACAGGATATATCCCTTGGTAAGGAAAATCAATTGCCATAGAAGAACGTAGAAACCAATAAGGGCCCGAATGATTCGAGCCCTTGTTTATTTATGGTAAGCTGTGCTACCTTATTCTTCCCAACGGATTTTTTCTTCGATAGCTGTACGTATAGGTTCACGTGCTTCCGATTGATGATGACCTAAATAAAATAAGCCGATACATTTTTGGTTCTCTTCCAGGTTAAGGAAGCCGCCCAAATGATTGATCAAGCCTGGTGTTGCCCAGTATCCGCCGATATTCAATGAGTGTGCAGCCAACCACATGTTTTCTACAGCCGCAGCAGTACAAGCCAATTCTTCCCATTCAGGCACCTCGCCTGTATAGTTGACGATAAGCGCGATGGCAACATTGGATTGTGTTGCTTTCTTACCCATGGTGATTTCTGTCGCTTCCGTATATTTTTCCGCTGGGGTAACCGATTTATAGATGCGCGATAATTCGGTACCCAAACGTTGAAGTCCTTCTTTGCGGAAGATAACAAACCGCCAAGGCTGTGTCCGTTTATGTGTTGGTGCAGCATTGGCTGCCTCTAGGATGCTGAGGATATCTTCTTTGCTGACTTCTTCTTCGGTAAAAGAAGCTTGAAATACTGATCTTCTGTAGTGTATTGCTTTTAAAACGTCGTTTTTCATTAAAAATATGTTGATTTTAGAATGTATTTATGCTTTTTCTTCCCATAAAGATACAACA
>JAQZAZ010000033.1 GCA_029239355.1 Sphingobacterium sp.
TCATCGGTCTCCACGGCAACGATGTGGACAACCGATAATTTAACAGATTTGGGCGTTGCGGGAATCTATAGTTCCTTTCGACTCTTAATGGGGCATAGCGGACTGATCTCGCCTTATGAGCTCTATCAGTTTGACCGTTTCTCCTATACTGGGCAAGCACGTTTTGATGAACCCTTATTGACAGGGACCATTACTGCTGGCGATCCCTTATTTATGAATGTCTGGAAGATCCAATACGAAGGTATTCAACGGGCAAACGACGCTTTGAAGAATATTCCCATAAAGTCGCCTTCAACAGCAGAAAAAAAAGCTAAATATATAGCCGAAGCTAAATTTCTACGCGCTTACTTTTACTTTCGACTCAATCAACTCTACAAAGGAGTACCTATTTATCTTGAGCCTTTTACGGCAGTCGAGGCCATCAAAGGACGTAGTTCGGAAGGTGAGGTCTGGAATCAAATATTGGCTGACTTGAACGATTGTATTGCAGAAACTAATTTTCCAGATCGTTATCCCGCGGGCAATGCGAATTATGGACATGCAACAAAGGCGGCGGCTTATGCCTTGCGGGGTAAAGTGTATCTCTATCGAAAAGATTGGGCAAAGGCTGCAGCTGATTTTCAAAAAGTAAAAGATGCTGGACACACGCTCTTCGCTGACTATAAAGCTTTGTTTAAGGAAGCCAATGAGCAATGTCCTGAGATGATTTTTTCCATTCAGCATCGGAGTGAGTCGGGCTATGGAAATAATATGCAATTGTTTTGCGGTTGGCCCTCAGTCTATTCGCGGGGCTGGAATTATTACATGCCTTCACCACATTTGGTCGATCTCTATGAAAATAATGACGGTTCTAAATTTGAATGGGATAAAATCATTCCTGGATACAGCAGTTTAACTGAAAATGAAAGGGAGGTCTTTTTTCTACGCAACAACCTCACGGAGGCCGAGAAAGCGGCTGCGGCATTGAGAGGAGCAAAGATGAGCCTATATCTGCCGCAAGGTAATGAAGAGCGTATCAAAAAAGCCTATGAAAACCGTGATCCTCGTTTGCAGGCCAATGTCGTGACACCTTATTCGACTTTTAAAGGTGCCTATAATTTTACCAATGTGGAAAGCCTTCAATTTATGCGCTGGCCATTTCGTGGACAGGCACAGGCAGATGGCGATATTCAGAGTGATACACAGATCAATTTCTTTTATTTCTACCGAAAATTTGTTGCGGAAGGAGTCAATGAGATTGTGGATCGTAACTATGGTGCCATTGATTTTCCGATTTTTCGCTATGCCGACGTATTGCTGATGTGGGCTGAAGCATTAAATGAAGATGGGAAATTGAATGAGGCCATTGCAAAAGTCAACGAAGTCCGGCAACGAGCTGGTGTCGCACAGTTAAATTCAAATGCTACAACGGCTGTTGGGGGGAAGGACGACTTACGCCTGCGTATTCGCAATGAACGCCGTGTGGAGTTTCCGAATGAAGGAATAAATTACTTCGACGAATTGCGCTGGGGAACCTGGAAAGAGAAGGTATTTCAAGCAGGAAATGGGCGTAAGCAGGTTTGGGGGACTAACGTTGGAAATTACAGTTATAAGGGCGACTTCTTAAACGTATGGCCTATCCCGACCTCAGAGACACAGATGAACGTGAACCTGGTTCAAAATCCGGGCTGGATCGACTAGTTTTTTGTGAAATAAGACCGGGGAAAGAGCAATCTGGCTTTTCTCCGGTTCGATATAAAATGAACCTAATATGATTGTTTTTAGATATAGCCTATACGTTATTTATTTTTTGACTTTTTTTTCTCCTTTTCTGCTGCATGCGGATACAAGTGATATCGTAAAAAAAGGATTTGATTTAGCCGAACGACAGTATGCATTACTGTATCAAGATTATAATGACCTGACTCAATATCCGCGATCGGCAGATCGGAACGGAAAAACAACTTTTACGGATATTCGGGATTGGACCGGTGGTTTTTGGCCGGGCTGTCTCTGGTATGTTTTTGACTATACCGGTGACGATAAATGGCGGAACGCAGCATTAAAATGGACGAATTCATTACGTCAAAATCAATTCAATACCAATCACCATGACATTGGTTTTGTCATGAATTGCAGTTATGGCAATGCCTATCGGCTTACTGGTGATACAACGTTCAAAGCGATTTTAATCCAGAGTGCTAAATCCTTGCTGACACGGTTCAATCCCAAGGTAGGTGCTATTAAATCATGGAACGTATTTCCTTCCTGGGACGGTAAACATACATATGAGTTTCCGGTCATTATTGACAATATGATGAACCTGGAGCTGCTTTTTCTGGCTTCGAAACTTTCTGGCGATCCAATCTATCGTAACGTTGCGATCAGACATGCCGAGACTACCCTGAAAAACCAGTATCGTCCGGATTTTAGTTCGTATCATGTAGTCAACTATGATCCGGACAATGGCCGAGTATTGAGCCGGGAAACAGCGCAGGGTTTTTCGGACAACTCTGCCTGGGCACGAGGTCAGGCATGGGGACTGTATGGTTTTACGGTGATGTACCGTGAAACGAAAGACCGAAAATATTTGGAGGCCGCAGTAAAGATGGCAGATTTTTATCGCAACCATCCGCGCCTACCTGCCGATAAAGTACCCTTTTGGGATTTTGATGTCGATCAGCCTGGCTTCGTGCCACGCTGGGATTATCGAAAAGCTGACTTTCAAACCATACCGCGTGATGCCTCTGCAGCTGCAATAACAGCCTCGGCACTGCTTGAACTGGTGGATTATGTACAGCCACAACAACAGCATACTTACTTAGCGCTGGGCAAAACGATCCTGCAGTCGCTAGGCTCTGCGAAGTATTCCAGTAAGGTCGGAGAAAACGGTTTTTTCATTTTAAAACATAGTGTTGGCAGCATCCCGCATAAAGGGGAGATCGATGTGCCGTTGGTATATGCAGACTATTATTACTTGGAAGCAATGATGCGCTGGTACAAACATGTTGACGAATCAAAACAGCGGATGATGCAGGAATGGAAAGCGATGAATGTACAGAAGGCCGCAGCCCTAGCCGATTTTCGACATCAAAAATTCGGCATGTTTATCCATTGGGGACTCTATGCAATTCCGGGAGGCGTTTGGAACGGGCAAAAAATAGAAACTTTGGGAAGTCCAAGTGTGGCCGAGTGGATCCAGTTGGTGGCCAAAATTCCGCGGTCCACTTACGCGGATCTAGCGAAGCAATTTAATCCGGTATCATTTGATGCCGACAAAATTGTGAAGATGGCCAAAAATGCAGGAATGAAATATTTGGTGGTCACCAGTAAGCACCACGATGGTTTTGCCATGTATGAATCCCGGATCAGTACCTTTAATGTGGTGCAGGCCACGCCGTTCAAAAGAGATGTGATTCAGGAACTGTATGATGCCTGTATACGCCATGAGATCGACTTTGGCCTGTATTATTCTCATAATATTGATTGGAAAGACGGTAGTGACGCACAGTATGCTGTAACGAAAGCACAACATGATATGCTAGATAAAAAAACTGATGCTTTTGGGGCAAACCTTTGGGACCCCAGTGCCAATTCCTTTGCTTCCTATTTGAATGAAAAGGCTATTCCACAGGTTCAGGAAATCTTACAACGTTTCAAAAAATTAAAATATATCTGGTTTGACATGCCCGGATTGATGACCGCCGAACAGAGTTTTCGTTTTTACAAAACGGTCTATGACATCAATCCAAAGGTGATCGTCTCCGAACGGATTGGCAATGGTATGGGAGATTATGCCATTCCGGGTGATAATCGTATTCCCGATCTTTCGGAGCATTTTACCCAACCTTGGGAAGCGATAGGGACATTCAACCATTCATGGGGCTATAAATCTTATGACCATGATTGGAAAGATGTGGATGAACTACGTTATTGGCTCTTGGAGATCTGCAGTAAAGGAGGAAATTATATGCTCAACATTGGTCCTGATGCTCAAGGGAATGTAGCTGCACCTGTAAAAAAAAATCTTACTATCTTAGGGAACTGGTTGCGACTCAATGCTGAAGCGGTTTATGGAACATCGCCCTGGATCACCGCACATGAGGGACCGACCATAATTCGGATAACAGATACCGAACAACGGGAAAGAGAGGGATTTAAAGCATCATTTACGGCATTGGATTTTTGGTTTACACAAAAGAATGATTTTGTATATGCCATGGCTCTCGTCGTACCTAAGGATGGTATCGTCAAAGTACAGTCCCTGAACCAAAATAAAGCTAAAGTGAAGTCCGTAGAAATCTTAGGGTTTGGCCGAGTACATTTCCGGCAGGATGACAATGGATTGCAATTGGAATTACCCAAGAAGATGCAAAACAACAGCTTGGGATATACACTAAAAATAAAATTAGGCTAATCCGAATATTGGCTTTATCAATTATAACGATGTTGAATCTATTATTAAACACAAAAAAAATACGCGTTTTGTCGCTAGTATTCTGCCTAAATTTATGGTTTGTGCAAGCTCTTGGTCAGAAAAAAGTAGATAGTTTTGGTTGGGGTGATGGGCAAAAGGTACTTTTTTTAGGCAATAGTATTACTTATGCGGGGCAATATGTCGCCATGACCGAAAGCCTGTTCTTAAGCAGCCATCCGAAAGGGAAACCGGAGTTTATTAATTCGGGGCTACCAAGTGAAACCGTATCCGGACTCAGTGAACCTAATCATGCTGATGGAAAATTTCCAAGACCTTGCCTCTTTGATCGTTTGGATAATGTACTCGATAAAATAAATCCTGAGGTTGTTTTTGTCTGTTATGGCATGAATGACGGAATCTATCTGCCTTTTGACTCCGTCCGTTTTGGAGCTTATAAAAATGGAATTATCCGTCTGCATAAACGCTTGGTTGATCAAGGTGTTAAACGCATCATATGGATGACACCTCCGGTACATGATGATCCGCAGCTTCGGCTCAATGGCCATAATAACGTACTGGATCGCTATGCTGAATGGCTTATCGGCTTTGCCAAAAAGCAGTCCTGGGAAATCATAGACCTCCATTTTCCCATGCGTCACTATTTGGAAGCTAGGATTGAGAAAGACGCTCAGTTTAAGCTGGCCGAAGATGGGGTACACCCTGGAGAGCTGGGGCATTGGCTAATGGCAAAGGAAATTGTACAGCACCTGATGCCTAACTATCCGATTGAAAGGACTTGGGATGACAATTTGCACAGTAAGCCCAAACTCCGCCAATTATATGCGCTTGTTTTCAAAAGGCAGACAATTATGAAAGACTCATGGTTGACTTTTACAGGTCATAAGCGACCTGGACTATCCAAAGGAATTCCAGTACAAGATGCAAGCAAAGTGTATACTACCATTCAGTATGAAATTAAAACTTTGGGTTTCTGATACGCGATGGCTTATCATCCGAATAAATAAACTTTTATGTATAAATCTATATCATGATGAAAATTAATTTTTTTAATTGGAAGTGTGCGGCAGCACTGGGAATGTTGCTGTATATGACCGATGTTGCTATTTCACAGACCAAATCGCTCCCTTATGAAGGTGTGGCTGGCTGGCAGGAGACTCAAGATAAACGCATGGAATGGTTTAAGGAGGCCCGTTTTGGGTTATTTATCCATTGGGGATTGTATAGTGCAGCCGGAGGGTCTTTCGAAGGGAAGCAATATCCACAGCATTATGCTGAATGGATACAAACTTGGGGGAAAATTCCCAGTAAGCAGTATGCTGAAGTGCTGAAGCCAAAATTTACATTAGGTTCTTTTGATCCAAAATCCTGGGCGCAGCTCGCTAAAAAAACGGGAATGAAATACATGGTACTGACCTCCCGACATCACGAAGGCTTTAGCTTATTTAATAGCGAACAGGCCTATGCCTTGAAAAATGATGTAACGGGGACGGCAAATTTATCGCCGAAAGGAAGAGATCTTTATCGCGAAATTATGGATGCTTTCCGTGAGGAGGGAATGAAAGTAGGAGCCTATTATTCGCTCCTGGATTGGCAGCATCCCGATTCCTATGAGGCCTTTCAGTTGAACCCGAATGTGGATAACCACCAGCCTGATCATGAACGCTATAAAGCCTATCTCTATGGCCAAATTAAAGAACTTGCCCAAAATTACGGACGGCTGGATATGCTGTGGCCCGATTTCAGCAGCAAACAGCATGAGAGGGAAGCCTGGGGAACAAAACATATTTTGACAGATCTGATCAAATGGCAGCCCAATATTATTATCAATAATAGATTTTGGAATGGACTCGAAAATAAGAACGGTGATATCGGAACTCCCGAAAAATATATTCCACCAACAGGTTTGCCCGGTATGTACTGGGAGGTAAGCCATACCATGAATGAAAGTTATGGTTACAGCGCCCATGATCAAAATTGGAAAAGCTTTCCCAAGATCATGCAATTATTTGTGGAAACGGTGAGTAAAGGGGGGAATTTTCTGTTAAATGTCGGACCCGATGGTGATGGCGCCATTCCTGAACCCGCGTTGCGGATTATGGAGCAAATCGGGGACTGGATGAAGATCAATAGCGAATCTATTTACGGTACTACGGCGAGCCCTTTTCAAGCCTTGGATTGGGGTTATTGTACCCAAAAAAATGGGAAGCTCTATCTGCATGTTTTTGATCGTCCGGTCGATGGAAAAATAAATCTGCCCATCAAAAATAAAGTGACGGCTGTCTACGCCTTAGCTTCGCCCAAAATGAAGTTAAGATCAACTTTGGAAAACGGAAGACCAGTAATTCCTGTCGATATCTTCGACAGTAAGAAAGGACCGAAAGTTATCGTGGTCGAAATCCAGGGGAAGCCAATTATTGAAGAAAGCCTGACCCAGACACAGGCCGACGGTCGTATTGTAATGAACGCAAATAATGCGAAATTACAGGAAGGAAAAGGTCTGAAAATTATTGGTGCACATACCCATGATCCAAATCGCCCGAACGCCATAGGTCAGTGGAAAGACCTTGCGGATAAAGTTTTTTGGGATATAAAAATTCAAAAACCAGGTAAGTACCGTGTACTTGTCAATTACTTGGCCAATCGCAATCAGCACGGAAAGATTCTGCTCTCGATGCTCGGACAGCAGCTCCCATGGACACTTATAGCTGAAAAAGAGGCTAAATTTAAGGAAGTGACAATGGGGACCATTGAAGTATCCCAGCAGGTAATTGGTGAGCCCAGTACGAAGGTGATTTTGCAAGCAACAGCCATCGAAGGCGATACTTTGCCAGAGATTGCATCGATTACATTGGTTCCGATACAAGAATAAACTATCTTTAAGAAAAGCTGAACAAATCACCCATACATAGACCATTTTGCCGCCGAGGACCGAATAAGTGCCTATAAAGACGAGCAGAAAAATAAACTATCAAAAAAGAATGAAAAGAAGAGAATTTATAGCCAAGGGGATTGTATCCTCTTTGGCTTTTACAATTGTCCCTCGCGTTGTGTTAGGAGGAAATGGATTTCTGGCACCAAGTGACCGTATTAATCTAGGCTTTATTGGAGTTGGAAAACAGTCTTACACCTTGATGCATGGCCTGAATAATTGTAAGGAAATCAATACATTGGCAGCCTGTGATGTAGACCGTAAAAAATTAGCTGCATTTATTGCTGCGACAGCGAAAAAACAAACGGAATTGTCAAAAACACAGACCGAGATCAGGGCCTATCACCATTATCGGGAACTCTTGCAACGGAAGGACATTGATGCGGTGGTCATTGCAACACCAGATCATTGGCACGCCCAGATCGCCGTGGATGCTGCAAAGGCAGGAAAGGATATTTACTGTGAAAAACCCCTGGCACTCACAATTGCTGAAGGGCGTGCCATGGTGGATGCGACCCGCAAATACAAACGCGTATTCCAAACAGGAAGTATGCAGCGTTCATCTTTCAATTTTAGGCAGGCAGCAGAATTGGTTTCCAATGGATATATTGGAAAAATAAAAGAGATTAACGTTGCTGTAGGTGAGCCCGTCAAACAATGTGACTTGCCTTCAATGCCAGTACCGGATTATTTGGATTGGGATATGTGGGTTGGCCCTTCACCTTACAGAGGATATAACCCTATTCTGAGCCCGCCGATCGACGATGATAAATGGGCGTGGTGGCGTGGCTATCGGGATTTCGGTGGTGGCTATATCACCGATTGGGGGGCACATATGTTTGATATCGTGCAATGGGCATTGCGAATGGATAATTCAGGTCCAACGCAATTTATTCCTCCCAAACAAGCCAATTGTAATAGTGGGCTTTCGTTTATCTATGCCAATGGGGTTAAAGTCAACCATGTTGCTTGGGGGGTACATAATGCTATTCAGTTTATCGGTGAAAAAGGTAAGATTGAAGTAAGTAGAGAATTTATCCGTTCGAACCCGGAAAATTTGGCGAATCTTAAATTGACATCTGCAGATCGTCGTCTGTATTACAGCGATAATCATTATCAGGATTTTGTGGATGCCATTAAGAAAAGAAGCAAACCGATCTGCGATGTGGAAATCGGCCATCGTACAAGTTCTGTGTGCAACGCTATAAATATCGCGTACGAGCTCCAAAAAGATCTCAAGTGGAATTCGCACAAAGAAGAATTTGACAATGAATATGCCAACCTAATGCGCAGCCGTCCGTATCGAGGGGAGTGGGATTTTCATAAGTTTTAAAAAAACGGATAATATACGCTTTCGAAAACAAACGAATAAACAGCCTCGCTTTGATTCACAGCCTCAGTATGAAAGCTACTGAGGCTGTTTTGATTGCTGAAAAACACAATACATGACCCATAACCATCGTTTTGAGTTTATCGAAAATAGATGATAAATGAACATACAGGAAAAAAGAAAATTTGTTATTGTGGAAAGATAATTGCTTTATTTGTATCAAGCAATTATTAAGTGCAGCAAAGGAAACCACCGTTATGTCTCAATTAACAATCGTCGATCTGGCCAAAAAATTAGGCTTATCAAAATCAACCGTTTCCCGGGCATTTCGGGACAATGTGGACATTAACCCTGCGACCAAAGCCCGCATCTTGGCAATGGCTGAAGAAATAGGCTTCTCCCCAAATGTGTATGCAAGCAGTCTCAAAGCCAACAAAAGTCTAACGATAGCGATTATCATTCCTGAATTTGGAAATAAGTTTTTCTCACAGGCGATCAAGGGCATAGAAGCTGTGGCGCGATCCAAGGGCTATCATACCCTGATTTATGTGACCGATCACCAGGTTCAAAATGAAGCTTCTATTGTGCGTTCGCTGGCCAATGGGCGGGTGGATGGTGTTATTATTTCGGCTTCGGGTGAAGGGAAAGACCATTCTCATTTGCAGCTTTTGGCAGAACGGGGAATACCTGTTATGTTTTTTGACCGTGCCTACGACGACTGGAAGGGAGGATACGTTACGGGGAATGATTTTGATTCTGCTTACCTGGCAACCAGGCATTTGATCAATAATGCTTGCAAACGGATTGCTTACTTAGCGATTAATCCGAATGTTTCCATTGGTAAGGTACGTAAAGATGGGTATGAGAAAGCTTTGAAGGAAGCGGGGATCCCGATCAATCCAGAACTTATCTTGGATACAGTCAACGACGCGGAACAAAATATGCAGGATATTGCCACTTTGATCGAAACAGAGAAACCAGATGCAATATTCGCCTCCGTTGAGCGCTTAGCGATTTCCAGTATCCGCGTTGCTAAGCAGCTGGGGATCCGAATTCCGGAAGATCTCAAGATCATTTGTTTTTCTTGTCTGGATATTGCCGATCTGATTGATCCAGCACTCAGTGTGGTAAAGCAACCTGCTTATGAAATGGGCGAATTAGTAACAAAATACCTCTTGGATAAGATGGATGACCCCACTAATGATAAGTTTGCTAATTCGGTTTATCTTGATTCACAGCTTATTTTTCAAAAATCTAGCCTTAAATAAGAAAAAAAATATTTGTTTTTTGTGATCCCATTATTTAGCTTTGGTTACTTTTCGGGAACATTCCCGAAAAATATTTAAATAATCAATTTGTATGTAATATTGGATAAGGGAATCCAGAAAATCGCAAAGGCGATTTCTTTTTTCCTTGATTTCGGGAACGTTCCCAATTCAATTTCCAATGAAAGCTAATTATCGATGGGGAAGCATATCACGCGTTTAATAGGGTATCTCTGGATGGTCGTCCTATTATCATCATGTGCAAATAAAAAAGATATTATTGATATTGAACAGCCACCTGTGCCTGAACAACAAGGGACTGGTCTCGTCAATCTATCTTCTCCATTTCTCTTCTGGGACAGGGAAATTACACTTCAATTTGATCTTTCCAAAGGAAATGCCGCGTTAAAAGGCAGTTCATCGGATCTGTACCTACACGCCGGATTGATTCCTGTCAATGGTGGCGACTGGCAACATGTAGTGACAGACTGGTCAAAGAATGATAACGCTTACAAATTAAAATTTATAGCTTCCGGACTGTATTCATTCACATTTACACCCGCCAAATTCTTTAACATGAGCAACGCTGAGGGTTTTGGTCAGCTAGCATTTTTGCTGCGTAATGGTGATGGATCGCTGGTCCAACGAAATCAAAATAATTCGGATTTATTTCTGCCACTGGTGGCAGATAATGCGCAAGCAATTCGTTTTGTGTCGCCTATGCTGCAGCCCACAGATCCGCTCACCACAGAGAAGATGTATATTGTCGGGGAAAATCTGAAGCTGAAAGTTCAGGCAACCCAGTCTGGAAAAATCAGCATCTGGGACATTGGCCTGCAAATCGCTGCGTCTAGTTCAGCTCAGTCTTTGGAAAAGTCTTTCAGCTTAGAAAGTGATGGACTGCATGAACTTGAAGCGCGTCTTGAAACTGGTGCCAAGGTAGCGACGACTAAAATAGAATTATTTGTACAGGCAAAACCAGCCATTGCTGCGCTTCCAGGAGGAGTTAATCCTAATGGGACAACGGTCAATAAGGAAAAAGGACAGGTTAGTTTTACGTTGACTGCGCCCTTTAAAAACAGTGTGTATCTATTGGGTGATTTTAATCGTTATAAAGCACTGCCTGCCTATGCAATGAGTCAGACTCCGGATGGTAAAACCTGGTGGGTGACTTTATCCAATTTAGATTTCTCCAAAAAATATACCTACCAGTTTTTGGTGGATGGCCAATTGTATATCGCCGATCCCTATGCCGAACTGATTCTCGATCCACAAAACGATGCAGCTTTGGGCCTGACAAGTACTCTATTGCCCGCTTATCCCACAGCAGCACACGGAACTGTGGGGGTATTGGACCTCGCAGCGAAACCTTATCTCTGGAAGTCCAGCGCGTTTACTAAACCTGCACAAGGTGATTTGGTGATTTATGAACTTTTGGTCCGTGATTTTGTCAAACAGCATCAGTACACCACACTCAAAGATTCCTTAACGTATTTAAAGCGCCTGGGAGTTAATGCAGTTGAACTGATGCCCATTCAGGAATCGGAGGGGAATTCAACCTGGGGATATAATCCTTCTTTCCATCGCGCTCTGGATAAATATTATGGATTGAAAAATGACCTGAAAGCTTATGTTGATGCCTGCCACGAAAATGGTATTGCTGTTATTCTGGATGTCGTTTTTAATCATGCTTTTGGTCAGTCTCCACTTGTACAGCTTTATGTTGAACAGGGAAATGTCGCTGGCAATAGCCCTTGGTTCAATACCGTTGCCAAACATCCGTTCAATGTGGGCTTCGACTTTAACCATGAAAGTAGCTATACCCAAACGTTTGTCAAGGATGTGCTGACCTATTGGATGCAAGAATATAAAATTGATGGTTTTCGATTTGACCTGTCCAAAGGGTTCACGCAGAAAAATTCAGGGACTTCAGAAAATGACTTAAGCGCCTGGAATGCATACGATGCATCTCGTGTAGCCATTTTGAAGCAATACCAGCAGCATATCCGTGGCATAGATCCTTCTTGTTATATTATTCTTGAACACCTTGGTGGAGATCAGGAGGAAATGGAGCTGGCACAGTCAGGCATGCTGCTCTGGAATAATTTGAATGCTGTCTTCAATGAAGCGGCAATGGGATGGAATGCAAATAATGGATCGGATCTGGGTAGATTGTTTGCCTCAAACCACGGTATGGCACAGCCCTCTTTTGTGTCGTATATGGAAAGCCATGACGAACAACGACTGTTGTTCAAATGCCTGAATTATGGGAATTCATCGGGTAGCTATACGATCAAGAACTTAGGTACAGCGCTCAAACGTATGGAATTGGCTGCCCTATTTTTATTGGCTTCACCCGGTCCCAAGATGATTTGGCAGTTTGGTGAATATGGCTATGACGTGTCTATCGACGAAAATGGCCGAACCGGAGAAAAACCGCTTTTATGGAATTATCTGCAACAAGACGACCGTAGGCAGCTCTTTGAGACCTATGCGAAACTCATACGCTTTAAAACACGAAATAACATCTTTCAAAATGGAAATATCATTGTCACAGGGGTAAAAGACGCGGTGAAGTATTTTCTATTGGAAAAGGATGGGCAACAAGTAGGGGTACTTGGCAATTTTGGGGTGGAAAGTGCAACGTTTACATTACCACAAGCACTACAGGGGCAGTGGGTAGATAATTTTACGGGGAAAGAGCTCAACTGGTCCAGTGGGTCAACATTGAGCCTTTTGCCGGGACAATACCAATTGATAAGCAAGACAAAACTAAATAAATAAACAGTTATTTTATGAACAAACAGCTATTACGTCCATTTTGGGCTCTGAACATGCTACTCGGGGTGAGCGCTTCGGCATTTGCCCAACAGGCTACGCTTCAAGGGCGAGTAATGGACCAGAAAGGAAGTTCCTTGGTCGGTGCCACAGTGCGCTTCGAGGATATTCAAAAATCGCTGTCTACCAATGCGAATGGGGATTTTAGCTTGGATAGACTGCAATCGGGGAAATTGCGTCTGAAAGTAAGCATGGTCGGCTATGCGAGTTTGGATACTTTGATCCAAGTGAAGGATGGGCAAAATCCGTTAACCTTATACCTGAAGTCCAATACGAGTGCATTGGAAGAAGTTGTTGTCATTGGTTATGGTACACAAAAGAGAAGTGAGCTGACAGGATCGATCAGTACAGTGACTTCCAAGGACTTTCAGAAGGGGCAAATTTCATCTCCAGAACAGCTTATTGTCGGTAAAGTCCCTGGCGTGCAGATTACCACCAGCGGCGGACAACCGGGTGCCGGAAGTACAATCCGTATCCGTGCTGGAGCTTCGCTGAATGCCAGCAATGATCCACTGATCGTTGTTGATGGCATTCCTTTAGCTGGCGGATCAGTATCCGGTGTAGCAAACCCACTGAGTTTGATTAATCCCAGTGATATTGAAACGTTTACCATTTTGAAAGATGCCAATGCAACGGCAATCTACGGTTCAAGGGCTTCGAATGGAGTGATTCTGATTACCACAAAAAAAGGTAGCCGTTCAGGAACACAGATCAATTTTTCGACACAGAACTCGCTCGCCACTGTAGCCAATAAAGTGAAGTTGCTCAACGCAGATCAAATCCGTGAATACGTCAATGCCAATGGCAGCGATGTTATGAAAAAATTGTTGGGAACGGCCAATACCGATTGGCAGGATGTGATCTATGGTAATGCATTTACCACAGACAACAACGTTAACATCGCTTCTAAAGCGGGTAATATGCCTTACCGCATTTCGGCTGGATATATGAACCAGGATGGCGTGCTGAAAAATGACAATCTAAAACGGACGACAGCTGCGTTGGCTTTGACCCCAAAATTTCTGGACAATCACCTATCCTTAGATGTGAATGTGCGTGGTACTTGGTCAAAATCTAAGTTCGCAACGCAGGATGCGATTGGATCGGCTATTCAATTCGATCCGACGCAGCCCGTTTATGTGGAGGATAAGAGCAGCTTTGGGGGCTACTATGAGTGGATACAAGGCGGGAAACCTAATCCGAATGCACCACGCAATCCACTGGCACTGCTGGATCTGCGCAAAGATAACGGAGATGTTTTCAGAAGCATTGGAAATGCAAAGGTGGATTATAGTTTCCATTTTCTCCCGGAGTTGCATGCCAACTTAAATGTGGGATATGACTTGGCCCGCTCAAAAGGGAACACATTCACACCGGCAATAGCTGCGCGTAATTTCAATGAAGGTGGTGAAAGAACCCAGTATAAAACAGATATCAACAACAGAACGCTTGAGTTTTACCTAAAATACGATAAGGAATTACCTGCAATAAAAAGCAATATAGACGCGACATTAGGCTATGGTTACTATAAAAACAGTAGTAAGGTCTATAATTTCAACCGGACCAACGCTGAGGGAGATAAGATCCTAAATGAACCTACGCGGGCTTTCGACAGACCCGAAAACTTGCTGATATCGTATTATGGTCGTTTAATCTATACGTATGATAACCGTTATGTGCTTTCCGGAACATTGCGTAGCGATGGCTCGTCGCGTTTTAGTCCGGATAACCGTTGGGGGTATTTCCCATCTGTCGGATTTACCTGGAGAGCAAAAAATGAAGGCTTTTTAAAGGAAGTAGCGGCTGTATCGGAATTAAAACTTCGTTTAAGTTATGGAAAAACAGGACAACAGGATGGTATCGCCAATTATTCTTACTTGCCTAATTATACCATCAGTGGCAATGAATCCATGTATCGCCTCGGGGATGAGTATTATTACCTGAATTCGCCAGTGGCCTATGATAAAGATATTCGCTGGGAGAGCACGACAACCTACAATGCCGGAGTTGATTTTGGCTTCGCCAACAATCTATTCTATGGTAGCGTAGACTATTACTCGAAGAAGACCAAGGATCTACTCAGTACCATTCCAGTTCCTGTAGGATCCAACTTTAGCAACTTTTTGCTGACCAATGTCGGTAACATGGAAAATCAGGGATTGGAGTTTAACCTGCACTACGTACCTCTAAAATCAGAGAATTCATCGTTGGATCTCGGATTCAATTTGACGTATAACAGAAGTAAAGTGACCAATCTGACGCAAAGTGATGATCCGAATTTTATCGTCGAGACAGGTGGTATCCGTGGCGGAACAGGTGGAAATATCCAGGCGCATAAGGTGAATTTCATGCCCAATAGTTTCAATGTTTTCCAACAGGTGTATGATGAAACGGGGCATCCAGTTGAAGGTGTCTACGTCGATCGGAATGGGGATGGTGTGATCAGCGATAACGATCGTTACTTGTATAAATCACCTTTACCGAAGTATCTTTTGGGCTTTACAGCGGCGTATAGTTATAAAAAATGGTCTGCAACAACCGTATTGCGTGCCAACTTGGATAATTATGTGTACGACAATGTCTCTTCCAACCTAGGCAGTGGTGCAAATGTAAACGATCAGGCGGTTTTGGTGATCAACAATGCGCCGGTGGATTTTTTGAATACTAATTTTCTACTCAAACAGTTACAAAGTGATTATTACATCAGGAACGCCTCATTTTTGAAAATGGATAACGTCAATCTGAGTTATAATCTTGGAAAATTTATCCGTAATAGCAATGCCTCGATGTCTATTTCTGCAACCGTTCAAAATGTGTTTACCATCACCAAGTATAAAGGGGTTGATCCGGAAATATCCAATGGTATAGATGACCGGTTCTATCCTAGACCAAGAACCTATGTATTGGGTGTAAATGTGAGTTTTTAAACGATATAACGATGAAAAAATTAAATAAATATATAAGTGTTTGCTTGCTCGCCATTGCATTGAGCAGTTGCCACAAGGATTTGGATCTAAAACCGACCAACGATGTCACAGCAGATGTCGCCTATAAAGATTTTAAGGGTTATACATCGTCTTTTGCACGCTTGTATGGGTCGTTGACCTTAACGAGTACTTCAGGACCGAACAACTCCGACCTAGGAGGTCTGGATGCGGGTACTTCTGATTTTTTACGCCTTTTTTGGAATGCACAAGAACTGACCACAGATGAAGCGGCCTGTGCATGGCTGAATGACCCGGGGATCAGTGGATTGGATTACCTCAATTTTGACGACAGCAACCCGATGCTTAGGGGCCTCTATACTCGTTGTGTCTATAGCGCTACGCTTGTCAATGAATTCTTAAGGGAGAGTACTGATGCTAAATTGGCCGAACGCGGCATCTCAGAAGCCGATAAAGCAGAGATCGCCTATTATCGTGCCGAAGCAAGATTCTTACGCGCTTATAACTATTGGGTACTACTTGATTTGTTTGGAAATCCCCCATTTATAACCGAAGAAACTCCTGTCGGGAAAGTTTCTCCACCGCAGATTAAAAGGCCTGAGCTTTTTGCTTATGTAGAGAAAGAACTGTTGGGAGTGGCTGGTCAGTTAAAAGGCCCTAAACAGAATGTATATGGTCGTGTGGATCAAGTTGCCGCCTGGGGATTGTTGGCTCGCTTATACCTCAATGCCGAAGTATACTTGGGCGCAGGCAATAAGAAATATACCGAAGCGATTACTTATTCAGAAAAAGTATTGAATTCGAGCTATAGCCTTGGAACAAATTACAGGGAGCTCTTCTATGCAGACAATAATATGAACAACCCCGAATTTATTTTTTACCTACCCTACGATGGGACTAAAACGCAGAGCAAGGGGGGAACAACCTACCTGATCAATGCGGCGATTGACGCCACAATGGATCCGACATCTTTCGGCGTACCCGGAGGAGGCTGGGCGGGTAATAGAACACGTGACAATATTGAGACAATTTTTGGGGACTATTCCGGACAGACAGATAAGCGTGCAATGTTTCATTTAAATACAAGTGTTAAGATCGAGGATATCGCTGTTTATAAGCAGGGACTTGCGGTTACTAAATTCCGTAATGTAAATAAAGATGGTAAGACCGCTCCACCGGCGGCAGAAGGCTTTGTCGCGTCGGTTGACTTTCCGTTGATTCGTCTGGCAGAAATGAACCTGATCTATGCCGAAGCGACTTTACGGGGCGGTGCTGGCGGTACTCAGGCGAAGGCATTGGACTACGTCAATAAGTTGCGCGTACGCGCTTATGGTAATAACAGTGGGAACTTGGCCAATCTTTCGTTGGATGATATTCTCAACGAGCGCGTGAAAGAGCTGTACTGGGAAGGATTTAGACGTTCGGATTTAATCCGCTACGGCAAATTTACGGGTGACAATTACCTCTGGCCTTTTAAAGGTGGTGTCTTGGGTGGTCAGGCGGTTGCAGCCTACAGAACCTTATTCCCACTTCCGGCTTCGGATATTATTGCGAATTCAAATCTTGTGCAGAACCCTGGGTATAATTAGTCAATATTAAAAATGAAGAGCTTACCCTACTTAAAAGGCTATTCCGGTCATGTAAGCCAGAGCTGGCTTTTGACAGGTAAGCTCTTTGCTGATCGATATAATGAACCGGTAGTAGACAATGATTGAGCAAATGAAACGCGAGCGTTCATCAGCAATTGAAACGGGATCATTTATACCGATAGGCCTAAACACTTATAAATATTAAATAGATGAAAATTAGACACTATATCGGATTGATGCTGCTATTTATAGTCGCCTTCCAGAGTTGTAAAAAAGACGAAACGCAAGCAAGGTTGGCTAGTAATGATGCCGTAAAACCGGCGATATTGAACCTTGATAAGACCAATCTAAGCTTGTCGAAAGAAAATGCGAATGATACAGTATTACACCTCGACATGATCCAGCCTGATTTTGGTTTTCAGGCTGCGGTAACCAATGTGCTACAGTTTGGCCTTAAAGGGGACAATTTTAAAACGGTAAAGGAAGTGGTTATTCCGAGTGGCCGTAGCGCCATGGGTTTTACGGGGTATGAACTGAATAGCTACTTACTTGCCTTAGGTGTCCCAACTGGGAAAGCCTCTGAATTTGATGTTCGCCTCAAGTCAAGTATCAACACGAAAATTGCAGCAGTCTTTTCTGCTTCAGCAAGTCTTAAAGCAAGCCCATACGCGTCCACCAGCTATTTGTATGTACCTGGAGCCTACCAGGGCTGGGATCCGGTCACTGCGGAATCGCTCGTATCGCCGACAAGCAATGGGATTTATACTGGAATTATCGCTTTTCCGGAAGCTAATTCTGAGTTTAAGCTGACCACTGAACGCAATTGGGCAAATTCCTATGGACAGACAGCAACGGGTAAAATCGCCTACAATAGCGGCGATAACATTAAAGCGCCTCGTGCTGGAAACCTCGAAATAGAAGTCAATACAACAGCGAATACCATCACATTCAAAGACCATAGCTGGGGCGTAATTGGTAGTGCGACGCCAAAAGGCTGGGATGCAGATACCGACATGAAATACGATAATGCGAACCAGGTCTGGAAGCTCACCGTCAACCTAACTGCCGGCGCGATCAAGTTCCGCAAGAATCACGACTGGGGGACCAATTTTGGAGGGGTAAATGGAAGCCTCGTTGCTGGCGGTGCTGATATTGCGGTAGCGAATGCGGGAACATACGACATTGTCTTTGACCTGAATGCGAATACCTACACCTTAACTAAGAAATAATGCCGATTATGCTGAAAAAAACAATAACGCTTACCACAATTGTTGTGGCACTAACAACCCTTGGATGGAGCCCCTTACTGGGGCAATCCATTCAGCGCGTAGAACCATTAAATTGGTGGGTAGGAATGGAAAATCCGACCCTGCAGCTTGTCGTCTATGGACCTCAGATTGGAAAAAGCGAGGTAAAGGTAGAGGATAAAGGGATAGAGCTGGTGAAAATCAATCGCTTAGAAAATCCCAACTACCTGTTTTTGGATGTCAAAGTTACTGCTTCGGCTAAACCGGGCTGGTCAACATTTACCTTTAGCCAGGGAAAGAAAAAGCTAACTTACCGCTATGAATTAAAACAAAGAGACCAAAGGGTAAAAGCACAAGGGGTGAATAGTGCGGACTTGATCTACCTGATTATGCCAGATCGTTTTGCAAATGGCAATAAGGCAAACGACCAAGTAAAGGGCATGCTGGATATGAGCTTAAACCGGGATTCGATGTACCTGCGTCACGGTGGTGATCTGGATGGGATCATCGGTAAGCTGGATTACTTACAAGATCTTGGCGTGACATCGTTGTGGTTAACACCCGTGTTGACCAACGATATGCCGCAAGCTTCCTACCACGGCTATGCCAATACCGAAACCTATCATATCGATCCTCGATTTGGCAGCAACGATACCTATGTGCAATTGGGCGAACAGCTGCATAAGCGTCAGATGAAATTGATTTTTGATGTGGTACCTAACCATATCGGAAGCTATCATTGGACGGTGAAAGATAAACCAATGTCCGATTGGCTCAATGAATGGCCAAGCTATACACAGACGTCTTATAAAGATCAAACTGTTTTCGATCCGTATGCATCGGCAGACGACAAAAAGAAAATGGTCAAAGGCTGGTTTGTCCCTACTATGCCAGATATGAACGAGCAGAACCCTTATGTTCAAAATTATTTGACCCAAAGTCATATCTGGTGGATAGAGACTGCGGCAATTGATGGATTCCGTATCGATACCTATCCCTATAACGACCTTGATTTTATGGCCAAATGGACCGATCGAATCCAGCAGGAGTACCCTAATTTTACTTTTTTTGGCGAAACCTGGGTGCATGGCGTCGCTAACCAAGCCTATTTTCTTGGCGGAAAACGCGTAGGTCAGGATGTGGATTCTAAGTTGATGGGCGTCACGGATTTTCAGCTGAATTACGCGATCGGCGATGCACTCAATCAAAAGACCGAATGGACCGCAGGTGCGAATAAATTATATTCTACCTTGGCCTCAGACTATCAGTACCCCACACCTGAGCGCAATGTGCTCTTTTTGGACAACCACGATAAAGATCGTTTTTTCTCCGTTGTGGGCGAAAATGTACAGAAGTACAAATCAGCTATGGCCTGGCTAATGACGACAAGGGGTATCCCACAATTGTACTATGGCGCGGAGATTCTGATGAAAAATTTCTCCAATCCTGACGGCTTATTACGGGAAGATTTTCAGGGCGGTTTTGCGGATGACAAATTGGATAAGTTTAGTCCTCAAGGGAGAACAAAAGCGGAGCAGGACATGTGGAGCTATGTGCAGACCTTAGCTAATTATCGAAAACAACATGCTGTTTTACAAACCGGTAAAACGATGCAGTATGTACCCGAAGATGGGATTTATGTTTATTTCCGTTATAACGAGCAGCAGACGGTCATGGTGGTCATGAACTGTAATGATACAACGAAGGAACTCAAATTGGATCGCTTTAAAGAGAGAAACAATAATGCAAAATCCTATTTCGACATTATCCAAAAACAAGAGACTAGTCCAGCTGACAATACCTTGAAGTTGGAAGCTTATGAGACTAAAGTCCTTGAGCTTAAATTTTAACACGAATTAAAATTCTATATAGTTCATTTTTCAATGATTAATTATAATACTGTAAAAGCCGTAATATTTGATTTGGACGGTGTGTTGGTGGATACGGCAATCTACCATTTTCAAGCTTGGCATAGATTAGCGGAAGGCTTGGGCTATTCGTTCAGCATTGTCGACAACGAACAGCTGAAAGGAGTCAGTCGCATTGAATCCCTGGAGTTGATTTTGAAATGGGCAGGACTGGAAAAATCCAAAACGGAAAAGGAAGAGTTGCTGCGGCAGAAAAACTTATGGTACCTGGAGCTGATCGAGCAGCTTAGTCCAGCACATTTGCTTTCAGGAAGTCTGGACCTGCTAAAAAAGCTGCAAGAAAAGGGAATTAAAATTGCACTTGGCTCGGCAAGTAAGAATGCATTGGGCATCCTTGAAAAGACGGGAATTGTCGGTTATTTCGACGCCTTGATTGATGGAAATGCGGTTCAGTTGTCAAAACCCAACCCGGAGGTTTTTCTAAAAGGAGCCGAAGCATTGGGGACAGCAGCAGCATACTGTCTGGTGCTGGAAGATGCCCAGGCCGGAATAGATGCTGCAAGGGCAGCAGGCATGCAAGTAATCGGGATAGGACAAGCCGAGAACCTAAAAGGAACAGATTTGGTGGTGGCTGACTTAGCGGCCCTAGTAGATAAATTTTAACGTATAGTAGCAATTTAGTTGATGATACTGCGATGTAAATGATATTGGATTGGTATACAAGACAATATCATTTATATAGGGCTCTCATTAGGTATTGAAAAAAGTAAATCAATGAAAACATATATTAAACATAACCCTTGGCAAATAATTGAGGATACATTTCGTCCCGAGCATAATGAGTTTTCGGAAAGTATTTTTGCCATAGGCAATGGTCGCATGGGGCAGAGAGCCAATTTTGAAGAATATTTTAGCGGCAAGAGCCTTCAAGGCTCTTATCTCGCAGGTATCTATTATCCGGATAAAACGCGCGTGGGCTGGTGGAAAAATGGTTACCCGGAGTATTTTGCCAAAGTCATCAATTCCTTCAATTGGATCGGTCTGGATATTGCGATCAATGGTCAACGATTAGACTTGGCACAGGTAACCGTCCTATCGTTTGAACGTCGGTTGGATATGCAGCGTGGTGTGCTGCAGCGTAGTTTTGTGGTACGGATGCATGACGGGGTCGAAGTTAAAGTAGAAGCAAGCCGTATGTACCATCTTTTTGCGTCTGAAACTGCCTCCTTGCAATATCATGTACAGGCACTGACAGCGGATGTCGCAATTGAGTTGACCTCTTTTTTGGATGCCGAGGTGGTCAATCGAGATAGCAACTACGATGAGAAATTCTGGGAGCCATTGGAACAGGGACAGCAAGGGCAAAATCTTTTTGTCTCCTCGCGGACAAAAAAGACAGGCTTTGAGGTATGTGCCGAACTGGAAACGCGCGTCACAGTAACGGGTGGAGTTATTGAAGCGGGTGAGACCGTTTCAAAAGACGGCTATATGGCCCAACGTTATACGGCAACAGTAGCTAAATCACATACACTTTGTATAGAAAAAAGAGTAGCGATCGTTACTTCCGAAAACCATGTCGCTGAAAAATTGAGGACGGCAGCTACAGAACGATTGACGGACCTAAGGGCATTTCATTTTGACCAACTGAAGGAAAAGCAGGCAAAGGCTTGGCAGGCAATATGGGACGAAAGTGATATCGAGATTTTTGGCGATGTAGCTGCACAACAAGCCATTCGCTACAATATCTTCCAGCTCAATCAAACGTATACGGGTGAGGATGCCCGACTGAATATCGGTCCAAAGGGATTCACGGGAGAGAAGTATGGCGGAGTGACCTACTGGGATACAGAAGCTTATTGTATTCCGTTCTATCTGGCTACACAAACACCTGAAATTGCGCGCAATCTACTTTTATATCGCTATCAACAGCTTGATAAGGCGATTGAAAATGCAGGAAAATTAGGTTTTAGTAATGGAGCAGCCCTTTTCCCGATGGTCACTATCAACGGGGAGGAATGTCACAATGAGTGGGAGATTACTTTTGAAGAAATACATCGCAACGGTGCAATCGCTTTTGCCATCTACAATTATGTGCGTTATACAGGGGATAACGATTATATCTGGTCTCACGGATTGGATGTATTGATCGCTATCAGTAGGTTTTGGGCACAACGTGTTAATTGGAGTGCTGACAAGGAACAATATGTGATGTTGGGCGTAACGGGGCCTAATGAATACGAGAATAATGTCAACAACAATTGGTATACCAACCGGATTGCCTCCTGGTGCCTGGACTATACCTTAACTTGCCTTCGGAATTGCGAAAAAGCCCAACCCGAAATTTTTACAGCATTGTTAGGGAGACTGAAATTAACTGCTGATGAACAAAACGATTGGCAGCATATCATCGACAAGCTCTATTTCCCTTACGATGAAAAGAGAAAAATCTTTTTACAGCAGGATGATTTTCTGGATAAAGAATTGATCCCTGTGCAGGAGCTCGATCCATCGCAAAGGCCAATCAATCAAAAATGGAGCTGGGACCGTATTCTGCGATCGTGCTATATCAAGCAGGCAGATGTCCTGCAGGGCTTTTACTTTCTGGAGGAGCATTTTGATGAAGAGATGTTGGACCGACACTTTGAATTCTACGAACCTTTGACTGTACATGAAAGTTCGCTTTCGCCTTGTGTTCATGCTATTCTGGCGGCCAAACTAGGTAAGACTGCCAAAGCATATGAATTTTATCTACGTACATCACGCTTAGATTTGGATGATTACAATAACGATACTGAAGATGGTCTGCATATCACATCGATGGCAGGCACATGGATGACTATTGTCGAAGGGTTTGCAGGAATGCGTGTTAAAGATGGACGGCTGTATTTAAACCCAATGTTGCCACCGGAATGGAAGGGCTATAAGTTCCGTATCCTGTTTCGTGGGGCGACACTGCTGATTACAGTATATGCCGATTTTTATACCATCGAAAATATCAGTGATACACCAGCCCATATCCAGACAGCCGCAGAAGTGTTCGTATTGGCTGGACATGGAACGAAGCAGGTTTCGCAGGTTAGATAAACCCAAGTTTTCAGCGGTGAAAGACAAGCGTTTTCGCTGCTGAAAACCACAGTTAAATGGTAATAAAATTGTATTTTGTCTTAAATTTTGATAGCCTATTATGGGAAATAAACCTGAATTAAGTATAAGCCAGGTCATTAACATGAGTTTTGGGTTTTTAGGGATACAAATGGGCTTTGCGTTACAGAACGGCAATGCTTCGCGTATCCTACAGACTTTTGGTGCCGATGTGGAGCATCTCTCATTATTTTGGTTGGCAGCACCGATAACTGGTATGATCGTTCAGCCTATTATTGGCCATTATAGTGACCGGACATGGGTTCGTCTTGGGCGTCGCCGTCCTTATATATTGGTGGGTGCCTTACTGACGACATTGACGTTGTTACTCATGCCGAATGCAGCTTTATTTACAGCCTTACTTCCTCCGCTTTGGATCGGAGCAGGTCTGCTTATGTTTATGGATGCATCGATTAATGTAACCATGGAGCCCTTTAGGGCGCTGATAGGAGATAACCTGCCGAGCAGTCAGCGTAGCCTTGGATTTTCGGTGCAGACCTTTCTCATCGGTATCGGAGCGGTCGTAGGATCACTACTGCCCTATATCTTAACAAACTACTTGGGCTTTTCCGGTACTGCGGCGCCGGGGCATGTCCCTGCAAATGTAATTTACTCGTTTTATGCTGGTGGATTGGTGCTACTGTTGTCCGTATTATGGTCGGTGCTCAAAACGAAAGAATATAGTCCGTCGGAGCTGAAATCATTTGCTGAAAATAAAATTGAAACTGCTGAAAGTACTGCTGCTTTTGGATTAAGTACCATCGTTCGTGATATCAAGGAGATGCCGGCAGTTATGAAGAAATTGGGCTGGGTACAGTTTTTTTCCTGGTTTGCATTATTCATGATGTGGGTATATACAACGCCGGCTATTGCTGAATCTGTCTTTTATCTAAAAGCTGGAAGTCGCCAGGATCTTTTTATGGAAGCTGCCAACTGGGTAGGTGTGCTGTTTGGAATTTACAATGGAGTTTCGGCGATCTATGCGCTGTTTATCCCAAAGATTGCCAAACGTTATGGACGCAGTAAAACCCATGCTTTTGGACTGATTGTGGGCGGTCTTTCGCTGATCTCATTGTTTTTGATCAAAGATGCTACGTTGCTTATCTTACCGATGCTTGGTATTGGCATCGCCTGGGGAAGCATACTGGCCATGCCCTATGCCATCTTGAGCGATCATTTGCCGCCAACGAAAATGGGGGTATACATGGGCCTTTTTAATTTCTTCATTACGCTGCCGCAGATCGTATGCGGGTTCTTCGGGGGAATGATTATTAAATTTCTCTTCCAGAGCCAATCCATCTATGGTTTGTTGCTGGCAGGGGTATTCATGTTTTTGGCAGCCTTTTTTGTTCCCAAAAGCAAGCAATAATTTAAAGGACTGCGTGTGACATTATGATGTCACACGCAGTCCTATTTAGCTATTCCCAATAGCTATCGTTACTCATCTCACAGCATAATCGCAACTACAAATCCTTAGCTTGGATTTACCGCACTTATTCTCTTCTGCCGCCATTCCGATGGTTCCGGGCCCGGCTTATCCTTATATACTTCTTGTTCGAACAATCAGCTGTTTTCAGTCATGTAAACACTGGGGGGCATTCCATAATGTTTATGGAAATCCCTTGAAAAATTGGATTGCACCGTATAACCGACCATGGTAGAAATTTGGGTAATGTTATATTCCCTTTGAACCAGCAATTCAGCTGCTTTCTTTAAACGCGATATATTGATCAATTCGTTGGGCGTGAGGTCAGATAAGCCTTTAATTTTACGGTATAGGGTTGGCCGGCTCATATTCATTAACCGCGCCAACTCATCGACATTGAGATCTATGTCTGAAATATTGGCGTAGATCACGGTGTTGAGCTGGCTTATAAAATCCTGGTCAGGGGCCGAGACATTGATATCCTTCAGATTGGAAACGGAAGAATTGGTGAAATAGTTTTTGATGATCTTACGGTTGTTAAGGATGTTTCGTATCTGTACGGTAAGGAATTCTAGGGAAAAAGGCTTTTCAATATAGGCATCAGCACCAATTTTCAAACCTTTAATCTTAGAATCCAGTGCATTCTTAGCTGTGAGGAAGATGACTGGAATATGGCTGTACAGGATGTCGCTTTTGATACGTTTACATAAGGCAAGGCCATCCATAATGGGCATCATGATATCTGTCAGGACGAGCTGTACATTGTCCTGGTCTAATATTTCAAGCGCTTCGGCTCCATTTCCTGCACGCAAAATAGTGTAATCTGTTTTTAGCTCTTTATTAAGGTAAGCTAGTATTTCTTTGTTGTCTTCGACGATGAGAATGACGGGTTTTTCGGTACTTTCATCCACTTTTGGATACAGTTTGTCCTCATGATCTGTTTCTTCGAGGATGGGAATGTCAAGCGACTGTTCTTGAAGGATTGGCAGTGAGAGTAAAAAAATATTGCGGTTTTGTTCGGTATATGCTAAGGATAAAGTCCCTTGATGCAGTTCGACAAGCGAGCGGGATAGTGGTAGACCAATACCTGTACCAGTATCCTTATTTGATTCGTTCAGCCGATAAAATGGTTCAAAGATCTTTTCTCTCTTGTCGAATGGAATAATATCGCCATCGTTTCTAAACTCTATATTAAACATAATATCGTCACTGTTGAAAGGGAGCAATTTGATATGCACCTGCTGGGCGGCATATTTTATGGCATTATGGGTCAAGTTGGTGAATACCTTGCGCAAGGCTTCTTCATCGACTTGGGCAGTGAGTGTAATGCGCGGCAAGGAAAGATCATATTGCAACATCTTTTCTTTCGCTAGAACGTTTAGGTCATTGAAAACGTCAAGTAACAAGCTGTTAATGTCCGTTTTTGTAAAGATAAGGCTCATATTATTTGTTTCTGCTTTTCTAAAGTCCAAAAGCTGATTCGTTAGCCTAATCAGCCTCGTTGTGTTTTTTTCGATCAAGGCAAGGTCGTTTACCGTATCGTTATCCTCAAATTGATGTGTACGGATGAGTTTCTCCAATGGCATCTTGATTAAGGTCAGTGGTGTGCGGATTTCGTGTGCGAGATTGGTAAAAAACTCCAATTTGAGATTATAAACTTCCTGTTCTTTTTTACGTTCGTAGCTATCCATTTTTTGTGCGTTATTCGCTTTGATGAGCAGAAAATAATAGCGCAAAATCAATAATACAATCGTGCTAATGACTAAAAAGTAAAGGATGTATGCCCAGAGAGATGACCACCAGGGTGGCGAAACGACAATACGTAATTTTTTTTCCATCGGATTCCAAATTCCATTGTTGTTAGCGCCCTTAAATTTAAACGTATAGTTTCCAGGGGGAAGTTTATTGTAATAGATTTTTTGACTGCCGGTGATATCCGTCCAACCTTTGTCATAACCTTCCATAATATAACGATAGACATTACTCTTGGGGGAAACAAAGCTCAGGGCCGCGATATTGAAGCTGATATTGGAACTGTCGTAAGGCAGGTGGATCTCTTTTGATAACGAGATGGACTGTTTCACGATGCCATTTTCACGGACAGGTATACTTACATTGTTGATCTGAATGTCGCTAATGAATATAGGTGGAATAAAGCTGTTCTTAATGGATTTTGTCGGGTTGAAGCTGACCATTCCTTTGATCGTGCCAAAATATAATGTTCCGTCGTTATCTTTGAGAGCTGAGTTATAATTAAACTGATCTGCGGGAAGTCCGTCTCTCGATGTATAAATGACCCTACGGGGGATATCTTCATCCAGTCTGACTAATCCGCCACCTGTGGAGATCCATATGCTGTTATTGTCATCTTCCAAGACTTTAAATACTTGATTGGAAGGTAAACCGGATTCGGTCAGATAGTTGGTGAAGCGTCCATTACGACGGTATTTCGAAAGGCCGCTTTCGGTGCAAAACCAGAGGTTTTTTTTACTGTCTTCAAATAAGCCATTGACGTAATTATTGACGAGCGTATTTTGTTTACCCTGCTCGGAAAGCAAATGCTGTATTTTTCCCGAACGGCGGTTATACTGATAGACACCGCTGCCATAGGTGTTGACCCAGAATATACCATATTCATCTTCATAAATGCCCTGGATCCATGCTGTAATGGGGAGGAGGTCAAAACTGTCGTTATTTTTGTTGTAAACGTATAATGCGCGGTCTGTCCCAACAAACATGCTGTTGTCCCGGGATTTATAGATGCAAACGGCAAAGCGGCTTTGTAAGGGACCTTTGCCGATGCGGTCATAGTGCTTTTTTAGTTTTCCGGTCTTTACATCGAGTATATCCAGACCATGCGTTGTGGAGCCTACCCAAAGATCATCGCCGATCGTCGCCAAGCCATGAACATTGTTATGCGCAATACTTCCCTTTTTGCCATTGGCGACAAAATGCTGAATCTGATGTGTTTGAGCATCTATTTTGTTTAGACCGCCATCCTCTGTCCCTATCCAGAAATTTCCATCATTATCTTTTTTTATATCGTGTACGATATTTCCCGATAGAGCCGATTTTCCAAATCCGGATAAGTACTTTTTGAAATTGTCGAATTGGTTGCTGTATTGGTTAACGCCGCCGAAAAATGTTCCAAACCAGATGTTATTTTCACGGTCCCGATAAAAATTCAAAACAGCATTGTCAGAGATGGCAAATGGATTGAGCAGGTCTTTTTTGATGTGCTGGCTCTGACCTGTGCGAATGTCATAGGTGTATATTCCAGTCTCTGTTCCGATCCAGTATACCGACTCTGTCTGTTGAATAATGCAATTTGCCTGGATGACTTTGTTGGGGTAATGGTTTGCAAAAAGATTTTTTAACGTTCCATTTTTAAAATCAAACAAGTAGGCTGAATTGATAGTACCCACCATGAGCAGAGAGTCATTGATGGCGTAAACGGTCTTGGTATTGGCCAGTGCTTTTCGGTCTGTTTTTTTGAGCGCAATTTGAACAAATTTGCCAGTCTTGACTTGATACCGTTCGATTGTACTGTTATTGTCTGTAGTCCATAGGCCGCCTTTTTGGCTACTGGTAATGGCCACTAGGCTGTTTCTGTTTTGATCGAAAGAAACGACATCTGTCGTGTAAGGATTATAACGATACAATTTCCCATTGGAAAGCAACCAGATAAAACCGGCGTATTCATGGATGGCATTTACCTCACCAATCGGTATTCGATTGAATGGTTTGAAGTTTTCTTTAATTGGATCGTAACAATAGGTGCCCCGAGTCGTTCCCACCCATAGCAGCCCTTTACTATCAGTAAGGATACTTAAGATGGATGAACTTCCGATGCTGGAGGGATCCGAAGCATTGTGCCTAAATATCTTAAATTGATTCCCATCAAAACGATTGAGACCATTCCTTGTCCCTAACCATAGGAATCCCTGTGTGTCTTGTGTAATACACTTGACAGAACTGTTGGAGAGACCATCGTGGGGTTGATAATTTTTAAAATAGAGCGATTGTGCCCACAGGTTGCCCCATACGAGCAATAGGGATAGGATAAGTATATAGGTTATTCTTCTCAAAATTTATAAACTCACTCTAAAAGTAATCAATAAAAAAAGAAAAAAAGAGTTTTGTTGATACGTTATGATATAAAATTGAGACGCTGTGATTGGGGGTAAAACAATGATTTGCTGTATTTTTATCATACGATAATAACCAAAAAGTAAACTTATGCCTTGCCCTAAAATTATGACAGCAAATTGTTGTACCCTTATTTTTCAGCGCGCCACCTATTTTTATTTGACCTCGATGCAAAAGTTATTCAAGGGATTAACTTTCTATAGGGATTGATCAAGAGGCTCTTCGTTTACGCAATATTTTTAAATCACTTAACGAAATTTGAGCATTGTTGCTCAGGATAACAAATCAATTAAACCATCAATTTAAAAGCGTATGAAAAACAGACTACTTGCGCAATGTGTAATGATGCCGACATTACTGCTTGTAACCTTTATTGCGGCCGCCCAAACGCGGGTGTTAAAGGGAAAGGTTGTGGATGAGACTCAAAGTCCATTGACAGGCGCTACGATTAAGGTAAAAGGGAGTAGCACGGCGACGACCTCGGATGCTGAGGGAGCTTTCTCCTTGAATATTTCAAATGATGCCAGATCGTTGGAAGTGACTTACATCGGTTATGCTCTGAAGGAAGTTCCAATTGTAGGCAACGACATGACAATCGCCCTTGAGCCTAGTTCAGACCAAGGACTGGAAGAGGTGGTTGTCATTGGTTATGGTACCGCCCGAAAGAAAGATTTGACCGGTTCCATGGTAACCATCGGAGCAAAGAACTTCAACAAAGGTATTATGACCAGTCCGGATCAACTGATACAAGGAAAGACGCCCGGCGTTATGGTGATCAATAATACGGGACAACCAGGGGGATCGACCACGGTTCGGATCCGAGGAAATTCATCGATACGGGCAAGTAATAACCCATTATTTGTTTTGGATGGCGTTCCTATGTCGGGCAATTCGCCATTACCCGAAGGTCGTGGTGGATTCTCATCTGACAGAGGTAATCCTTTAACGTATTTGAATCCCGGCGATATCGCGAGTATGGATATCCTGAAAGACGCTTCGGCGACAGCAATTTATGGCTCGCGGGGTGCAAATGGTGTCGTTATTATCACGACTAAAAAAGGAAAAGTAGGCTCGCCCGAAGTTTCCGTAGGTGCATCAGCGGGGGTATCGACAATGCGTGAATATCCAGATGTCTTGAACGCAGCACGATTTAGAGAGGCGTTAAAGTATTACACACCATCGGAAGCTACCGATTCTGATTTTGGGGACAATGAGGATGCTTTTAAAGCCATTACAAGGAAAGCGATTACCCAAAATTATTACGCAGACGTGGCCGGAGGGACAGAACATGGAAAATATCGTTTATCTGGTGGTTATTTGAACCAAAACGGTATTATTCGGGGGTCACAATTGAAAAAATATACAGCTAATTTTACAGGCAACTTCCGCTTTTTAGAGAACAAGAGACTAGGGCTTGATTTCGCTGTATTCCTGACGCAAATGGATAACAAATATGCACCTATCAATGCAACAGTAGGCTCTGAAGGAAATGTGATCTCTCAGGCTTTACAATGGAATCCAACCCGTCCCTTACGTGATGCCCAAGGTAATTTGACATTCGTCAGTTCGACAACCCGAAACCCATTAACCAGTATTGAAGCATTTCGGGATTTGGCAACAACCAATACAATGGTCGTCAACGTAGCTCCATATTATAAAATTACAGATGACCTAGAATATCGCTTTATCTACAGCGCAATGCGGCAAACAGGAAATCGTGAAGGTATGTATCGGGCCGGACTTATCGATCCATCGGCAGTGAATAACGAACAAGCATTTATTTCGAATAATGGGGAGACTAATCTACAGATGACCCACATGCTGTCCTACAACAAGCAAATTAATGAGGATTGGAGTGTAAATGCTGTAGCAGGATACGAATACTTGGATTACAATTTTAATAATAATATCGCTTTTGGAGGTGGATTTCGTTATATGGGATTGGATTATTTTGATTATCTCCAATATTCATCGGTGTCAACCCGGGAAGTCTCATCGTATAGAAGTCCTACAAATCAACTACAATCGCTTTTCTTACGGGGTGGATTTAATTATTTGGATCGTTATCTCCTTACAGCGACTGTAAGAAGGGATGGTTCCACTAAATTTGGATCGAACAACAAATATGCGATGTTTCCATCCTTAGCCGTAGCTTGGAATGTTGCGCAGGAAGACTTCTTAAAATCAAGTGGAACTTTTGATCAGTTAAAAGTAAGATTGGGCTGGGGAAAAACAGGTAACCAAGAGTTTCCATCAGGTGCATCTTTGAACAGATTAGTCTTTGGGAACCAAAGTGTAAGTCAGGCTAACTACGGTAATCCAGATCTCAAGTGGGAAACCTCTACCACAATTAATGCAGGTATTGATTTTGGAATACTTGGCAACCGTCTGTATGGTTCGATTGATTATTTTAATAAAAAAACGACGGATGCACTATTTGAACAGACACTCGCTCAGCCAGCACCTGCAGGGCGTATCTGGGTGAATTTGGATGGTGAAATCGTGAATAAAGGGGTGGAAATTGCCCTGACAGGTACGATTGTCAAAAATGACAATTGGACTTGGGACTTAACCGGTAATGCAACCTTTCTTAAAAACAGTGTCAGTGGTCTAGTCGGTTATTATGAAACGGGCGCATTAAGAGGACAAGGGTTTTCGGGCGTATTGGGACAACGTATGGTGAATGGACAGCCGCTGAATGTTTGGTACCTGGCCGACTACCAAGGAATCGATCCGCAAACTGGTATGAGCATGTATCGTGGGCAAGACGGAAGCATCAGCACAACAAATGATCCTGCGATTAATAAATTCTATATGAATAGCCCAAATCCAACCACTTTGTTGGGTATCTCGACTAACGTAAATTATAAACAATTTTCGTTAGCAGCCAATATGAACGGCGCATTGGGACACTACTTATTTAACAATACAGCGGCTACAACCTTAGGTTTAAGTAACTTGTCCTCCAGAAATATTGGATCGGCCTTTTTTGATACAGCTGTGAAAGAATCTACGTCCAATTCAGCTGCACCATCAACTCGTTTTCTGGAGAAAGGTGATTATTTAAAGATGGCTAACCTGACATTAAGCTATAAAGTGGGGGATGTTGGAAAGACACTCAAAAATCTTAATGTATCATTGACGGGTCAAAACCTTTTTATTATAACTAAATATACAGGTTTTGATCCTGAAGTGAATACAGATGGAGCTACAAATGGCATTCCTTCCCTGGGCATTGAATACTTGCCTTATCCTCCAGCGAGAAATATACTATTGGGTGTTAATTTCTCACTATAGACCGTTAGCAGATATCATTGGATAATAAAATATGAGACAGATGAAATTAAGAACATTATTATATATCGGAATCATTGGTTTGGTTGTATCAAGTACCTATTCTTGTACTAAACTGAAAGAAGAGTTTAAGGGAGAATTGGAAGAAGGAACATCTAATGTTGATCCTGGAAGCCTTTTAATTACCGCTTATAACTCATTGAATACGCCTTATCAACAGGAACAACGCTGGGTGATGCAGGAAGTATCAACAGATGCAGCCATGGCCCCTACGCGGGGCGGTGACTGGGACGATAATGGGATGCACCGCGCGATCCACCTTCACACTTGGAATGCAGACAACGGTTACATGAACAATACCTTTGTAAGCTTGGGAACGGCAATTTATAATGCCTCTAATGTCTTACGCTATAAGCCCAATGCACAGCAAGCTGCAGAAGCCCGATTTATTCGTGCGCTAACCATGTTTGATATGTTGGATCTGTATGGGGTAGTGCCCATGCGTGAAGGAGAATCTTTTGATGACTTTAGGATAGCGCCAGAGGTACTGCAACCACAGGCGGCCATAGATTACATGGTGAAAGAACTCAATGAAATTTTAAGTAGTTTGCCAGCAAATGGTCCAAAGGCAGCATATGTGGCTAATCAAAACGCCGCTAAAACCTTGCTGATGAAAATCTACTTGAATAAAGGCGCATTTTTGAATAGGCAAGCACCTGCTTTCGCAGCAGATGACATGAATAGAGTGATTGCACTAGCCAAGGAAATTATTACGAGCGGAGCCTATACAGTTTCTGCAAAAGGAAAATATTTTGATAATTTTGCTCCTGATAATGATGAAAAGTCTACGGAGAATATCTATACCTTGTTCAACAAAAATGGAGAACGAGGTGGAAATGTGGACCGTACTTGGAATACGATAGCGCATTATAATATGAATCCTGGCGGGTGGAACGGCTGGTGTACGCTCTCAGATTATTACGATAAATTCGCTGCCGCGGACGAACGTAGGGGTATTTACTATGAGTACGCTGCGGATACCACCTCAAACAAAACGAAAAAATTCAAGCGTCAGAATGTAGGCTTCTTTGCCGGGCAACAATACAACTGGAGTACCAATAAACCATTAATGGCGCGAAACCCTTCCACTGCACCGCTGTCATTTACACGTGAGGTAACGATCCGTACTTCTGGTGCTACGCTGGAAACGGCGGGTATCCGTCCCATGAAATATGCATTTGATTATGGCGTTACGGGACAACGAAATAACGACTGGGTAGTCTTTCGTTACTCGGATGTGCTGCTAATGCAAGCGGAAGCGATTTTGAGAGGGGGTACTGGTGCGGCAGGTGATGCCCTGGCTTTGGTCAATAGTATTCGTACAAATCGTGGTGTGACTAATTTAACAGCATTGACACTTGACAATTTATTGGATGAACGCGCCCGTGAACTGTATTGGGAAGGCTGGAGAAGACAAGATTTAATCCGATTTGGCAAGTTTTTACTGGCTTGGCAGGAGAAGGCTGCAGATCCGGATCCAAAAACATTGTTATATCCTATTCCTAGCCAACAGATAGCAGTTAACCCGAATCTGAAACAAAATCCAGGTTATTAGTAATAGCAAAAAACTGTCTGCTAATTTTAAGCTGTAAAGGTGTTTGGATTACTGCGGTATCTCAGTAATCCAGATACCTTTTTTCTTTGGACAATCTTACTGCAGCCAGAGCTATATTGTTCGGCTATCATTCTGTAGTGAAACGAGTCTCCTTCGAGATATCGCCGTATCTGCTTCTCCATGTGAGCGAGGTGAGTCCGTACTGAGTCCGTGTTGAGTCCGTGTTAAACTCGGACGCATTGATTGATCAACCCGGTTTTATTCCGCTCTTACCTACTCCATGTGCCGAAGAAAGGGTATAGTAGATGCGAAGGAAACTCGAATCAGCACCGACAAACATCAAAACACGGACTGGGGTAATAAAAATCTATTTATTAGAAACCTTTAACGCCGCAGGAAATGGTTTATGGCTTATAGTGGAAGGTCTGATTGTATCAGAGAATTTAATTTGTTTACAGGAGCAATCGTGCGCTATAATCTAAAGAGCACTTAATTATCATAATTAAGTGCTCTTTGTTTTTATGTCGGGATGGCCGGATTTGAACCGACGACCTCCAGCACCCCATGCTGGCGCGATACCGGGCTACGCTACATCCCGAGTTATTCCAATAGTAGTGGATAGGATAATCCTAAACTAAGTCTTTTCAGGAATATTTTTTTGTAGCGCTAAAATAATAATTATTGACAAAAAATAAAATCTAAATAAAAAAAACACCATTTTTTTTGAAATGGTGTTTTAAAGTTGTTTGAATCACGATTAGAATTTATAGCCAACCATAATGCCAATCGTTTTATTCTTGGCATCCAACTTTTTGTCCACGCTTGTGAATCCATGACTGTAGTAAGCGTCCACCGTAAAGCGGCTGACGTCTATCCCTATTCCTGCTCTTCCGTCAAGAGAGAATTTCTTATAATCGGTCGTCGCGCTGGATTTGACAGTTTTTAAATCATAGTTTAGTTGGGGTCCTAATAAGCCACGAAGGCTGAAATCACCGTTCTCTAAAAATTTATAACCAACCTGTAGCGGAAGATTAACCTGGTAAAATTTAGGGGTCTTCTGTATGTTTTCAAACGTATATTCCTTCCGCAATAAACTGGCTCCGATACCAGGTTGAAAGAAGAGACGATCGCCGACACGGGCAAATGCAGCCACAGAAACGCCTACTTTGCCATTATTATCCTTAACGGATTTGTTCCCAAATGATGTCATGTGGTAGTTGCTCCCTATTTGTATACCATAGGTCACCTCCTGTGCTTGCGCCATACCCGTTATTCCTAATACTGTCATTGCCAATAAGGCCGCTTTGAATGTTGTTTTCATCTTTAATACTATTTTTGTTATCTATATTCTAATGCACTTTAATGTTATGACAACGGAAAACCATTATACCCTTAGAAAAAAAGATTTTTCTGTTTTTAGATAATTAACTTTAGTTCCTATTTGTATAAGGGAGATGGGATGCTGCAATGGGCCGTTATTCTAAGCAAAAAAGAAAAGTAAAAAAATAATAAGGGTAATAACGATTTAGTTTGTCTTAGTAATAAAGTAGATTGTTTAATCAATAGGATAGAGTTAACCGATGTCGGAAAATAAAGAAAAGAATTTCGAGCAGCTTTTTCGAGCGCATTACAAGGAATTGCATCGTTATGCTTTTAGGTACCTAGGGGATAGTGATGGGGCCGAGGAGGTCGTACAGCAAGTATTTCTGCGATTATGGGAGAAAGATTGGGAAGAGCTGATTCATACTTCACTGAAGGCCTATCTATATCGTGCCATTTATAATGAAAGCATGAATGCCCTTAAGAAGGAGCAACGTAAGCTTAAATATCAGTCTTATGAACAGCATAGGCAGGAGTGGGAACCAGCTGTAGATGAGAGTAGTAAGGACCTAGATAAAAAGTTAAGGGTGGCACTTTCTGGTTTGCCCGAAAAGAGTAGGACTGTATTTGAATTGAGTCGTTTTCAGGAGATGAAATATAAGGATATCGCAGCAACATTAGACCTGTCGATAAAAACAGTGGAAGGACATATGAGCAAGGCTTTGCGTCACTTACGTATTGAGCTTATGGACTATTTGACGTTGATTATTTTCTATATCATCTATATACTATGAAAAAGGAATTACTGGAAAGATATATCGTTGGGAATACCAATGAAGCAGAGAATAACAGGGTACAAGGTTGGTTGGATGAACATCCTGAGAACCGGGCTGAATACCAAAAAATGAAAAATGTATTTCTATCTTATCTATATGCGATGAATAAGGAATTGTTAGAAAGATATATGGTTGGGGAAACGAATGAAGCCGAGCGTATGATCGTAGAGGAATGGTTGAAAAATGATGCTAATAATAGGGAGGCATATTTGCAAATGAAAAAGTTATGGGATAGCTTACCCAAACCCCTGGAGGTGCCAGAAGTGGATGTGGATAAGGCTTGGACTGAATTTAAGATCGCTAGGGACCGGAGAGCTTCGGAACTTACCGAAATCTCCAAAAAGAAAACAAGAATCATTCATTGGAATTGGTGGGCTGCAGCAGGTATTTTGCTTATCTGCATGTTCGGATTCTATGTGTTTGACCGTTCACAACGGGAGGAAATACATTTTATAACCCAAGACGGTGTACGTCAGGATTCACTGCCTGATGGATCGATGGTAACACTCAACAGAAATAGTGAATTAGCTTATTCAAGGACATGGAGCAATAAAAATAGGAATGTTGAAATAGCGAGAGGAGAAGTGTTCTTTCAGGTGCATAAAGATAAAAAGCATCCTTTTGTGATAGCAACAGGCAATACGAAGATTACCGTACTGGGAACGAGCTTTAATGTGCGTCGCATTCCTGATGCAACAGAGATTATTGTCGCTACAGGTTTGGTTAAGGTAGCTTATGCAGATAAAGAGATCTTGCTGCGACCCGAACAGATGGTAACGATTAGAGATACAGATACCATGAGGGTTGAGAAGAAGCCTGTTCAGGATAAATTCTATAAATACTATGTAGACCGAGAGTTTAGTTTTGAAAATACACCTTTGCAGAAGGTCGTGGAGCTGTTGAGCCGAGCGTATGATTACAAGATTATTATAGATGATCCTATTGTTCAAAAAATACCTTATACGGCTGAATTTAAACAAAATAGTCTAAGCGAAATCATTAAAGTGATGGCAAAGAGCTTGGATTTAAAGGTCGAGGTCGAAGGCAAGGAAATTCACTTAATAAATAATCAAAAGCGATAATATGTCTCCGAAACAACATTGTATAAAAAACGTCATGATATTATTTTTTATCAATCGAATCAGATTATGTATCCTATTTACGCTGCTATGCTCCTTTCAATGGGGGCGAGCGCAGCATAAGCTCGCCGATGAGGTGAGGATGCCTGCTTTTTCAAAAACTACCGTCGGCGAAGTCTTTCAGCTTTTAAAAGAAAGGCAAGACCTCTTGTTTTCTTTTAATGGAAACATTTTACAGATGGATAGTATCATTTCTCCGAAGGCGTTTAAGGGAAACTTATATGACTATCTCGATGGGATTTTGGGCAAAGAGTATAGCTTTAAAGAACTTGGCAAACATATCATCGTCCAGTATACGCCACAGCGTATGTCTGTTGATTTTGAAGTGCAGACCCCGGAAAAAAATAAAGTCGTTATCACCGGTTATATCAAAAATATCCGGACCAACAACCCGATTTCCAATGCCAGTATTTTTGACCGAAGTGCTTTGCTCTCTACTTTGACGGACAAGAACGGCTATTTTGAATTGGATGTCAAGAAAAAGAGTAGTCTGATCGCTGTTAATGTGAGCAAGGAAATGTTTCGTGATACCAGTGTGATGGTTATCTTTCCTATTGAAGCGCAGGTTGGAGGTAAAAAGAAACGCGAATATGGTTATTTTGAAGGTTATGAGGAAGATCATGGTCTTTATAAGTCATTTTTCGGAAGGGTCTTTTTGTCTCCTGCACAACGGATTCAGAGTATGAACCTTGGCGGTATGTTTTTATATAGCCCTTATCAAATATCCATGACACCGGGATTAAGTTCGCATGGCTTTATACGGTCCCAAATAGTCAATAAATTTTCATTAAATATTATCGGCGGAGCGACAGCCGGTGTGAAAGGTGTGGAACTGGGCGGAGTATTCAATATCAACCAATATAATATGCAGGGCTTTCAAGTGGCTGGGGTATTCAATACGGTTGGTGGAAATGTAAGCGGAGTACAATTGGCGGGGGTAGGGAATCGGGTTTTTGGGAGTTCAAAGGGAGTTCAGATAGCGGGTATATTGAACAAGGTCGATACCGTCCGAGGTGTCCAAATAGCCGGAATTGCAAACACAGCACGACAGGCAACAGGGACGACGCAATTGGCAGGGGTATTGAATAATAGTAGCGACGATGTGGGTATTCAAATTGCCGGAATTGCGAATAGGGCCAAAAAGGTTAAAGGGTTTCAGCTCGCGGGAATTGTTAATATCGCTGACAGCAGCGATTATCCAGTTGGCTTATTGAATTTTATCAAAAACGGAGAAAAAAGTCTATCGTTGTCAATAGATGATGAACATTATCTCGGGCTGCAGTTTCGTTCAGGAGGACGGGTACTCTACAGTATATTGGCAGCTGGGGTGGTTCTTGTTGATGATGGGCCATCTAAATATGCTTTTGAAGCCGGGTTGGGGGCTTTGTTGCTGAATAGATCCAAGTTTGCGCTTCGTGCAGAAATTACGACACGCAATCATCTAACAGATAAATTTAAGCTGTTGGATAATCACCAATCTTCTTTGCGTATTATCCCAGCCTATAAATTAACCGATGCCTTGTCAATATTTGTATCACCAAGTTTCAATTATGCTGAACGGGATGAGAATACTGTACCTATTGGTGGTACTCGTTGGAAAGTTTGGGGAAGAGACCATACAAGAAATACATTTTACGGTGGTGGAATAGCTGGCCTAATGCTAAAATTATAAAATTAAAACTATTTGAGTTAGTCAGCTGTTATATAGATAGCTTTTAAACATTTAACATTTTACATAAGGGCCCTTTGTTGTTACAACAAAGGGCCCTTATGCTTTTAGCCAATATGCGGTCAATAGACCCGTATATATAGTGTACGTATGAAATTTACGTTTTTATTATGCGACAACCGTGGATGTTTTCAGCACATTCCGATAAGGATAGGAATGAAAAACATGTCTACGCGCAAATCGTCCTAAAGAATCTGCATTGACAAATTTTACATAATCATTTCGTTGGACACCAAAGTATTCATATTGACTGCCATCGTGAAAGGTGATCGTCAATATTTGGGCTTTCCAATCAATATCCTGAATACCCGAATTCGTAATTGTTTCTGTATAAATGGGCAATTGTTGTTCAATAGTTTCTGGGCAGATGCTTACCAAAAAATGATAAGCTTCGATCATTTCTACACTCTTTTGTTCAGCAGCCAAACGACCTTCTTCGTCATTGACAAATTTATCCGGATGACATTCTTTCATTATCGTCCGATAGGTGGATTTTAGGGTCTTAAGATCCGCTGATTTATCCACATTTAACAACTTTCGGTAGTCGGCAATTTTTTTCATGGCTGCAAAGATATGCTTAATAATCAGATTATTTGCATTAACATGGAAATAAGGTTATTTTTTGCCCAAGGTTTTGACATAGAGCTGTTCAACCTTCTCACGCGCCCAAGGCGTTTTCCGTAAAAAAGTTAATGAGGATTTTATACTCGGGTTTTCATTGAAACATCGGATGGCTATCCTTTGCCCAAGTTCTTCCCACCCATAATAGTCTACGAGATAGGTGATGATAGTATCTAATCGTTTCCCGTGTAATGGATTATTGACTTGTTCTTGCATGTTGTAAAGTTAGCAATCTTTGTACATTTAATATGATTTTTATTCCATCGTTATAGCCCTATTGATGGATTCAATAGCATTTAATTAGGATTTCTTGAGCTGTTCTGCAAGAGCATCAAGCGCTTGATCGAGCTTCTCGTCCCAGATATTTCCCACTGCGTCTAATTTTCCTTTTACCCCCTGGATAAGCAAATTGTTTCTGGGATCAAGCTGTGCCCCAAGTCCCTGCATGATTCGCTGTAATTCGGCATGGCCAGTTTCTCCTTGTGCGGACGCGGTAATAATGGAGACGGGTTTGTCTGTAAAAATAGTAGTCGCAGCGCACCATTCAAGCAAATTTTTCAATCCACTGGGTACACTGAAAATATACTCGGGGCTGCTGATCAATACCAGATCCGCATCCTGGATGACCTGACGTAGCGCAATGATTTCTATTGGTGGTTGGGTGGTGCTTTCCTCTGGGTCAAAATGCGGCAGTTCTTTTAAGCGGTCAAAGAGCACAAGATTAATCTCTGGATTTAACTTGTGTTGAAGATGACGTACAATCTGATGATTGGATGAATGTTCGCTTGCGCTGCCTATTATCGCAAATATGGTTTTCATTGAATATATTTACTTGAAGGCCAAAAGGCCCAAATTGTTTAATCAATTTATTTACACGCCATGCGAGTTGCGTCGTGTAAGATTTTGAAGCGGCTAATTTACGATAATGGATCTAAAACAATACAGAAAAATAAGGTAATTATAATTTTATGCCCTATACACACTATACTTAAAGATAAAAACTTTTTCCTTTTACCGATTAAGTTTATACTTTTGGAAATAAGGACTTGTATTAGCTTAAATACGGATTATATGCTTTGTTATGAGAAATAAAATGGGGTACCGTTTGTTGTGGGAGCGTATTCGTACGGGTGATGAGGCCGCGTTTTTTGATCTTTATGCGGCACTTTACCAAGAGCTTGTTAATTTTGGAATCCGGACCTGTGGTGACAGTGAACTAGCAAGTGAGGCTACCGACCAGGTTTTTGTCAAGATCTGGGAGAAAAGAATACAGCTTGAACGTGTCGAAAATGTACAGTCCTATCTCATTACCTTTCTAAAAAGGCGTATTCTGCGTCTGATCGAAAAGCAGCATAAAATTAATACGGCACTTCAGAACGTCAAAGCAGAAGATGAATGGATCGAGATGCCATACGATGAGTTTGTGATCAAAGTACAGACCAATGAGATTATTCAGATCCGATTGAAAGAAGCACTGGAGAAGTTGTCTTTTCGTCAAAAACAATTGGTCAATCTAAAATTTTTTGAAGGTTATTCGTATGAAAAGATTTCGGAAACTACGCAGATGTCTGTCAAAACAGCGTATAATACGCTCTACGATGCGCTAAAAATATTGAGGGAGGAGTTGAAGGACATTTAATGATAGCAGAGATAATCGTGTTACAGGGTAATGATAACCTATTCGTAGCGTATATACCTCCTTTATTTGTGTTGTTTTTTAAAACAAATAATTTGATTATCAGTTCTTTATGAAATAGTTTGTTTTTTTCTTAGGAAAAAGATCTCTTCTTGGGCACTATAAGGTAAATACCCATTAGAATGAGCCAAAAAGATTATAAGCAGTTAGAAGATTTTTTGATTGACGATACTTTTCAAAAGTACTGTTCTGGAGAAGATAAAAACTGTATCCTTTACTGGCAACAATACTGCTTAAATCATCCGGATCAGGTCGAAATGATCCTAAAAGCAAAACGTCTTTACCAAATTTTGGTCGGAAACCGAAAATCTATCCACGAACAGATGGAGAGATTGAAGACTGACCTCCAAAATACGCCAATTGAATCTGCACCTATCCGCCAGATTACATGGCAAAAGTGGGCTGCTATTGCTGCTGTATTGGTTGCTTTAGTGGCAGGTGGCGTATGGTATTATATGCTTCCAACAAATGATATCATTCCTCAAGCAATGGCTAATATTGGCCAGGTTTATCAGACAAGAAAGGGCGAGAAGAAGACCTTTGAGTTAATCGATGGTAGTACTGTTACCTTAAACTCTGCAAGCAAATTGGAAGTATCTTCGGATTTTAACAGCGAGTTGCGCTTGGTGAGGTTGGTTGGTGAAGGGTATTTTCAGGTAGCAAAAAATACGGAAAAGCCATTTATGGTGCAGGCTACTGATTTTGATATCAAAGTTTTGGGCACTACTTTCAATGTGAAAAGTTATCCCGAAGAACCAACGGCAGAAGCGGTATTGGTGGAAGGATCGATTGAGATGAAAAGCAAAGGGCTTCGGGAGAACTCCGTTGTTATTAAGCCAAATCAGAAAATTACCATATTTAAAAACCAAGATGAGGTTCTAGTCAATACAAATAAAGGAAATAAACCAACCCTCAGTAAATTACCTATTAAAGAAATCGCCATTGAAAATATTCCGGCGATGGAGCCCAATACTGCCGAAATACCTGATATCGCCTGGAAGGAAAATAGATTGGAAATTGTGGACCAAGATTTCGAATCTTTACGCCGGACGCTGGAACGTTGGTATGATGTGGATATTGAGCTCCAAGGCGAACAAATAAAAAGATATCGCTTCACGGCAACCTTTAGCAAAGAAAATATTGAGCAGGTACTGAGTGCTTTACAGAAAGTTGAACCTTTTAAATTTGAATTATATGAGAAAAAAATAACGATCTCTGAAAAATAAAAGGATGGTGGACCAACACCATCCTTCATTGAAAAAATGATTAACCAAAAGCAGCAACATTGGGGCGTGCTGCTTAATATTAATTTTAACCAACACT
>JAQZAZ010000185.1 GCA_029239355.1 Sphingobacterium sp.
GCGTGCTGTTGCATACACAAAGCAACGACAAGGAGATTGCAACCACAGTAAAAAAGTGCTAAAAACCCTTCGCTATCACGGCTCTTATCACTTTGCTGTTATTTCATTTCTAGCGCAAATCCAATATTAAAATTACGTAAGGCATGGCTTATTTATTTACGTCAGAATCTGTTTCTGAAGGGCATCCGGACAAAGTTGCGGACCAAATTTCAGATGCATTAATAGACAATTTTTTAGCATGGGATGAAGACTCACGCGTTGCTATTGAGACTTTGGTGACGACTGGACAGGTCGTTCTTGCTGGTGAGGTTAAATCAAACATCTATCTGGATGTACAAAAAATAGCCCGCTCTGTTATTCAGAAAATTGGCTATACAAAGTCTGAATATATGTTTGAAGCAAATTCTTGTGGTGTGTTATCTGCCATCCACGAGCAGTCTGCAGATATCAATCAGGGTGTGGATCGAAAAACGAGACAAGAGCAGGGAGCTGGCGACCAAGGAATTATGTTTGGCTATGCCAATAATGAAACGGATAATTTCATGCCTTTAGCCTTAGACCTTTCTCACCGTCTTTTATATGAACTCGCAGAACTACGTAGAGAAAACAACGAAATAAAATATTTACGGCCTGATGCGAAGTCACAAGTAACATTGGAATACGGTGATGATCACAAACCGAAGAGAATTGACACCATTGTCATCTCTACACAGCATGATGACTTTGACGCCGAGCCAGTCATGCTAGACAAAATTACACAGGATATAAAAACAATCTTAATCCCTCGTGTCAAAGCGCAATTAAAACCAGAACTTCAGTTGTTATTTAACGATGAGATTAAATTTCATATCAACCCTACCGGAAAATTCGTTATCGGGGGCCCGCATGGAGATACTGGACTTACTGGCCGTAAGATTATTGTCGATACGTATGGAGGAAAAGGTGCTCATGGTGGTGGAGCCTTTTCTGGGAAAGACCCCTCAAAAGTGGATCGTTCGGCGGCTTATGCAACCCGTCATATTGCCAAAAACTTAGTTGCGGCAGGGGTAGCTGACGAAATCCTCGTTCAGATTTCTTATGCAATTGGTGTAAAAGACCCTATGGGAATTTATGTGAATACGTACGGTACAAGCAAAGTAAATCTGACAGACGGTCAGATTGCTGATAAAATAGCGCATTTGTTTGACATGACTCCTTATGGCATTGAAACTCGTCTTGGTCTAAGAAATCCGATCTACTCCGAGACAGCAGCATACGGTCATATGGGTAGAACACCAAGAAAAGTGACGAAGGAATTCGAAAGTTCCACAGGAGAAAAGAAACAAATTGAGGTTGAATTATTCACCTGGGAAAAATTGGATTACATTGAAAAAGTAAAAGAAGCGTTTGGTCTGTAAGGGCTAATCAATAAAATAAAAAGAGATGCAAAAAATGTATCTCTTTTTTGTATCTTACTATCTCTAAACCATTCATAATGAAAAGAAGAAATTTTTTACTTGCGCCAATGGTGCTCATCACAGCCCCAACATGGGCAAATCCAGCTCAGTCAGAGGATGACCTGCACTCAAATACGATTGTACACGTTGTTAATTTTTGGCTAAAGAAAGACATCAGTGAACAGGATAAAAAGGACTTTGTTGGCTTCTTTGAGGAACTACGAAAAATAGATACCGTCAAGACACTCAACTACGGTGTTCCAGCACCAACCAATGCGCGCCCCGTCGTTGACAATAGCTTTGACTATACATTGATTGTCACGTTCAAAGACCTTAAAGATATCACTGTTTACGAAACACACCCGATCCATCTTAAGGCGATCGAAAAATATCAGCATTTTTGGACGAAAGTAATGGTCAAAGATACTTCCATCATTAAATAAGTCCGCGCGCCTTAATCTCTAAATATTTATTGATTGAGTTGATGGTTAAATTTTCTGGCGCAGTATATATCGTCTGAAATCCATTACGGATTAGTTCCTGCACAATAAGTTGCTTCTCATAGGTAAACTTTTCAGCGATAATCTGATTGTAGATTTCAATGGTCTTTTTTGGAGTGCTTTTGGCTAGGGCTTCAACTTCAATGTTTTTGAATACAACAACGACGATGATATGGCTTCGGTTTAACATGGACAGATAGTTTAGCTGTCTTCTTAAAGAGTCCAAAGTTTCAAAATTAGTATAAAGAAAGATCAGCGAACGTTTATTGATATGTGCATTTGCATAACTATAGAGTTTGCCATATTCAGGCTCCTCAAAATTTGTAGCCACTTGATATAGCGCTTCCGAAATCTTGAGCATCTGGTTGTTTCTCTTTTCGGCTGGAATAAAGACATTCACATCCTTTGAAAAGGTCAATAACCCAGCGCGATCTTGTTTTAATATCGTGGCATTGGAAAGGACCAGAGATGCATTGATTGCATAATCTAATAAAGTGAGACCATCAAACGGCATCCGCATCGCGCGTCCCAGATCAATAAATGAATAGATTGGCTGGGATTTTTCCTCTTCATACTGATTGACCATCAGCTTTTTGACCTTTGCTGTAGCCTTCCAATTCATATGGCGATAATCATCCCCCTGAACATAGTCCCTAACATGGTCAAACTCCATTGCTGATCCAATGCGCCGTATACGCTTTATGCCCAATTCATTCAACCTGTTGCTGGTGGCCAAAAGCTGATATTTTCTCAATTGAATATAAGACGGATAACATGGGATTTCCTGTGTCTGACTGGTTACAAACCTCCGTTTGAAAAATCCAAAACGTCTTACCAATGCCATACATCTACCAAACTTGTATTGTCCCCGTTGTGTTGGCCGCATTAAATAAGAAATTTCTGTACTTTGATGAGCGGATAGACGGGTAGAAAACTCCTTATTCCGAATTTGAAGTTGTATTGGAAATTCTTCGAGGATTTCTATGACAGTGGGAAACGGATAAAAAGAATTGACAATGAGCTTCATGGGATTTTCATCGCCATTGGACAACTTCTCCGGGTATACGCGCGTGATTTCGATACGCCCTTTCCCCGAAAATAATACGATGAAATCAAAAATCAATACAGCCAGCCACAGCCAAAACAGAATCCAGGCAACAACAAGCAATCCTTTTATAAAAAATGAAATCACAAAGAATGTCGCTATCGCCAACAACGAATAGAAAAACTGATTGGTTAGAAAGAGCTGTTTTAATTTTCTCATTATCTTGGAATTTCTACCGTATTAATGATTTGGTCAATAACATATGCAGTTGTAAAACCCTCCATTTCTCGTTCAGGAGTCAGCATCACCCGATGTCCCAACACCGCTGCCGCTACGCTCCGAATATCTTCTGGCGTGACAAAGTCTCTTCCACCCAAAGCCGCTGATGCTTTGGCCGATTCGAGCAAGGCAATTGAAGCTCTTGGCGATGCTCCCAAGGTCAAACTTGGATTGCTACGTGTCTTTATAATCACTTGAGCAATATAGTTTAGCAATTCCTCATGCACGAAAATAGACTTAATAAGGCGCTGGAACGAAGAAATTTCCGCTGCTGACACCACTGTGTTGACTTGATCCTCTTTATTCAAAGCTTTTTGTGCGTGATGCTCTTTTAAGATCTCCAACTCCTGTTCCAGTTCGGGATAATTCACATTGATTTTAAAAAGAAAGCGGTCGAGTTGCGCCTCTGGCAAACGATAGGTCCCCTCATGCTCGATCGGATTTTGCGTAGCGAAAACAATAAACGGAACAGGCAAAATATAGGTACTTCCATCGACCGAGACCTGATGTTCGGCCATACTCTCAAAAAGAGCAGCCTGAGTCTTTGCGGGTGCACGATTGATCTCGTCAATCAAAACAACATTGGCGAATATCGGCCCCTTTCGAAATTCAAATTCATTGCTTTTTAAATCCAATATCGACGATCCGGTCACGTCTGAGGGCATCAAATCTGGTGTAAATTGAATGCGTTTAAAGTCACTGCTGATAGTCTTGGCAATTAATTTTGCGGATAAGGTTTTCGCAACGCCCGGCAAGCCTTCTATCAACGAATGCCCCGATGCCAAGATCGAAATCAATAACATATCAATCAATTGATCCTGCCCAACGATAACCTTTTTTACCTCCGACTTTACCTGAGCCATTTTATCATACAAAACCGATATATCAATTCGGTTTTCAAAGGATATATATCTATCGAAGTCACTCATATCATTTTTGCTTTATGTTTAAAATCTTCTATAATTTCATTAATCTGCCGTAATCCGGTCAAGTCATGTTGTTGTATTCCCTGCATTCGAATTATTAGTCCTATTAAATACTGAATGTCGGCTAAAGGAACACCTGATCTTTCTGCCAATTCCTCGCAGAAACCATCTTCTCCTAAGGAGAGGGTATCCATATGAAAACGGGTCCGTAGGTCATGTAGAAAATAATCTATTTTTTTGTCAACCATATTGCCCGGAGTACCATTTTCGTAATATAGTGTAGCAATCGTTTCACAAAATTCTTTCGAAAGATTCTGTTCTGGTTTGATAATTGCTACTGCGCGTTGTTCTCTTTTACTCTTAAACACCAGCAAAAGGATAAGTCCCCCCAATAAGATATACCATGCCTGTCGTAAGCCCGTGCTGGTCAACAAAACCCGTAAGGGGGTACGATACTGATCCATATTCGCTTTAAAATCATACCAGGCTATTGGCTTATCATTTAAATAAGATAATGCTTTTGCAGCATAAGCATATTGAGAAGCTGAATTCAGTAGATAATAGTTTCCAAATAAATCGGGAGTCAGATGTAAGTAAAGCCTACCTTTACCAACCTTTACCTCGACAAAATTGGGTAATAGATAATCCTGGTAAGTAATCCCCCCAAGAATGGTTGTATTCTTTGGAAGTTTACTGAAGACCGCACTTAAGTCCGATTTACCATAATGAATTTTAGTATTATCATTGGTTAGCTTAACGCTCAAATGACTTTTAATTTCCACGCCTTTCTTATAGCCGTAGAAATTTTGCACCTTGATATCTAGGGAATCTAAAAGATTATAGTCAATCGTTTCAGCGATAATCATTGCTTTTCCTCCACGAGCAACATACGCAAGTAATTTATTTTTCGCAGCTTCGCCTAAGGAAAAATACGACGTATAAAACAGCAGATTCATCGCTGTTTCTTTCGTACTATCCAAGTATTCATATAGTGGTCGCCTGACATCCACATTACGTTGATCAATAATATACTTTAATTCTTGCCTGAGCACATAAGCTCCAAAAGGATTTTTATCTTTTGCATCGAAGGTCCGATCCCAAATAATCGGTTTCTTGCTAGTGATATCAATGACACCAATCAGCAACAAGACAGCTCCCAATAATATCAATCCAAATTTTACTGACCCTTTCATTTAATTTGATGTTGATATTGGTTAAACAGTTGTTCATACTGACTAAAATCGGACTCATTTAATTCAAATTGTCCGAACCAGATGTAGTCAAATATTCGTGTGCACTCCTCGAATCCAGCACGCAGGGCATTATCCTGAATTTCATTCGCAAAATCGGCATTTGTCTTACTATGCTTCCATTTGATATGACCCGCCTGTGCTAACTTTTGGATATTCAATAACTGTAGGTAACGAATTCCCAGCGCATAATTTCGCCCCTCAATAGCCCCCTTGATATACGGACTAAGATCGCTGTTCATCAGGTTTCTCTCCACATAAGCCAATGAATCCAAGGGATCTTTTTCCTGCTCATGTTTAATGAAATACTGGTTTTTATTGTATAACACTTTGTAGAGCACAAAAGCCAATGCAATTAAAGCTAGGAAGGCAAAGACATATCCAAATTCTTCGTTAAATTTATAAGGATTATCAGGCATGATATCCCCCAACCATTGGGAAATACGTTGTAAAATCCTTTGCAATACACCTACCTTATCTTTAATATTTTCGGAATACACAAAATCATCATGCTCGTATCGTTTGATAATTTCTGGATAGGGGTCCATTTTATAAGCTCGTCCCTGGCTATATTTGGGAATAGAATCAAATAAATGCGGGTCCCAAAGAGCCTCTTTACTATTCACAGCTTCAGTCATTGCAATAGAATCCACCGTAGCAGAATCAATAACGATGGCGGCAGAATCCGCAGCCACCGAGTCTGCTGTATACGTTTCCGAATCCTCAGTCTGCGGTTTGGGGTCACAGGCGCTTAATGAAAGCATAGATACAAAAGCAAAAACGAATAGCAGCTTATTCATCTGTACCTCCAATCTGATCAATCATCCCATAAATACGTTCACCGAATTTGAGATCCTTGGCCGTTTCGTAAATTATACCATTCGCCAAAACGCCGGACATGTATAAGAATAATGTAAATAATGTAATAAACATACCGCCCAAAGTCATCAATAGTTTTCCCCAGGACGAATCAAAGAAGGCTGTGTCCATTCCCAAAAAATTGTAGGATATCAGGGAGACGATAATTAAAGGGACAACAGAGATCATCATGACGGCCATTTGAAAGATAAAATTGACAATATAAGTTGCTACACCATATTGAATCAATTTTTTGCTCAACATCACATAGGCATCCGTGAAACAGCTACCTAGATCAGAATAACCTTCGCGATAAAATAGAAAAGAACTGAATAACCAGATTCCCACCATAGACATCAATATACCAATCGCAAAACTTCCAATAAAAGGGATAAAGGCGGAGAGAACTGCAACAATGGCGAGTGGTATAAAAACGACGATCAAAGCCAAGATCATCGCCAGTAGGAACATGAAATACCGGCCGATATTTACCCTAAAATTCTGAAGCACCTCTTTTCCCGTAAACAATGTATTTTTACGTTCTTTCAGCAGAAGAAAATACTCTATAGAAATGCCATACACATATAAACCAAGCGCAATCAATGCCAAAATCAGTAAAGCAGCCCAAGTAAATCCATCTATATCTTCAAACGAATGGCTGTTGGCCGAAAAGGTAATTTTTGTCGAAAGGAAATAATAGACCAAGGCTATTCCAGCTAGCGGTAATGCCGAGAGACCAAAAATAGTCGTCACAAAGTGCTTATAGATCAATTTAAAAAGATCAATAAAGTTTTGGACAAAATCGCCTATCTTCCGTTCTTTCTGAAATTCAAAATCTACTTCCATTGAAATCGTTTTGCTAACCGATAGGGATTAATAACATAAAAAAATAATATAGCCAGCAAAGATAGCAGAATGATAAATAGACTGAGCCATATTGATACCTGATAATATCTTGTTACAAAGCCCTCCAACGTGCCCGCGACAATAAAAAATGGTATCGTGCTGACCAACACCTTCATAGCAATCTTTGCGGTCTGAACGAAAGACGCTAACCGGGTATAAGATCTTGGAAACAAGATGCTATTTCCTATCGCGAGGCCACAGCCGCCAGCCACAACAATCACAGAGATTTCAATCGTGCCATGGATCCAAATGGCCGACATAGCCTTTCCCATCACACCGTATTGAAAAAACATCTGGTGGAAAGCGCCTAACATAATGCCATTGCTAAACAATACATAGCCTGTACCAATACTTAGAAACAGTCCAAATGCAAAAGCCATAAAGGCTACGCGAACATTATTGATTGTAATCCAGATGGCCGAGCCAAAATTACTTCCCTTTCCATAAACGGCCGCCGGATCGCCCGCTTTTATGCTTTCTATCGTTGAATCAACATATAAATCACCTAAGATAAGTCGAATAAAATCGATGTCATACATCGCTGAAAGAAAACCAATAGCTGATGCGAGAATAAAAATCAACAAGGAATAAAAGAGCGGCCTACGGATCGACCAAATTGCCTGTGGAATCTCCTCATTAATAAAAGATTTGAATTTATTGTTCGAAGCCTTACGGTCCTTATAGATTTTTTGATGGGCGGTTACAGCAAGTTCATTTAAATAATTTCGTACCTTACTGTTGGGATAAAATGTCTGCGCGTAGGCCAAGTCATTTGTTAGCTCAATATAGTTCGACGCCAGTTCATCTGGATCAACCTGCATGTTAATTGACAAATTATTTTCAATTAACGTCCATTTTTCTTTATTTCGTTCTACAAATGATGCTTCTCTCATTAATTTTTTTAACTGGCTAAACCAAATATATGAATAAGCTTGAGATAAACACA
>JAQZAZ010000034.1 GCA_029239355.1 Sphingobacterium sp.
TTATCTATCTTATTTTTGCCCAAGGCGCAATGGAAATAGAAAAATCACTTTTCGACAATTTACAGGATTTTTTTGGTTTTGATACTTTTAAAGGAGATCAAGAGGCTATTATAACCAGTATTCTTCAAAAGAAGGATACGTTTGTTATTATGCCAACCGGGGGAGGGAAATCAATTTGTTATCAACTACCAGCACTCATGAGTGAGGGAACTGCAATTGTAATTTCCCCGTTGATTGCTTTAATGAAAAACCAAGTGGATCAGCTTCGCGCATTCGGCGGCGAAGATAGTATCGCTCATTTTTTGAACTCCTCCCTGAACAAGAGTGAAATCACTCGAGTAAAGGAGGATGTGCTTGCGGGAAAGACAAAGCTACTATATGTAGCCCCAGAATCGCTTGCTAAACAAGATAATGTAGAGTTTTTGCATCACATAACGGTGTCTTTTGTAGCCGTAGATGAAGCACATTGTATCTCTGAATGGGGACACGATTTTCGACCAGAATATCGTAAAATACGTCAGGTTATCAACGAAATTGGATCGAATATTCCAATTATTGCATTGACAGCAACAGCAACTCCGAAAGTCCAATCCGATATCCGTAAAAATTTGCAGATGAATGATGCTATGTTATTCAAATCATCGTTCAATCGGAGCAATTTATATTATGAAGTCCGCCCTAAAAAAGATGTAGTCAAAGAAATTGTACGTTTTATCAAAACCAAATCCGGTAAGACAGGTATCGTCTATTGCTTGAGCAGAAAGAAAGTTGAAGAAATAAGTGAAGTTTTGAACCTTAACGGGATCAAAGCGTTGCCATATCATGCTGGACTTGATGCAAAAACTAGGGCCGATACACAGGATAAATTCCTAATGGAGGATGTCGAAGTGATTGTTGCGACCATTGCCTTTGGTATGGGGATCGACAAGCCGGATGTTCGCTATGTTATTCATCATGATATCCCGAAATCTATGGAAGGGTATTATCAGGAAACTGGCCGTGCGGGTCGTGATGGAGGTGAGGGCTACTGTCTGGCATTCTATTCGGAGAAAGATGTCGAGAAGCTGACAAAATTCATGAAAGATAAACCTGTGGCCGAACGCGAGATCGGGACCCAGATACTAAAAGAAGTTATTGATTATTCCGAATCTGCTGTCTGCCGCCGTAAACAGATTCTTCATTATTTTGGTGAAAATTTTGACGAACAAGGTTGTAGCAACATGTGTGACAATTGCCGGTCGGAAAAAGAATATTTTGAAGCCGAAGGCTCCTTAAAAGCTGTACTGGGCTTTATTAAAGAACAAGGCGAAAAATTTGATGATCATCATGTCATTAATGTAATGATTGGACAAAATAATCAACCTGTATCTTCTTATAAGCATGATGAGCACCGTTTATTTGGTTCGGGAAAAGACAAAGGCTCTATCTATTGGAAGTCTTTGTTAAGACAAGCCGTACTGGACAATTTCATTGAGAAAGACATTGACCATTATGGTTTGTTGAAACTAACCGACATCGGTCGACGCTATCTGGAAAATCCATATCAGTTAAAGTTTGTTTTAAACCGTCCGATTGAAGGCGGAGAGAGCACGAGTGGTGAAGATGCCGGTCATGGTACCGGAGCGTTAGACACCACCTTATTAGGTATGCTCAAAGACTTGCGTAAAAAGATTGCCAAGAGTAAATCTTTACCACCTTTTGTTATTTTTCAGGACCCGTCCTTAGAAGAAATGTGTACACATTACCCCGTCAATATCGAAGAATTAAAACAAATTCAAGGGGTAGGAAATGGTAAGGCAATCAAATTTGGCGCTTCCTTTATCGCTCTCATAAAAGACTACGTGGAAGAAAATGAAATCGACCGCCCTGTAGATCTAGTGATTAAAAGTACTGCAAATAAATCAGCACTGAAAGTGGCAATCATTCAAAATATTGACCGGAAAATAGCGCTAGATGATATTGCTGCAGCAAAAGGAATTACCTATGAGGAGATATTAAAAGAAATTGAAACTATCGTTAATGCTGGTACTAAAATAAACATTAATTATTTTATTGATGAGATTATTGATGAGGACCGTCAAGACGAAGTGTACGATTACTTTAAGACGGCTGAAACCGATTCAATAAATGATGCCCTTAAGGAATTAGGGGGCGACGATTATACTTTTGAAGACATCCAGTTGATGCGTATCAAATTTTTATCGGAATTGGGTAATTAAAATTTTTATATAATTCATATGATCAACAAATACATTCCTGAAATAAAGAATGGAACTTCGCAGAATTTCTTTTTAATGGCAGGGCCATGTGCAATTGAAGGAGAAGAAATCGCTATGCGAATTGCTGAAAAAATTGTTACTATTACAGATAAACTCAATATTCCTTATATTTTTAAAGGATCATACCGTAAAGCTAACCGATCGCGTTTGGATTCTTTTAAGGGTATTGGTGATGAAAAAGCATTAAAAATTTTGGAGAAAATAGGGAAGACCTTCGGTGTTCCAACGGTAACGGACATCCATGAGAGCCATGAGGCAGCAATGGCAGCAGCTTATGTCGACGTCCTTCAAATTCCAGCGTTTTTATGCAGACAAACGGATTTATTGGTGGCTGCGGCAAAAACCAATAAAGTCGTTAACGTAAAAAAAGGACAGTTTTTAAGTGCCGGATCCATGAAATTTGCTGTGGATAAGATTGTAGAGTCCGGCAATGAGAAAGTCTTTTTGACAGATCGTGGGAATACGTTTGGCTATCAGGATCTAATTGTTGACTACAGGGGAATTCCTGAAATGCGTTCCTTTAATGTGCCCACTGTAATGGATTGTACACATTCACTTCAACAACCGAATCAGACATCTGGAGTAACGGGTGGAAAACCAGCATTGATTGAGACAATTGCCAAGGCAGCAATTGCTGTGGGCGCAGATGGCTTATTTATCGAAACCCATCCTGATCCTGCAAATGCAAAATCTGATGGGGCAAACATGTTGCACCTCGACTTACTCGAAGGATTGATGGAAAAATTAATACGTGTTAGACAAGCTATTTTATAGTATAATAAATAAATCGCAATAGAAAGGAGCCAATAGGCTCCTTTTTTAATCAATTCAAATCCAAATTGCTCCCTATGTTTTCAAAAGCTTTTTTCATGGCACTCATATTCATACTTTTTTCGCTTTTGATTGTCAAAGGGCAACAGAATTATACGTGGTTTTCGCCGCTTGAGGACAAACATGTAGAAGGCCGAATTGACAACCAAAAACTGACCGCTTTTAATCGACTTCCAGATGGATTGGAAAACCAAGTCCGTAAACCCGTATGGCAATTGGGAGAAAATTCCGCAGGACTCTATATTGATTTTCAAACATCAACTTCAGAAATTAAAGTGCAATATCAAGTTTCTGGTGGATTAAATATGCCCCACATGCCCACTACAGGTGTGAGTGGCTTGGATCTATACGCTTACGATAAAACCAATAAAGATTGGAGATGGGCTTATGGTAACTATAATTTTTCTGATACGATTTCATACACTTGGAAGAATATTGGTGAGAACACTAACTTCAGTTATCGTTTGTATCTTCCTTTATATAATACGGTTAACTGGTTAAAAATTGGTATTCCAAGTAATGGTGAATTTGAGTATACCCGTACTGCTACATTGAAACCCATTGTTGTTTATGGGACATCTATTGGACAGGGGGCATGTACGAGCAGGCCGGGGCTTGCCTGGACAAGCCGGGTAGGGCGTGCCCTAAAGAACGAAGTTCTGAATTTGTGCTTTTCGGGAAATGGCCGTCTTGAAGAGCCTATTCTAAAGGTTATGAATCAAGTGGATGCGGCCTGTTATATTTTAGATTGTATACCCAATCTTGCCATTACAAAATCACGCACAGAAGAGCAGCTGGATTCCTTATTGGTCAATGCAGTTTCATTGCTGAGGAAAGAACACCCTACAACACCGATCATACTAACCCAACATAGTTCAGGGAGTATTCCGACGGTTTTCAACGAAGATAAAAATAAAGAATACCAACAAAGTAGTAGCGTCTTAAAGAAAACTTTCGAAAAATTGCAATCCCAGGGGGAGCGTCGGATTTTTATGTTATCAAGTGAGGAATTAGGACTTGACTTGAATTCCACGGTAGATTATGCGCACCCCAATGATCAGGGAATGGAGCATATCGCTAATGCTTATATTAAACTGCTAAAAACGGTGTTAGAGTAAAAAAATAAAGAGGGAAGTTTTTTACTTCCCTCTTTTATTTCTTTTTCAACTTCATCGTCATTTTTGCTTTTTCACCCCCACCATAATTGTAAGTTTTTGCATTACTTTCCTTCTTTTGATGAAATGCTCCACCTCCGAAACCGTCATCTTGTTCTTCCTTGGATGATTTTTTCTTTTTATCATTCGAGGGATTGTAGATTTGAAGATCCTCTGGTAGTTCTAGTATTTCCATTCTCTTTCCCACAGCCTGTTCGATTTTTCTAACCATAGGAAGTTCTAAATCGGTAGAAAATGTCAATACCACGCTATCCTCGTTCTCTTTATTTTTGACTACATGATTTAAAAATTCCTCTTTTTCATTTGGCAATTCAAATTGCAAAATAAAAGGAATATTCGCGAGATCAACTACAGTATTATTTTCCCGGGCAATGATCAATACACGGGATTGCACATTGGACATAAAATCCTCGGTTGTTTCGTAACCAAAATCATCATAGAAGAGCGGGTTTAAAATAGCGATCTCTTCTTTGCGCTCATGGAATAGGCTCGTTGATAACTTCTGTGCTGTAAGCTTTGAATTAACAAAAACGATCACTTTTTGAAAAACTTCTTTATCCTGCAGAAGATAATTTAATAAATTGATTTTTGTGGTGAAATTAGGAAGCTGATATAGAAAGAGATCCAAGGTATCTATGGATTTGTTTTCCAACTCATCCACTTCTATCAAGGCATAATCCTCGTTTAAATATGCATCAATCATGTCATACAGCTTCTGATGTTCAACAGTACTGAAGACCAGGTGTTGTACTTTACCACAACTTTCTGCTAGTTCCCTTAACGGAGTTTGCATGCCTTGCTTGATGATTTCTTCTGCATCATCAATAATTAGCGTCTGGATACGGTTTAAGTTCAGTGCTAATTTAAGATAGATTGCCCGCGCACGGTTAGGTGTTGCAACAACAATATCCTTTCCAGCAACTAATTCTTCGATTTCTTCCTCCATAGTTCCTCCTGCACGTAATCCAATAATACGAAGATCTCTATTTTTACTGAGCTGATAGAATTTTTCAACAATTTCATTGATGCGTTCTTCATTGGGAGCCAAGATTAAAAACTTAGGTGCCTCATCATCCGTAAATTTTAATTTCATCAGGGTTGATAATACATAAGTTGTAGTCTTGCCAGCTCCTTCGGGAGCAATCGCAATAACATCTTGTCCACCAAGAATTCTGGAGATACACTTACGCTGAATTTCCTTAGGGGTCAAATAACCGAGTTCGGTCATTGTAGCTGTCAATCTTTTGCTTAGTTTTAGTTTCTCTAACGACACGTATCCTTTAGTTTATGTAAGTTGCAAAAATACACATTTAGTTTTGAGATCAACTAATGTGTACCCATTTTTGAAAACATATTGATAATAATAACTCCAGCGACAATAAGTATCATTCCGATCACAGCTGCTGTATCGGGAATCTGCTTAAATAGGATCATGCCGATCAATGTAATGGCAACAATGCCTATGCCAGACCAAATTGCATAGGAGATCCCAACGGGTAGGTACTTCAATGTAATGCTTAGGAAATAAAAGGCTATTATATAACCAATTATACAAATAAGCGTTGGCTTCCATAAGGTAAAACCCTCGGATTTTTTCAAGAAAGTGGTGGCGAAAATTTCTGCTGCAATCGCGAGAAGTAGGTATATATATTTCATCATAAATGATCCTTCCTAATGGACTGTAACAAAGCTACACTTTTTGCGTTTTACTTTGTTCTGATAACATTTAATTTAGAAGTTTTTGACGACAGTGATGATGCAATATCGCCTACTTGATGGTGTTCGGGCAATTTTGCCGGTATTAATTGTTTATAAAGGTAAATTTATTTAAGTTTGACCAATCCACTAATGGGAATGAATAGACTTTATGAGATGTATTCGAGTTTTTTTTAAACCCTTTACTATATGCTTAGTTTTTCTATTTTCCTGCCTTTCATTGCATGCGCAAGAACAGCTTCAGGAGCTTCAGAAATCTTATTATAATCTTCCCTTAGGAAGTAAGGAGCGTTTTCTACTGACTGGAAAATATGCGCAGGCATTATACTTCAATAATGAGAAGGCATTAGCTAGCCAGTTGCTAAATGATAATATTCAACTGGCCAAAAATTATCCAGATAAACAGTACTATGCCTATTTAAATTGCATTGCAGCGATAAACAGTTATAATGACCATCTCTTTGAGAAATCAGGTTTTTATCTGGAACATGCAAAATCTGTTCTACCGATTATCGTTGACAACAGTACCAAGGGATATATCTATTATTGTGATGGTTGGATTATGACAAGGCAAAATAAAGAGGATCAGGCTGTTTCGCAGTTTCATAAAGCAATTTCCTTTTTGGAAAAGGCCCCCCAGACTGATGTGAATCTCGCGCGTAAGTTAGCAATTTATAAAGAGTTAACCGCTATTTACGCCAATCAGCGGAATTTCGAATTTCAGGAAAAATACACAAGCCTTTTACTGGAGACAGCCAAAGCTGGTCGCAATATAAATAGTTTATTTGATGCCTATATGCAAGCCGGCTATCTGTTTGAGGAAGAGTATCGGTCAGATCGAACGAACCCAAACGTATTGAAGAAAGCTGAAGAGCATTATCTTCAAGCTTACCACATAGCCAAAAATAATCAGAAAAATCTTATTAACCCGACGGATATGGCTTATGTCTCCGTTAATTTAGCTAATCTATATCACGAATTTTATCCCGAAAATGCGGCTAAAAAGGCGACTTCATTTGCCCAACAAGCCTTAGAAATTGCACAGGAGACCGGACAATATACGCTTACAGTACCTGCCTACGGCGTATTGGCTGATGAAGCATTCAAAAATGGACATCGGGATCTGGGAAAAAAATATTTACAGCAGGCACTCTATAACTTACAGCGGGAGCCACATTATGATTATCAGGTAGGACTGAGCCTCTATAGTAGACTTGCTGAAGTGAGTGTTGAAGATGGGAAATATGAAGAGGCATTTCAATTCCAAAAGCGCTATATCGATGTTTTCGAGGAGGCTTTCAATTCAGATAAGCTGGATAAAACCAAGCAACTTGAAATCAAATATGAACGGGAATTGCAGAACCAAAAGTTAATGCGGCTGCGTTTGGAAGGGGAAAAAAAAGAACAGCAAATCACGTTGATGAAAGCCCTTAATGACCGTCAAAATCAATTGGTTGAGAACTTAAAGTTAAATGAACTAAATCGAATACAACAGTTGAAAGTGCTTCAGTTAGAACGGGACAAAAAGGAGAAAGACCTGCAATTCAGCCGTCTGGAAAATGTGCAACGATTGCAGGAGCTAGATGTTTCGAAGCAGGAGATTGCTTTTAAGTCGCGTATGAATTCCATCTATATCTGGTTATTTATTAGCTGTTTAATCGCCGTCATTTTATTGTTTTATGCGTATTGGCAGCGTTCCAACACATTGAAGCAAAAAGAGCACTTACATAGCCTCGAGATTGAGAAGAATAACCAGCAGCATGCCATAAAAAGTCTGACCGCGATGTTGGCCGGAGAAGAGAAAGAGCGGACACGTTTGGCCCGAGATCTACACGATGGTTTAGGCGGACTGTTGTCGAGCACAAAACTTGGTTTGTCATCCCTCAACGATAAGGAATCTGAACAGACCGCTGTGAAGGAAGGCATTACACGGAGCATTGAACTATTAGATGATGCCGTCGACGAGCTGCGTAAACTTGCACATAACCTGATGCCGGATCTGATTGTCAAATATGGTTTACAGGAAGCTCTAAGGGACTACGCCGCGCGGATGAGTCAGCCGAATTGTCAAGTGGAGTGCGAATTCCTTCAATTTGAATCAAATTTAAGTACGGAGCATGAAATCTCTCTGTACAGAATAATTCAGGAACTTGTGAACAATGCATTGAAACATGCCGAAGCAAGCAATGTCCTAATACAACTTTCTGCACACAATGAGCGTTTACATATTACCATTGAAGATGATGGCAAGGGATTCGATACCGAAAAGGTGGATTTACAGCATTCCGCAGGAATGCACAATATACAGTCAAGGCTTTCTTTTCTATATGGTGATATGAAGATTTTATCTGCGCTAGGAGAGGGAACTACGATAGAAATTGAAATGCCACTCGTTTAATTATAGTTTAAAATGATAAAGATAGCGATTACAGATGATCACCCTCTTTTGCTGGAGGGGCTAAAGAATATTATTAATACCCATGAAGATTTTGAGGTCGTGGGGATGTATACAAGTGCTGCAGACTTATTCACAAACATTGCAGCAGACGCGCCACTTGTACTGTTATTGGATATCAATCTTCCAGATGCAAATGGAATTGATCTGGTAAAGGGATTGAAAGAGCGTCATAATGAACTAAAAATTGTCGCTTTTAGTGTTCATAACGAACTAGCGGTGATCAATAGTATATTAAATGAGGGTGCGGATGCTTATCTTCAAAAAAATGCCACCGGCGCTGAGATTATTACTGCCATATCCGATGTTTTGGTCGGCAAGCGCTACATCTGTGCGAAAACCCAGGTCATACTCAATAAGAAGACAGAGGCAGGACTGAAGCAAGTTCCCAAACTCACCCGTCGCGAAAAGGAGATACTGACTTTTGTGGCCAAAGGAATGACGACCAATCAGATTGCTGAATCCTTATTTATCAGTTCACATACCGTGGAAAGCCACCGCAAAAACTTAATGGAAAAATTTCAGACAAAAAGTGTGACCGCGGCCGTAAAATCTGCCATAGAATACGGTTTGATACGCGAAGCCTAAAGGAAATCGGGGAATTACCTGAATTCAGGGATGAGAATAACCCCATGCATTTGATACTTTTGATGCTATAGATGAAGTATCAAAAGTGTATGATTATATCAAATTATGTATTCCGTTGTCGGGGAAGAAAATTGCTTTCCTATGGTTTTGGCCTAGTATTGTCTTTAGGCTTAGCTCTCGGTACAGTTCGTGCGCAGGGTTTTGGTACAAAAATACCCGATGGATCAAATACGGTAGTGGCTATTAATTTAGCTAAGGTCGTTGAATCTGTTGAGGCTGCCACACTGAATAAACTGTTGGACCGTGTTGGCTTTTTCAAACATTTTGAAGAGAAAAGCATTGATCTAAAAAAGGATTTTCAACAGACTGGTGTGGATTCAAAAGGAATAGCTATATATTACCGAAACGATAGGGATAGTTTGCTATACGGTGAAATGATCATTCCGATCAATGATAGCAACCGCTTTGAAAGGTTGCTGAATATGCAGGGAACCTCGCTTCCGTCGTTTAACGGTTACCACCGATTTAAAACAATGGATGGGCAACTACTCGCCTGGAATGCCAAGGAGTTCAGGGTACTAAAAGGGGAGGTCGGACAGACTTATTTCGCCAATGATTCTATTGCTGCATTGTATGGTATTGAAAATGCGGACTATGCAGCCGCAGCCGTAGCTGCAGTTACAGCTGAAGAAGCAACTGATTGCACCGTTATAGATACTAATCTAATGGATTCCTCCACGATGGAATGGGATGCGTTTGATTTTGACACATTGCAAGCTGAAGAGCCAGCAGAAATAGAACCATTGGAGGTCTATGACAGTGCAAAAGACACTGATACAAGTGTCTATGATAGTCCTGTCAACTATGATTCACTTGACACAACCTTTGAGGAAGTGAATAGACGAAATGATTCCATTAAAAATGTGTTGGTGGAGAAGTGGCTACTGCATGAGCAGGAGCAATTATTAAGTGGTAAATATCCAGATATAAAGGTACAGGAGCAGAGACGATTATTTAAAAATGTGGACCTGGCGCGTGTATGGATTACTAGAGCTGGAGGCTTTTATAGTGGACTTCACTCCGTAAGGTCCATCGTGGACGCCTATTATAATACAAGCGATTTCTCCTTGAAAAGTGGCTATAGAGACATGTTTTTTGATCTGGCACAGCAACAAAATAAAATTACGCTGAAAGCAAGTGTAACCTTAGGAAAAGACTTGACAAACCTGACCAAAAAGTTATATGCCAGAAAGCCAAATCCCAAATTTGCAAAGTATTTAACAACGGAAACGTTGGGATATTTTAATGTCAATATAAATACAGAGGCTTACTTAAAGGAAATGCCGGCATTTTTTTCAAAAAATCTGAAAAAATATTTTGGCAAAGAAAATGAGTTATTTGAACTTCTGACTCTTGGACTTGAAATCGCATTGGATGAAAAGGCCATTGCCAAAATTATGCCCGGGGATAATTTGGTTATTGTCAATGGAATAACTAATTTAAAGGTCGACTACGTCGATTACGAGTATGATGATAATTATGAAGCCAAGGAAGTGAAAAAGACAAAGGAGGAAAAGATGCCATCTTTCATATGGATGTTCACATCGGAAGATCAAAGAATCATCAGAAAGACAGCAGACGTGGCAGTATCAAAAAATGAGGCTATCTTAGCGGGCGGTATCTATAAAATCAAACAAGGTAATGGTAAAGATTTTCCAGTACACCTAATGTTCAAAGAGGATTTGGTGATGATTAGTAACGATAGTCTTGCACTAAATAAAATTTTGCACCAAGATCGTCCTGCCAAAACCAATAAATCTTTTGTGAAGCTTATGAAGGGAAGTAAATTTTCGGCAGCATTCCAGACAGGGAAAATACCCGCTCTAACAAATGAGCTGGGGGTAGTATCAGGTAACAGCTGGCGTTCTACATTAGCAGAATTGAATAATTATGGTAATTTTACAGTGAGTTCTAAAGGCATTGTAGGTGATAGCTTGGAAACCGATGTAGAACTAGCGTTGCCGGCGACGGCAAATAACGGACTACAGTTTGTCATCAACCAGCTGCTTGATGGAATCGTGCCGGATGAACAACCCGAATTTGACTACCCAATTGATACAACTGACAATGATTAAAAAAGGAATAATTTGGACTTTAGGTATTCTCGTAGTACTGGCTACAGTTGGCTGGGGAATTTATATCATCCGACAGCAGCAGTCGTATCAGTCTTTCGTACATAAAAAAAGCAGAGCCTTATTGACGATTTCCTTGGACGATATTCTATTGAATCAATTTTTCGATAAATGGCAAACAGCGCCAAAAGGAGGGCAGGACTTCGCCAAAAAATTGAATAGACTTAAGGATAACGGAATAGATATCAAGGCGAATGTATTTCTTTTTTCACTGGAAGACAGTGCGAAGAACTTTTATGCATTTTTTGATTTAAAAGATGAGAAGCAATTTCTGACTTTTTTAAAGGAGGGTTTGGCAGTTGATGCCATCGAAAATAATGCTGCTCCTGGGGTAAATTATGCGTATCAGGAGGCAAACAAAATTGCATTTGTTTGGAAAGGCGATGAATTATTGGTGGGACTTGGATTTAATCTGGACAAAAAGAAAGATGAAATGCTCCAATTAATCCAATCCAACTCAGAGCGGATTTCCATTGAGCATTTCATCGACCGACCGAGTGAATTAACACGAGCATCATTACGTTACAGCAACATTTCCACAAATAATTTTATTGAATTTGATTTGAAAGGCAGCCGGATAGAAATCGCGGGGGAACTTCAGTCGAACACTTGGAATTTTCCACAAGAATATCTTGTTCGGGAGTTAGAAAAGGAAAATTATATCAGCAAAGGCTGGATCAATTTCCCGAATCAACGTCTAAAGACAACTATAAAGAGTATTTTAACTGATCTTCCGGTAGCAGCGGATTCGATTATGGCGCATGCCAATGGGGATTATCTTGATATTGAAATTTTGAATAGTCAGGTAATACAGACAGACACGATTATTAATTATGCTGTCAATGATAATTTTGAGACAGTGGCGGAGAAAACGCCCTATGAAAGCAAAGTACCCAATGTCAGCTTGAGTATAAGAGGTGATGCGGAATTGTCTAAATTTCTACCCGATAAGCTATTTTACCAATGGTTTCAGCGGAAAGATGAACTGTCTTATCTATTGTCAACAGCATCTGCGAAAGATAATCTACAGTCAAAATATACGAAGACCAATAGTCTTTCATATGTAGCGATACATCTTGCGGATTGGCCGGATGCCTTAAAAGTGACACCGATTCTGATGTTGAAAGCGATTGCTTCGGACTTGGATCTCAGCTTGAAAGTTTCCCGGTCAAATCAGCTTATTCTTCAGGGAGCTATTCGGGACTATTCACATAAATAATCAGGTAGTGGTACAAGAGTTATTCACTGTTTCTTTCTAAAATCCAAAACTTTCTTTGCTGCTAAGCAGTTTATTCATAATAACAAAGGTGATTACTATGGATATTAGAACTAAAAGTAGAAGTAAAATAAAGACCTACTGGCGCATTTTGAAAAGTAGCGTTGCTGGATTTATAAATGAAGATTCAATGAAATATAGTGCTTCATTATCTTACTATACTGTTTTTTCTATCGGTCCGATTTTAGTATTGATCATCGCACTTGCCGGAATATTTTATGGCGAAGATGCTATCGAAGGAAAGGTGTTTATGGAGTTGCGTGGCCTGGTAGGCAATAGTGCGGCCAAACAGATCCAGGAAGTTATCCAAAATCTTGAACTATCGGGAAAATCCAATATGGCTCTGATCATCAGCAGCATCACCTTGATTTTGGGAGCGACCACCGTATTTGGAGATATTCAGAATTCAATCAATAAAATCTGGCATGTTCGGGCAAAACCAAAAAAAGGCTGGTTAAAGTTAATTCAGGACCGTTTGCTGTCCTCTTCTTTGGTCATCGGACTCGGATTTTTATTGGTTGTCACTCTGATTATCAATGGAGTAATTTTGGCGATGACCGGACAATTGCAGCGCTATTTTCCTGACATGACGGTGTTGTTGCTTGACGGAATCAACTTTGCGCTGTCGTTTGGAATCATATTCCTACTTTTTAGCATCATATTTAAAGTTCTTCCAGACGTTAATATTGAGTGGCGAACTGTACGCGCAGGAGCTTTGTTTACCTCAATTTTATTCGTTTTTGGCCGTTATCTAATCGGAATATACCTCGAGCATTCTGCGACGCAGGATACCTATGGTGCCGCGGGTTCCTTTGTCCTGATTTTGCTTTGGGTATATTATACTGCAGCTATTTTATATTTCGGAGCCATCTACACCAGAGAGTATGCAACGGTGATGGGGATCCCGATTGAGCCCGCCCAGTTCGCCGTACATGTGGAAACCCAGGAAATCGAACGTGCAGATGGTGAGATTCCGCCGGCTCCCCTGACTCAGGAGGAGAAGAGGGTGGAAATTGATCCAGCAGATGATCGCAAAAGTTAGTACGTTGTCGGCTTTTTAGCTTTTAGTTCGGCTGTCTCTTCGGTGTCGGTGGTATTGTGCTCACGGTATAGCTTTTCGCCAATATGGCCTTTATCTCCCAAGGCACGCCCTTTGATCAGCCATGATGTGCCGAATAAAAAGAGCGCTATCGCTTCAAATACAAGTGTCGCGTGTCCAAAGAGCTTGAGCGGAATGAATGCAATGCAAATGATTATACCATATCCACAAAATCGGTAAATATTGTTTTCATTAAGTATGCTTATGGGTATCTCGCTGTTCGGTTCTTGGCCGATTGTAAATACATTGATCGAAAGGAATGCAAAAGTCAGAAAAAGTACAGCAGCAAATCCATAGTGAAGTTCTTTCAATCCAACCGAAATCAGCGTACATTGTGTGCAGCTGGTACCGGTCGGATCCGTAGGAACAAATGCGACTCCAATCGCCATAACTCCAGCAAGGTTTGTAAGCAGGTTGTCATTCTTCCAGATGACTTTGTTTCCATTACCTTTATAGCAAATAAGAAATAACCCTACGGCACATAATGTTCCCGTAAAAATCTCACGCAGGTTTGAAAAATAATAATGACTTATGGATGGTTGTACCGTTGTGTCAAAAAACTTGAAAAGTGAAAATGAAACTAAGATCACGGGCAGGAGAATTCCCAAATACCCGATTGCCCTGCGTAATCTTCTATAAGCAAAGAGATTGTTGTTCTGAATTTTTTTGATGTGCATAAATACGATAATTGATTAGTTTAAAACTCGGCTGTTTGCGAGTTATACGATCGCTTAGTGCTTTCTGACCTCGGCATATAATCTATCCACATCTTTCTTTTGAAAAAGAGCAGTTCCTTCAGCCATTGTGGTGGCTGAGCCGCAGGCAATTCCCATACGAAGTATTTCTTCCGGTGTTCCCTGTCTAGCCAGAACGGAAACCATGCCCGCAACCATGCTGTCCCCGGCACCAACCGTACTACGTATTTTTACAAGCGGTGGGATCATCCGAATTTTTTCTGTTGCGGTATACAGTACAGCTCCCTGAGCCCCCAAAGATACCACAACAATGGCCGCTTGGCCCTGTGCAATTATTTGTTGGGCAGCATGATCTAAATCTGTGTTTTCCAGTTCCTCTTTCCCGACAAGGGCCGCCAATTCACCAGCATTGGGTTTCAGCAAAAACACACCTTTCTCCAGTGCAGCTTTAAGGGCATCTCCGGATGTATCCACGACCACTCTACTTCCTTTTGTTTTATATTTCTTGATAAGAAACCCGATAAATTCAGCGGAGATATCGCCTGGAAGGCTACCACTGATGACAACAAAATCAGGTGCAGGATATAATTGGTCAATAATAGTCAGAATTTCATCTTGTTCACTTGCCGTAAAAGAAGCACCAGGAAATCCAAACCGGTATTGCTGGTTGGTGGTCTGGTCTACAACAATAAAGTTTTCTCTTGTTTCACTGCTTATGTGGATTGGTATAATATCAAGTCCTTCCTGTTTCAAAAGAAGCTCCAGCATACCGCCCGTTTTTCCACCGGAAGTAAAAAGCGCATCAGAAGGTATGCCAAGTCGTTTCAGCGCGCGGCTTACGTTAATACCGCCGCCCCCGGCTTCGTACTTTGGAGCGTTGCAGCGCAGTTTTTTTTCTGGAACGATGTTTTGAACACTGGTACTTTTGTCTACCGAGGGGTTTAATGTTATGGTTAAAATAGATTTTTTCATCCTATTACTGTTGTTTAAATTCAGGTTTATCCTATACTCCTTATTGCCATAATACCATCACCTCAGGAGCGAATTACAATAAAGATAGCGTCCATACCATGAAGATAATTGATATTTGTTAATATATACACAATGATGATAAAATTTACAGGCCATTGTTTAGATATACATCCTCGCGACTGTCATAGGCTCACTTCAATGGCAGTAACGCTGTCAAGCAGTTCGCTCCATTGTTTATTAACCACAATTGATCATAACGCAAAGGCCGCGATTTTAATAATGATTTGTGTCCAACGGATTATAAGCCACTCTCTGCGAATATAAAATTGCGCTTAAGCGGGATGATAAATGTTTTAAATTTATAGTAATATTAGTGAAGGCACATTGGTCAATTAAATAATACCAACAGTGAATGAAAAATCAGAGGCAATATTGAATAGGGGACCTGGACCGTAACAATTGCGTTTAGTTGTCTGGAGGCTACACAAGTAAATCAGATATAAAAGTCTAAATTTGAGAGATGTATAAATTAACTGTTTTATCGTTGTTTTTGCTCAGTTGTGCTGACAGTAATAATCATAAAACCGCCCAGCCTAAGGTTATGAAAAATATAGAAATACAGTCGGTTGAAATCATGTGTGCCGGTGGTCAGCTGGGGTACAGCTCCCGTATGTTTATAGATGAGGATTCCACGCACTATAAGCAAACTGTCGCCGCTAATCCGGAGAAGAATTCGGAATATCATAAGAAAACAGTGCCTCAGGATTGGCATAACCTTATAGCTAAAATCAATTTGGTAGCATTTAGGTCCTCAAAGGAAGGTAAAAGTGTTCAGCGCATGGATGGAATTGATATCAATATTATCGTGGCAAGCAATTCTGATACCATCTCAAAAATGAATGCCTATAATAACAGTGAATGGAAATACATTGTTGAACATGTTTATCGGGTAAAGATGAATATAGATGAGGAACGAGGTAACAATTGATTTTAAAATAGCAAAAGTAAGATTTTAGGAGGATCCTTATATAATTGACTAAAGATCTATAGAAGGAATAGCATAACAATTTATCTTAAAAAAGGTGGGATGATAAAAATATATATACTTATTCTTGTAACAGCGTTTGTTTTCACGGCGTGTGATAATAAAAAGGAAAAGAAAAAGATGGAAAAATCTTCATTAAAAGAAGTATTTGGAAAGGATAGCGAGCATCCAGCGCCAATTAAGGTAATTTCGGGTGCAGAAACTGATCTGTTAACATCGCTTCCCATCCGGCATTTTCCGATAGTGGACTCCACTGACTTCGAGAATTTTGAAAAATCAGGAATACGTGATAGCGGTTTTCTGAAAAAGATCAATTTTGATCCCGGACGTAAAGATGCGACAAATTTTAGGCTTAATTATAAAATACCATTTTCTGAAAAATTTGCCTCCATTGTAGTTACCTACCAAGGCGGTGAGTACGAATTATTCACAACATTGATCACAATAGATAAGGACAGCAAAATAATCGACAAACTGGAAATTGCATATGATGAAGTAGCAGAATCTGCATTTGCGAAAACGAGTAGAATAGAGAAAAATAAAATAGTGGTAATAAATAGCAATTGGATGAGCGAAGATCCTATTTTTGAAACCGAGACGTTCATTTTAGAAAACGACGGTAAATTTAAAAAAGTACAGGCTGGTACAGCGCAGGAATTAAATTGAATACTGGAAAATCGCAGATTTTACACTTAAATTGGATGAACAGGAATACTCATCCGGGATATGGACAAGGAAATACCTTCTCATTTTTGAAAAAGGAATTTATGAATGGGAGCTGCATCGAAACCGGTCGGCCCTTCTTTTGAACCCTGATCCTGTTAAAAAAGAAAAGCTAATCGCGAGATTAGCTTTTCTTTGTGATCCCGCTGGGATTCGAACCCAGGACCCATACATTAAAAGTGTATTGCTCTACCAGCTGAGCTACGGAATCGTACTTCTTTTTGAACTGCCGTTCCCTGTTTGAAGTGATGCAAAAGTAGGGCTTTAATCCTACTCCTGCAAATTTTTTCAGTTTAAAATCGCGTTAGCACGTTTAAAAAGCTGATTCTAAGCCAAAAAAATTAATCGTTTTCCAATTCCATAATTTCCTCGGCCAATTGCTCCCATTGTTCCTGATAATGGATTAACTGGGCCTTGGCCGAATTGTAAGCGCGTGTAGTTTCCTGTAACCTAGTCGCATCCGAATAAACAGCTTCATCCGCGAGTTTTAATTCCAGGTCTTTGACCACTATTTCCTGTTCTTCGACGCTTTTCTCCAACGTCGAAAGCTCTTTGTTCTTTTTGCTAAGCAACCGTATCCGGTCTTCAGATGGCGCCTGTTTTTCCTTTTTAACCTTTGGCTCTTCTTTGACTTTTTTCTCCGGTTTGCTCTCAGTTTTTATAATACGTTTTGCCGCCCATTCTTCATACTCCTGATAAGTGCCCGGATATTCTTTGATCTCCTTATCTTCGATATACCAAATTTTATTGGCCACGTGATCCAGAAAATAGCGGTCGTGAGAAACAACAATAAACGTTCCTTCAAATTGTTGCAAAGCTTGGATCAAAATATTGACCGATTGCATATCCAAGTGGTTGGTAGGTTCATCGAGCGCCAGAAAGTTGGCGTCAGCTGTCAGTGCTTTCGCAAGGGCTACACGGGATTTTTCACCTCCAGATAGTACTTTAATTTTCTTAAAGGCATCATCGCCAGTAAATAGGAAACAGCCTAGTATTGAACGCAATTCGGTCTCTGTATGTTTTGGGGCAAATGCCTGGAGCTCGGCCAATATTGAGTTTTCGAGGTGAAGTGCCTCCAATTGGTGTTGTGCAAAGAACGTTTGTGAGACATTGTGCCCATGTTCTGCTTTGCCTTCAAATTGATCGTCTGTACCAGCGACAATACGAAGTAGAGTAGACTTACCTTTTCCGTTCGCACCGATCAAAGCAATTTTATCACCTTTTTCAATAATTGCAGAGGTATTTTTTAGTATTTCTAAGTTCGGATAAGATTTAGAAATATGGTCTAATGTCACTACATGACGGCCAGAAGGTTTTGAAAATTTGAAGCTAAAGTTGACGGTTGGATTATCGTCATCCACATCTTCAATCTTTTCCATTCTATCCAAGGCTTTAATACGCGACTGTGCCATTTTTGCTTTGGACGCTTTGGCACGGAAACGTTCGATAAGCCGTTCCTCCTGCTTGATCTTCGCTTGCTGGTTTTTGAACTGGTTGGCCTGTAGTTCGTTTCTTAACTCTTTTTCCTCTAGGTAAAAGCTATAGTTACCTGCATAAAGTGTTAATTTTCCTTTGCGTGACTCTACTGTTTTTTTGATGATGCGGTCCAGAAAATACCTATCGTGTGATACAATGACAATGGCTCCGTCAAAAGCCTGTAAATAGTTTTCAAGCCATTTGATTGAAGGTAAATCCATGTGGTTGGTAGGCTCATCCAATAATAGAATATCAGGAGTCTGCAAGAGGATTTTGGCAAGCATTACACGCATGCGCCATCCCCCAGAGAATGTCGCCAGAGGTCTTTTTTGTTCTTCTTCTGAAAAACCCAGACCGGCCAGGATCTCGTGGGCTTTAAACTCGAGATTGTAACCATCCAGTGCCTCAAATTCCAGCTGCCTGTCACTGAGTTTATTGAGAATATCGTCCGAATAATCAGTTTCCAATTTAGCGAGTAAATCCTCGATTTCGGCATGTAACTGATTTTGGCGTTCGAACGCTTCCATGGCTACATATAGAATGCTCTTGTCGGAATGGTAAGATAGTAAATCTTGATTTAGATAGCCGATCTTAAGGTCCTTTGCCATGGAAATCGTTCCCGAAGTTGGGGCATACTGTCCAACGATTAACCGCAATAAGGTAGATTTTCCGGCGCCATTGGCACCTATTAAACCTACTTTATCACCAGGTTTGATGTGCCAGTTTGCCTCATCATACAACGCACGGGATCCTATTTCAAATGTTAAATTATTTATTGATATCATTTCAAATGCAAAAGTACAAAAGTAATGAATATTTCTTCTTGTTTGAGTAACTTTGCGATTATGTATAAATTAGTCAAACCTATATTCTTTACAATGAATCCGGAGACGGCTCACCATAGGGTGACCGGCGGATTGAATGTCTTCTCAAAATTCTGGGGTGCCAAGCGATTATTGAATGCTATTTTTACGGTAGAAGATCCTCGTCTTGAACGTGAGGTATTTGGATTGAAGTTTAAAAATCCGGTAGGTCTGGCCGCCGGTTTCGATAAAAATGCCGAATATATTTCCGACATGACTAATTTAGGATTTGGTTTTATTGAAATCGGGACAGTTACACCCAAACCTCAGCCGGGAAATGATAAACCACGGATGTTTCGTCTTGTGGCGGATGAAGCGCTGATCAACCGTATGGGATTTAATAATCAGGGAGCGGATGTGGCCGCAAATCGCTTGAAGAACCTGAAAGACCGAAAAGGACTTCTTATCGGCGGCAATATTGGAAAGAATAAAGTTACACCGAACGAAGAGGCGGTAAACGATTATATTTATTGCTTCAATGCACTCTTTGATTACGTGGATTATTTTGTTGTCAATGTCAGTTCACCCAATACACCTGGCCTAAGGGATCTGCAGGAAAAAGAACCGTTGAAAAATATACTAAATACCCTACAGAACTTGAATAAAGCAAAACCAGCTTCAAAACCTATTTTGCTTAAGATTGCTCCCGATCTAACAGACAGCCAATTAGATGATATTGTGGAAATCGTTGTGGAGACACAGATTGCAGGGGTCATTGCCACAAATACCACGATTTCGAGGGAAGGTTTAAAGAGCCAGGAGGAGTTGACCAAGGAAGCCGGAGGAGTAAGTGGACGACCACTGACCAAGCGCTCTACGGAAGTAATCCGTTACTTAAATGAAAAATCCAATAAAGCATTCCCGATTATTGGTGTCGGCGGCATTCATTCTGCCAAGGACGCTATTGAAAAGCTTGATGCAGGTGCCAGTCTTATCCAGGTCTATACCGGATTTATCTATGAAGGGCCGGGCTTGATTGCAAACATCTGTAAAGGGATACTACAGACAGGACGATAGATTAGGATAATGACTGTAGATTTTAATTTAAAAGACTTTTTGGATAAAAAGGTTGATGAATATAATCAACCCAATTTTATCCCCAATGACCCGATCTCCATTCCACATCAATTTTCTGCTAAGCATGATATTGAAATTACGGGGTTCCTGGCCGCCATTATGGCTTGGGGACAACGTAAAACGATTATTAACAAATGCAATGAACTGATCAAAAGAATGGACGGTACGCCTTACGATTTTATTATGAACCATCAGGAGCGGGACTTAAAAAGCCTGCTTGGTTTTAAGCATCGTACGTTCAACGATACGGATATACTCTATTTCGTTGCTTTTTTTAAACACCATTACAATCTCTTTACCTCCTTGGAGGACGCCTTTTTGATGGGACAGGAAGCCATGGAAGCGGTGAATTTGGAACAGGCGCTCAATGCATTTAAAGTGTATTTCTTTTCTTTGCCTGACTATCCACATCGTACACGTAAACATATCAGTAGCCCAGCCCAGAAGTCTACTGTCAAACGTATCAATATGTTTCTGCGCTGGATGGTCCGAAAGGATAATAAAGGGGTTGACTTTGGTCTTTGGAACCGGCTGTCTCCAAAAGATCTCATCTGCCCATGTGATGTCCATGTCGAACGTGTTGCACGAAAATTTGGACTGATTACTTTGGAAAAGGTGAATTGGAAGACAGCGCTTGAGCTGACAGGAAATCTTCGCCTCCTGGATCCTAACGATCCTGTGAAGTATGATTTTGCACTTTTTGGTCTGGGGGTCGAAAGGGAACTTTAATTACCTGTCTTGCTTCTCAATATCGAATGTTCTTTATCATAAAGCCCGCACTCAAAATACGGGCCTTTTGTTCTTCAGCAAGTGCGATCAACCGAGATGGTCGATCTTAATCAGGAGATCCACCAAGCGATTGGAATAGCCAAATTCATTGTCGTACCAGCCCACAACTTTCACTAATCCGCCAACAATTGAGGTCAATTGGGCATCGAAAACACAAGAATAGGGATTGTTTATAATATCGACAGATACGATTGGATCTTCTGTATAAAACAATACTTGCTTTAATTCATTTTCCGCAGCGGCTTTGAAGGCGCTGTTGATTTCTTCAACCGTTGTTTCTTTTTCCAAAGTACAGGTGAAATCTGTCAATGATCCGTTCAATACAGGAACACGGATACCCGCGCCACCCAATTTATCCTGTAAATGCGGGAAGACGTTGGTAATCGCCTTGGCAGCACCTGTTGTTGTCGGTATGATCGCCGAAGAGGCTGCGCGTGCGCGTCTCAAATCTTTGTGTGGTGCATCATGCAGATTTTGATCTCCCGTCATGGAGTGGACGGTAGTGATATATCCGTCTTTTATCCCCCAATTGTCGTCCAATATTTTGACTAAGGGCGCGACATTGTTGGTTGTACAAGAGGCATTCGAGAGAATGGATTCGGAGAGGTCCACCATATTGTCGTTGATACCCAATACAACAGTTGCAATATCTTTGTCTGCTGAAGGAGCGGAGATGATTACCTTTTTGGCTCCGGCAGTTAAGTGTAGTGTCGCTTTCTGGCGACTTGTAAAATGGCCTGTAGATTCAACAACAACATCAATATGCAAGGATTTCCAGGGCAGTAGGGCCGGATCTCTTTCATTAGTTACCAAAATGGGGTGGCCATTCACGATGATATGATTTTCGTCGTGTGTGACCGTGCCGGAGAAAGGTCCATGAACTGAATCATATTTGAACAAATGGGCCAAAGTCTTGGTATCCGCCAAATCATTGATGGCAACTACCTGCAGCTGACTAAAAGTCTCACGCAGAAAAATATTGCGCAGGGTGTTTCTTCCGATACGCCCAAATCCGTTTATCGCTATATTGAGCATTTCAGCTTATTTATGAAATTGGCTTATCACCTCATTAATATTTTTCTCACCTTCCCAATGTGCTTTTAGTTTGCCATCAGCACCATACACATAATTTGCCGGGAATTGTGAGGGGACATGTATGCTTTGGATAAAGGTTTGATCTTTATCAATCAATACCTCTACATTGGAGGATTTAGATAATTTTGGCGCAAAGCTGTCGAAGAAGCCTAATACCAATGCCGGATCATTCATGGAAATGTAGAAGATGTTTACATCTTTTAGACGATCGATATTTTTTTCAAGTTCGGTTGCTTCATGCTGGCAGTGACTGCATCCCGGATCAAATAAAATAAAAACGGTATTCTTATCTTTAGCAAGGTTCTCATTGCTGACACGTATACCTGATCGAAGTTGGTAAAAAGTGAAATTAGGAAGAATTGCAGCTGGCTCAGAAGACTGCGCGGGAGCCGCTTGCACATGGTCATGGCCAGCATGATCGTGACCTGCGTGATCTTGACTATCTGCGGTATTTTCCGGTGTGTTATTTTCCGTACCAGTTGCCTTTTGATTGCCTTTATTGTCACATGAATAAAGCATAGCTGCTGCTAATAGAGCGGTTACTCCTAAGATTATTTTTTTGTTCATAGACTACCTTTGATTTTAAATCAGTTTCCGTGATTTTTTATTGTTTTAGATTCGTCAATAGGATGTGCTTTTTTAGCTCAACTTTAGCTGAATGCCAACCATGCCTCAACGAAATCAATGAAGGATCAAAACTATAAAAAAAATGGGACTATGCAGTGTCTAATCTTAAGTTATGACAGTTTACTGGTTAAACGTCAATAACACTTGCCACTGCTAATTGTCCCGGGATTTGTCTTATTATGATCTATCTTTGATGTCAGGTGGACTGTTTGGATCCATCAGCGAGGTGGATTGGATGATTTCTGGTGTACCACGGCCAAACTCGTTACTATAGACTTTAAGGAGTACGCCTACGCAAGAAAGAATAAGAGGTCCAAATATCAATCCAAGCATGCCGAATAAATTTAATCCCAGCAATACACCAAAAACAGTAATTAAAGGATGGACATCGCCCAATTTTTTTAGGATCGTAAAGCGAAGGACATTGTCAATACTCCCGATGATAATGATGCCGTATAGTGCAAGGCCGATGGCATTGCCGGATTGCCCATTTGCCAATAGAAATACAGCTGCCGGAAGATAGACCACCATTGTGCCTAAAATGGGAATAATGGTCGATACTGCGGTTAAAATACCCAGAAAAATTGGGTTTTCAAGCCCGAAAATCCAATAGCCTACACCGGCGACAACACCTTGACACATTGCAAGGATCGGAATGCCAATAGCATTTGATTTGACCATCATATCGAATTCTTTCCATAGCTCTGCTTTACTGCCTGTGGAAAATGGGATGGCATTATATATGGTCCGTTCTAGCTGCTTGCTGCTTACCAACATAAAATAAAGGACAAATAAGGCTACCAAAACATTGACACCAACTTCGGCAACGGAATTCAGGATATTCGGAATAAACTTTGCTGCCCGCTGTAGTCCGCCCATTAAAGCGGTATCCGATAGATCAATACTGCTGAGGTATGGACTGTCCTTGAAATAGTTTTTAATGGAATCAAATTTTTCCATAATCTCATCTTTATTGCTGATTGCATCAGTTACCTGAGGGACCATATAATTGATCAGTAAATAAAGCGGACCGACCAGAAATACAATCGTGAGCAGGATTAATAAAAGACTTGCAATGGACTTTTTCCATTTTCTTTCTTCGGTCAATTTAAAATTGATTTTTCGGAAGAGGATATATAATGTTATTGCGCCCAAAAAGCCAGGAAGATAATAAAATAAATTCGTAAATATCAAGATGCATATCAGCAGAATAATGATGATAAGCATGATCTGGTTAATGGAATTGTTGTTGATCTGTTTGTATTTCATGTGTCTGGAATAAATATCACTTTAATTTCTATGTATCGTATGACAATATTTTTTTACAAATGTTTTATATTGTTAAATTAAACTTACTTTTTTACAATTTCAATGATTTTTTAATTTCTTTTTCAAGTCGACAAATCATAAGCGATGAGATTGGTAAATCAATAGGATGTAGAGGGGATTATCCGGCTAAAGGATTGTTTCAACTGCAAAAATTGGGGTACATTGGTATTGCTATATGTTGTGGACAGATACCAACAAAAGTAGGAACGGAGCAAAAAAACTGCCGCTTAATCGAATTTATGGTGAAAATTAATTTTGGTTTTGTGGCATTAGAATTTCCTTTAGAATGGTCATAATATCATACTGCTTGACGAAGAGTATGGAGTGCGCCGGCGAATGCGTAGTAGAAGGATTATTATTTGCAGGAGCTAAACGAACGGTTGATCTAGCTGATTTATGAAAAAAAGGATGCGACCCTTTCCCTTTCCTATTATTTGAAAATAAGCCCATAATCTTTCTTTTTGGTTATTAGCGCCAGTTTTTTGGCTACTGACGCTATACTAATTTACAAAAATACTTTTGGATTTGCAATTAATTGATGAAAATTTGACTACCACGTTCTTCATCTTTTTCTATAGAAAGCGATAATGGAATCCGTTCTTTCAATTCTTCCACATGGGAGATAATACCGACAATCCGATTTTCTTTTTGAAGATCAAGCAGCGTTTCGAAAACGATATTGACAGAGGCAATATCTTGAGTACCAAAACCTTCATCAATAAAAAAGAAGTTTTTTGAGGCTTTGGTATTCGATTGCACACTTTCGGCTAAGGCTAGCGCCAGACTCAAGGAGACTTGAAAAGCTTGGCCGCCAGAGAGCGTTTTAACACTCCGACTTTTCCCTTCGTTTAAATAGTCTATGATTTCAAACTCATTGTTTTCATTAATATGTAAGCTTAACTGGTTGCGGGTCATCCGGTGAAAGCGGATATTCGCATGATCACAGAGCTGACGTAAATAGATTGATGATACGTATTGCACGAACCCCGCGCCCTTAAATAGGTTGAACAGCTGTTTCAGATCATCATTCCGTAGAACTAGCCTAGCCTGCTCGTGTAGTAAAATTTCTTTTTTTTCAAAAGCAGTTTCCAGCTGATTCAGTTCCTGCTCATATTTAGCGACGTTCTCCGTAAGAATTTTTAGCTGATGAGAATTTTGTTCCAATGCAGTTTCTTGCTGTAAAAAAAATGCTTCATCGTACACTTTATCAACTAACTTTTTGTCTAACTGTGCAATTTGTGCTTTCAAGGTTTCAAACTTGATCTGAAATTGCTCAAGTTCGGCTCGGATCTGCTGAACTGGTAAGTTCTCAGCCAAAGTTTCTTGCACCTGATCTATCGTGTTGAAAGGAGAAACTTTCAGAAGTTGCTCGATAGCCGCTTCAGCTTGTACTATCTCGGCATCAATCTTACTAATCCGATCATGAATAGATTGTACTAAGCTATTTTGTGCGGCAAGTTGACTGATTAGACCATTTAGCTGTTCCGTAAGCTCGGTATAGTGCTTTTCTATGTGGAGGTTCTCTGCTTTTAACCTATTATATTGGTTTTCGACAGTCGCATGTTCCAAGGACTGGTAATCTAGCCACTTTAAATGTTTAAGATGTCCAATATTTTGATTAATCTGGGTCTGTTTTCGTGCTTCATTTACTTCAAGTTCATTTAATCTATTGTTCGCTCTGTCCAGTTTTTTCTCTAAATCGGCCAATATCAGCTGTTGGTTGGTTAAGATTTGCTCTGTCGCCACGATCTGCGCTTCAATGTTAGTAAGTTCCTGTTTTTTCTGCGTGTAAACTGACTCGTCAGCACTGCTGTAATTCTTCCAGATAAACTGAAGCAGGTGATTGGATTTAAGCAATTCATGTGCACGGCTCTTTTCTGTAAGATCATTTTGCTGCGCCTCAAGTGACTGCAGGCGAAGCAAGAGTTTTTCGATCTCGAATTTCTGATCGGTCCTGGATTTTATCGCCCCAGTGATTTCCGCGATGGCATCACGATTGTCAGTAAGTTCTTGGGTAATGTCGATGCCTTCAGCAATAGCTGGATGCTCCAGGGCTCCACATAAAGGGCAGGGAGAGCCTGCGCTCAGATTCTCGGCAAAATGTGTTAGCTTTTGCTGTAACAGAAGATGTGCTTTCTCTTCGTTTAATGTGCTGAGCCTGGCCTCAAGGGTTATTAATTCGCTGTTGTACCTGGATTCAAATTCGACAGGATCGAAGCCCCGGCGTCGCAAATTATCGTTCAGATCGGCTATTGTAGTCTTCAGCTCAATAAGTTGCTGATGGAGTTCAGCTTCCTGTTGGAGAATGGCCTGCTGTCTTGTATACCATTGACCCAGTTCCATCAGCTCATTTGCAGAGGGTTTCGATTGTTTCAGACGAAAGAGCAAGGTTTCCGTTTCTTGAATACTGGTCTTACTTTGTATTTGCTGTTCTTTCGCTTCCTTGACAAAATTCCGTCCTTTCTCTGCGCTTTCTTTTAGCCCTTTTATCTCCGAAGAAAAAGTGATCAGCTGCAGAATAAGCTCCAGATCCAACTCACTGATGCGCCGTTCAGATAGTCTTTCGTACTGGGGTTTAACTTGTTTAAGCTGCAGCGATAACTGTTGAGTATGTTGCTGGATATCGTTGGATTTTGCTTCCTCGCGCTGCAGTCTGCTGTGTTCATACCTATTTTCCTGCTTCAATTTTTCCTGTGACTGTAGGATATGATAAAAATTTGCATATGCCTCTTCAAAGCGGATCATACGCTGGCGTAGATGTTCTTTTTCTGCCTGCTGATCTGTTAGCTGTTGAAATTGAGATTTCATTTTATGCAGTTGTAAAAAATCCTCTTTGATATTTTTGAGGTGCTGGAATTTTTCCTGAAGAAGCTTGTTGCTCTCCTGAGCCAATATGAAAGATTCCCGTTCTCCCCGCAGCTTGTCCCTTATTGCCAGGATATGGTCGCTGTTGACCTCTTCATAGCTGATCAGCTGGCCGTTGAGCTGGTCCAGTTCAGACTGATTTTTTTTATAAAGTGTCGCTACTTTGTCCTGCAGATCAAAGCGGTGGAGCTGAAAGATTTCTTTCATCATATCGGTGCGTTCTTTCGCGCCCAGTTCAATGAATTCTTTGAATTGTCCCTGAGGAATAATGATTGTTCTTTTGAAATTTTCGTAGTTTAATCCAATGATGGATTGTGTGTTACTGCTCTCCAGCGGAATCCATTGTTCATTAATGTTTTCGTACAATACAACGGTGGGCGATTTGACATCTTCAAAATTTTTGGAGTTCCGTTTGAATTCACGGGTGATCTTAAACGTGCGGTTATCGAAGTTGATGAAATCCAGTTCGATATATGAACGGTTTGATTTCAGGTTCATCATATTATAGGCCCGCCTATCCCGCGCGTTTAATCGCTCGGTTTCGCCATATAAGGCATAGGTAATTGCTTCCAAAATAGAAGATTTGCCCGAGCCAACAGCACCAAAGATCCCAAAAAGTCCAACATCTGTCAACGCGGTGAAATCTATGGTCTGACGTTCTTGGTAAGAGTATATGCCTTCTATAATTAACTTTAAAGGGATCATGGGCTTAAGAATTTAGTATTTCGCGAAAGAGGTTAAGAATATCTTCATTGGGCGCTTGATTGGCATTTTTGGATTTAAAATAATCCCCAAATAGTGTGGCGATATCTTGGGTCAGATTAATTTCTTTTGTGTCCAGCGTATTTTGTTGATTATGTTGAACAACAGGGATTAAATAGACGATTCCTGAATGCGTCTGATAAATCAGTTTACGGTCTTCAGCTTTCAGGAATGTTTGCGATTTTAGAGTTAACTCCACGAATGTTTCGGGGTTTTCGGCCAGCCAAGTGATACATTCGCCAATATCCGCAAACGATTTTCGGACCAGCGCTTTTCCTTGGCGGAGTGCAATTTGTTCGTATGTGACGTCTTTGCCCGGTACAGCATTGACAATGTTCACATACTTTGTCTGTCCTGCTTCGGCAAAACTATAGCAAAGTGGCGATGAAGCGTACACAACAGGCTTCTGCGCCGAGCCGATATTTTTGAATCCATGGATATGGCCCAATGCCGTATATTGAATCTGATCAGGGATAGATTCGGAATAAATCAGGTCGGCATTTCCAATTTTAATGGGTTTTTCTCCATCAGGTTCTTCGATCAGTGGAGTGCCAATTTTATTCATATAGAGGTGTGCTGTCAAGATATTGACACCCTTGTCGTCACAATAGGCTTCAGCCAGCTTCAGCCAATTTTCTGCGAGCGCTCTATTTAATTGAACTTCTTTTTCTTCTCCGAGATATTGTTTGAGCCGGATCTCGTTGGCATACGCGGTATGTAGTATTCGGATAGGATAGTCATAACCGTCAATACGAAGCTCGATAAAACCTTTGTCTGAATGTAGGACGGCGAAACCTTCGGCTGTAAACGGCGTGACAAGGGTATTGGGATGACCGATAAGAATAATGCCAGAGGCCCGCGCTAGCGGATCCGGCGCATCGATCAAATATGGTGAATCGTGGTTCCCAGCAATAGCGACTACAGGGCGCATACCATTTTTTGCCAGTCGTTTGATGGTTTTGTAAAAGAGCTCGATGGCTTCTACACCGGGATTGAAGCTGTCGAAAAGGTCGCCTGCAATAAGCACCAGATCCACCTCTTGTTGGTCCGCTATTTGGATAATCTCCTCCATGACCAGGTGTTGTTCATCCATTCGGGAAAAGCTGTCCAATCGCTTTCCTAAATGCCAATCTGCAGTATGTAGTATTTTCATGATGAGCCCTTAATTTGTACCAGATAATACAAACTAAGATAAATTTAGACGGATATGCAATTATAATTGCATATCCGTCTAAATTTATGTTGGCGTAGGTTTAAGCGGTATCGCTGGATGATGCTGAAATGTTAAAAGTTGTTAAATGCAGTCGGTAAAAATCATTTAATTGTATTTTTAGTCTTCCAAAATTAAGCTAAGAAATCGTTGATAAATTAAATTTATGCATAAAATTTACCTGTGTTTATGTGTTTTCTTTCTGTATTTTACGAAGTTAAATGCACAAGAAATACAAGCAATCAAAGGGGAAACAGCTTATCCTTTTTTATTGAAAGATGCCGACCGGGATACCGCGGAATCTGAAAAGCAGCCTGTTTTTGTGTTTTTGCATGGCCGGAGCTTATCGGGTACAAATTTAGATCGTGTCAAACGCTATGGGGTGTTATATGCCATCAATAAGGGGCAGGAGGTGCCTGGAATTATTGTTGCTCCCCAATCCCGTGGCGGCTGGGATCCGGATAAAGTGATCGAAATTGTAGATTATGTTATCGCGCATTATCATGCTGATCCTGATCGTATTTATGTGTGTGGAATGAGTATGGGGGGGTACGGTACAATGGATGTTGCCGGAAAATATCCGGACCGTATTGCAGCTGCCGTGGCGATTTGCGGGGGCGGATCGAGCCAATATGCTTCCAACTTGAGCCAGGTACCTATCTGGTTGCATCACGGAACGGCTGATCGTGCTGTACCAATTTCAGAGTCCCGAAAAATTATGAATGCCATAAAAAAGGCCGATCCCACTGCTGATGTGAGCTTAAATGTAATCAAAGGTGGAACGCACGGTAGCGTCGAACGTTTATTTCACGATGATGCGATTTATGACTGGATGTTAAAATTTAAGAAAAAGCATAAATCCTAAGGTTTATAAATGGACGTCAGGTTTGCGCTGTTTGGGTCATTTAAAATACTGTACAAAAGAAAAAAGGCTGATGTTCATCAGCCTTTTGTTATTTTAACCCTCATCTGTGTTTTCAAGCCGTTGTTGACGGTTGAATTGCGCCATTAATACATTTGGTTGATGGATCAAATGCGTTTTTGCAAGATATTCCTGATTGTCTGCATAGATAAATAATAGTGTGCCATCCTTAATGGTATTGATTATTGGTGCAGCATATTCCCGGGGTACTGCCGGGCAGCCATAGCTTTTGCCTAATCTTCCCAAGCTTGAAATTGTTCCAGTACTGCAGTAATCTGCGCCGTGCATGACCACGTACCGTGCTTTGGCATTATCATTTATTCCTTCCTCCAGACCATTCAGCACCAGCGAGTAGCCATTTTCTCCATTATAGGTATTTTCGGTGACAAAAAAACCCAAAGAGCTTTTTAAGGATTCTTGCTGATTTGAAAAATTTGTGGCATAGTTTTCGCCACTATTTTTACCGTGAGATACCAAGGTATTAAAAAGTACCTTTTTGTTGACCAGATCAAGCACAACAAGTCTTTTTTCCGTGGATGCCAGGGAAAAGTCAATGACTGTCATAATATCTCTGTTGTGCATGGATAGCTCTTTTCTGCCTTCCATTGCTTGTCGGAATGCCTCGTATTTTAATACAGGGCTTAAATTCATTTCATCATATAAAGAATCAACTTCTGTACGTTGACGTTCTACATTTATATGATGGATATTGGTCTGTTGATTTGTTGTTTTTAAATCTTCTTTCGTTGACAAAGCTGTATTTAATGCCATTAAAAGAAACATAAACGTATTTCCCATTCTCCTCCCTTTTTCTGTGTAGATGTTTACAAAAATAATTATTAAAGTTAATACATATTTGATTTACAGAATGTTAAATATTGTTAATCAATAACAATTACGAGCGAGGAAAGGTCTTTTGACCTTTTGTAGACAAATTGAGCATGGGATGACGCATTTCTGACACACATATGAGACTTAGGCGTCGTACCCAAACTTTCGCTATATTCGATAATATTACCGCGTGGATTATTGACCGGGACGCCATGAATATAAGCTCCCGCCGTGAATCTGGTCGCATAGGGAGCAAAGCCTGCATAGGTGCGCGTACCGTCTTCATAATAAAACATTTTTGATTTGTGCTCCTGTACTACAAAAAGCCCTGTTGGCGTTTCCTGAGCATGTGGCGGTTTGTGCCTGCCACTGGTGATAGGATTCATACTACGTACAAGCCATTCTCTGTCCACTTTTTCCAATGTGCAGATATTCTGATTTTTGACGTCAACAACGTTAATAATATTAAATTGCACACTATCGCTTATCAGACGTAGATACCGTTTAGGAATCGTATATTTTCCGTCAAATGATACGCCTGCAATCGGTATTCTAGCTAGGGTATCTGCACCTTGTATGCGAACTAGCCATCCGTCACGTCCGTAACGGACAGGTTTGTCCGTGGTCGGATCGTATAATGGGGCGGCTTGATAGCGAGCCACATTGAAGCTGTCAGCAACGCGTTTGTATGCATCTCGTTTGAAATCTTTAATCGTGGGAGCTTCTCCTTGTTCATTCTGATAATTCTGAAGAACGGCATAGCGTGAGGGCGTCTGCTGAAAATTCTCCACAAAAGCCAGCTGCTCCTTTATTTTATCCCATTGAAAACCACGCGTGGTGTCCTTATAAGGATAAGTGTCTTCTAGTGTATATTTTTTGTATAGCAGGTCTTTTTTGATAACGATATTATCTGCTGTCACTGGCTTTGGCTTTTCTTCCTGCTTTTTAGTGTGAGCGGCTTTCTGATGCTTAGGCGGCCGCTCTTCTTGTACTGTACTTTTCTTTTCCTGCTGGCAACCCAACGCTAGAACTAATAGGCTAAATACGAGGCGTGTTAATCCTTTATTCATATAGGGATTATATAAATTGTTGTTTTATTCTTTAAATATAAGAATAAAACACATTTTTTAAATGATTGATAAAAAGTTAGTTTTGTAAAATTAAGTAATAGTATGTATAAGATTGTGATTTGTTCAGCAATGATGATTGGTCCTGACGGAGACTTATTGATGGTTAGAAAGAAGGGGTCAAAATATTTTCAATTGCCCGGAGGGAAGATTGCTACCGGAGAAAGTGATGTAGAGGCTTTGATTCGGGAGCTCGGTGAAGAGTTACAATTTGATGCAAGTGGTATGGTTTTGCAGTTTATGGGGCTGCACAGCACAAAGGCTGTAAATGAAGTTGATACATTGGTTGAAGGACATATTTATTTGATAAAACTTGAGGCAAAGTTTTCTTTTGTACCTCAGGCAGAATTGGAAGAACTACAATGGATCAAAAAAGATAATTGGCAAAATTATCAGTTGGCTCATCTTGCTGAAGAATTCGTCGTACCAAAGTGGCTGTCCGGAGACTTTTGACAGCCTTAGTTTGATTTGAACAATTTAAGCCTTTGTTTGTTAATGTTTTATCATATAAACAATAAATAAACTAAGGTTATGGAAAATCAGCTTTTAAAATCAACTAAAGACTTTTTTAATGACGAGATTCTTGCCCGGTTCGGACAAAGTTTAAACCAAGATCATGAACAGGTAAAACAGGGCTTAAACGTTGTTGTTCCTGCCCTGTTATTAGGCTTGAGTCAACAGTCAGATAGTGGTGGTGGAATAGCTGCAATTTTGGAACAAGGAAAACAGCACTTTTCAAATTTTGACCTTAATCAATTTTTAGGTGATCGGACAAATGATGGAGATGTGGAGGGCCAAGAATTAGTCTCTGAAGGTTCGGGCAATAGCAATATCTTGACTTCTATATTTGGCGGTGGGTTAGAGACTGTGATAGGTACCATTGCGGGCTATCTAGGTTTTAGTGCAGAGTCAGTTCACAAATTGATGCGCTTCTCGCTACCAGCTATATTCTCCAGCTTGACGAATAAGGGGCAACATTGGGATGCAAGTTTAATAAGTCAAACGTTAAAAGAAAATAAGACTGCATTTGCTGCTGCTATCCCTGCTGGTCTGAGTTTAGGCGCCTTTGGAAAACTATTTGATGGTGGTCATTTTTCGGCACCCGAAACAATCGTGCCTGAAAACCCAGTCGAAGAGATCGTAAAAAAGGTCGAACATCATCAAGATTCGCCTGTTATTAACCCGGCCACAGAATTAGGGGCGCATAAGGAACCTTTGGCATTACCCCGAGCAGATGCTGTCAAAACAGGTGCTGCATCAACAAACTCTTCAGGTGGTGCATGGTGGAAGATTTTAATTGCGTTGATTGTCATTGTGCTTCTTTGGTTTTTATTTGGCAAAGGCTGTAGCAGTGATAAAAAAGAGGGCTCTTCGGATACCAGTGTCAATCAAGTACAGTTAGATTCAGGAATTATAGCGGGAGGCGGCCCGTCTAGCGAAATTGGTCGTGAGCGTTTGGACGTGGCGCTGCCAAATGGTGCAAAGTTAGGCGCGTTTAAAAGCGGAATAGAAGACCAATTGGTTCAATTCTTAAAATCTGATTACAAGTCTTTAGGAGAAGATTCATTGAAAAATAAATGGTTTGATTTTGATAATCTGAATTTTGAAACCGGTACTGCAAAGGTCTTACCTGAAAGCCAGGTCCAACTTAGTAATTTGGCAGAAATACTCAAAGCTTTTCCAACGGCTAATGTGAAGATTGGAGGTTATACGGATAAAACTGGAAATGAAGAATTCAATAAAAAATTATCATTGGATCGCGCAAATGCTGTGAAGGAGTATCTGGATAATGCAGGACTGTCTAAGCAGGTCATCGGAGCTGAAGGATATGGTTCGCAATTTGCCAAGTACGCGGCCAATGCGCCAGAAACTGATCGGATTTTAGATCGACATGTTGCCGTTAGCGTTAGGTAATCTGCGGCGGAAATGTAAGGTTTGAAATGTTTGATAAAATAAAAGCGGATCCAAAAGAATCCGCTTTTTCTGTTTAATAGTTGGTATTTTATGGAATTATATCAATTTCGAGATAATTTGAACTCATTTTATGGGTATTATAGCGGAGAATAAAGTGTTGCATCGCTGATCTAGAAGCTATATACACAGGCTAATAAAAACTGGCCGGCTGATTTTGTCGGAGATAGGTCATTCTTAACGAACTTTTCAGTATTGCTTTTATCAATTCTTATTTCGGGAATGAATTTGAAACCATGGTAATTGTATTCAGCGGTCAATGTGGTGGCTAACATATTGGAACTAGGAATTCCGTTGGTTTCTTCTTTGTGCGTTTGGAAGAACTCTTCACGCAATCCTATTCCGAAATGTTCTGAGAGATGAACTCTTGGATAGAGAGCTACTCCAGTGTATCCGCCTTCGGCTCTTCGTTTATAATGTGTGGCGTTTACACCAAGATAGAATTTTGGTGTGAAATCGTAATTTCCTACAAAATCCACAAGCGTGCCCGAGCTGTAGTTTTCTTTGCCCCCAACAGAAGACCCGCTTAGGAAATTTAAGTAGAAGCTGCCTTTCTCGTTAGGTCTATACGCTAGTTGTGAGCCAATATGTGAGACTCCGTTCAGATCTTGATAAACATTCCAGTCATTAAATATACCGACCATTAACGCAAATTTGTCAGAAAAACTATAAGTCGCTTTCAGACCTGCATCCTGAAAAGGGCCGGCTCCGAATAAATAAGAAGTGGAGTAATGAAAATTGTAAGTGGGAGAGATGACTTCAAATCCCACGAATGTGCCCATGAATCCGGCAGTAAGATTCAGTTTGTCGGTAAGATCATAGCCCACATATAAATTCTGAATGTGAAAGCTGTTCTTATCATCACCCGGCTGGCCGTCTCCATTAATAATAGAACGATATTGTCCACGTGGGCCAAAGGAGAGTTCTCCTACAAAAGAAGCCTTTTTTAAATGTTTCTTTACTGCGAGGTCAACCATTCCGATGGAGACTGAATTATTATCCTCCGTAAAATAGGTGTTGATATTAGGCTTGTTTTGGAAATCATATTTCCAGTAAGTATCCACAGATCCGGATATTTCAATAGGTTTTTCTTTGTTTTCTTCTTGTGATTTTGATTTTTGTATGAAAATTATTGAAAAAATGATGATTGTTAGGATTTTTTTCATGTTGATAAGGTTTTAAGTTTAATCTGTTTGAATTTTGGTTGATTTTTCTTTGTTTTTTTATAGGTTTTTGTGGTTTTGTTTTTGTTTTCTGTGAAATTATGTAAAAAATATCATAAAAAATAATATTTGATAGTAATTTTTCAACAAAAAGAGTTTATATTTGTCAAAACAATAAGTAAGAAAGGGTTTTTGTTTTGTTTTTGTATTTTATTTAAAATTTATTGACGTATTAATAAACACTAATCAGTTTAAAAAAATGAAAAAAATTATTCCACTCTTTGTTCTGGTACTTTTGGGCGTATTAGGACTTGTATTTCCTTCGATAGATTTATCTGCATTGGATAAAGTAGAGTTTGACACGGGGGATACAGCCTGGTTATTGACTTCTTCAGCATTGGTGTTGATTATGACGCCCGGCTTGGCATTTTTTTACGGGGGAATGGTCAGTAAAAAGAATGTGATCTCAACGATGATGCAGAGTTTTATCTGTATGTGCCTGATGACGATCCTATGGGTTATTGTTGGATTCAGTTTAGCCTTTGGTGATGATATCGGCGGAATTATAGGTGATCCACGCACCTTCTTTATGATGAAAGGGACTTTAGGGAATGTCGCTTGGGGTGCATTACCGACCATACCCTTGGTCTTATTCGCCATGTTTCAGCTGAAGTTCGCGATCATTACACCTGCACTGATTACCGGTGCATTTGCTGAGCGTATTCGATTTAACTCTTATATGTTGTTTATTATCTTGTTCGGTGTCTTTATTTATATGCCATTGGCGCATGCTACCTGGCATCCGGAAGGAATTTTGGCAAAATTTGGTGTACTTGATTTTGCCGGAGGCACTGTTGTGCACATGTCAGCAGGCTGGGCGGCATTGGCTGCTGCAATTTATTTAAAAGGCCGTAAATCACAGACACATAATCCAGCACGTATTAGTTATGTGATCTTAGGAACTGCTTTGTTGTGGTTTGGCTGGTTCGGATTTAATGCAGGTTCGGCCGGAGGTGCCAACTCGTTAGCAGCCTACGCCTTTGCGACCACAACTACAGCATCGGCAATGGCGGCAATGGCTTGGATATTTGTGGATATCATCCGCGGTAAAAAACCATCAGCGATGGGGGCTTGTATCGGTGCAGTTGTGGGACTGGTAGCAATTACGCCAGCAGCAGGATTTGTGAGCATTCCACATGCCATGGTCATTGGATTAGTCGCTGCATTGATTAGTAATCTAGTTGTCTATTTAAGGAGCAAAACCAGCATCGATGATACATTGGACGTGTTTCCTTGTCATGGTGTAGGTGGTATGGTAGGAATGGTGCTGACTGGTGTATTTGCACACCATAATGTAAATCCATTGGTTGTTGACAATGGCTTGTTTTTTGGAGAAACTAAGTTATTCTTTGTGCATACGGTAGCTTTATTTGCAGTATCTTTCTTTGCTTTCGTAGGCTCTTTGGTACTGTTAAAAATAACGGATCTAATTTCTCCTTTACGTGTAGAAGAAACAGATGAGGAACTTGGTTTGGACGTTTCTCAGCACGCGGAGGCACTTTAGTTGCTCAGGTCAAAATCGTTTAATCATCCCAAACAATGCTTTTCACACGGCATTGTTTGGGATTTTTTTTGCACCTTTGCCCAACAGAGCGAATATGCTGCACTATATTTAGTTTTCGTTATGAAAGATACAACAAAAAAAACATTGCGTTCGGATTTTGAGAAAATGATGCGCCATGCATTACATAAAAACGGTGATTTTGGTTTCCATATATTTGGTGACTACGCTGCATCTGTTCTCAATTTCTATGTTGGAAGCGCTATCTTGGCGTTAGTTGAAAAGCGTGAAGCCGCGCTATTTCTTGCGAGTCTGTATAATGCAGGAATAAAAAATGCGATCAATCAGCAAGATCTTCAAGAGATCGCTGATGTTTTAGCCCAGGATCCAACGCTCAATTACCAGGTACTCGCGCCAATTTTTGATTAATGCTTTGTCCAGACCAGATTGCCGGTTTCATAGCCACATTGTAAAGCATAGGTGAGAAACTCATTTCTTATCTTGTCCGGAATCTCGGTATTTCTGCCCAGAATCCACATGTAATCGAGGTTGTCTCCAAACACAAGGGCGTAGCTGTAGTCGGGAGTTATTTTTACAATATGATAACCACTGTAGAATGGGCCAAAGAATGACACTTTCAATGCACCTTCGTGGGAGCTGTTGACAAACTTAGCTTTTCCGATGGACTGTTTCCAGCGTTCTTTTTCCTCCGAGTAACCTTGATTGTTGACCCGGATGGTTCCATCCTTATTCTTGGTATACTCTGCCGAAACTTGACTGAGGCCTCTTTCCCACCGAAAGTCCAGCCGGGCAATTTCAAACCATTTCCCGAGGTATTTATCTAAATCAAACGGATCTACAACATCCGGACGGGAGATGACGGGCTTTAACGCATTGTATGCCACCGTTCCCAACGCCACAGCGGTCAGCAGTAAGAGCGATTTTTTCTTGTCTATATTCATCTTTTGGATTTGTTTGTTGATAAAACAACAATTTTAATACCAATATGGTTTAGGCATACCGCGGTATTTTCTTAATTTTGTTGACTTAAAAATTGTACTGTGTATTCTAGAGAAGAGGTAAAGCAATTAAAACAGCTGTTCTGGACCAAATTTGGACAATTCATGTCCCTACATTCAGCGGCGGACGGCGAAAAGGTCAATTGGATTAACTATAAAACCGGTGTCAAGCATTTGTATTTTAAGATGGATGCGGATAATAATACTGCGAAAATAGCAATTATCTGGTCTCATCCGGACGCCGGGATCCGCACATTAATGGCGGAGCAGTTCATGCAGTATAAAGAGGTGCTTCATGCTACTCTTGGAGAGGATTGGGACTGGGATATGGATTGTTATGACGCCTATGATAAGCCCTACTGCCAGATCTATAAAACTTTAGTGGCCCATAGCATTTTTAAGGAAGAGGAATGGGGAGAACTGATCGCTTTCTTTAAACCACGGATGATCGCGTTAGATGAGTTCTGGTCTTCGGCAAAATACGCTTTCGATATCTTTAAATAATTACAATAAAATAAATATAGCAATGAAAAAAGTGATTAAGGGTCTGTTGGCTGTAGCTTTATGCTTTCAGCTTTCATCGGTATTTGCATGGGGGACCATTGGGCATCGCGTCGTCGCAGAGATAGCGGAGCGTCATTTGAACAAAAAAGCAAAAAAGAATATCGGAAAAATAATTGGACAGCAAAAGCTGGCATACTGGGCAAACTGGGGGGACTTTATCAAGTCGGATCCGAATCCTGAATTTAAAAAATTAGGCAACGCTCATTTCATAAATTTAAATTCAAATTTACCCTGGGTAGCGTTTCAGCAGGGACTTGAAAATTCAGCTGATGAGAATTTATACAAGATGGCAATCCGTATCGAACAGTCTTTTGGGGATAAAAACATTTCGCTAGATCAGCAGAAGCAGAATCTCTACTTTCTGATTCATATCCTAGGGGATGCCCATCAGCCCATGCATGTCAGCCGTGCCGAAGACCAAGGCGGTAATAAGATCGAGGTAAGCTGGTTTGGAAAAAAGTCCAATATTCACCGTGTATGGGACAGTGATCTCGTGGATAATGAGAAGTATAGCTATACCGAATATGCAACGGTATTGGATGTCAATGGAAAAAAGCAGAACGAGCAATTGGCCGCAGGCGAACTGTCTAATTGGCTGTACGAATCCAACCAGCTCGCTGAGAAGATTTATGCCGATGTTGCCAATAATGCAAATTTGTCTTATTCGTATGTTTATCAAAATAAAGATACGATGGAACAATGTCTGTTAAAAGGTGGATTGCGCCTGGCTAAGGTATTGAACCGCATTTTTGGGTAGTTCAAAGCTAATGCACTACGAATAAAAGTCGTATCATGGTTATGATGCGACTTTTTTTGTGACAGTACTTGGGACTCGGGCTGTAGGTTTACATTTTTTCTGTTTATTTTTAAACAATGCATAGTGCTTATTTGTTAATTGCACATCGTAAATCTTTCTTTATGACCATTCCACAGCTGTTTAAAAAAATTATTCCCTTTGCCCGTCCTTACCGTAAATTGATTGTTTATACCTTACTTTTGACCGTTGTCGGATCATTTGCTGCACAGATCAATGCTTTTATTTTGCGGTATACGGTGGATACTATCAGCGCCTTGATGGTGGCCAAAGAACCCTTGTCAAAGGGGATGTACATTGTCGGGATCATCAGCGCGGTACTATTGCTCAAGGAAATTGTCTACGCATTGGTGCAGTTTGGACAGAAATTTTACGGAGAAAAGCTTCGTATTTATATTGCACGTGATTTTTCGCAATCCATTGTCAGTCGCATTTTGACCTATAAGCTCGCTTTTTATACGTCAGCAGATAATGAAAGTGGCAAGCTGGCGACACGTATCGACTCAGGGATCAGCTCACTGACACGTTTAGTACAAAACTTCTTTATTGATATTCTTCCCTTATTTGCCAACGCCATTATTGCCCTGGTCTGTATGTTCTACGCCAATGTATACGTTGGTTTGGTAGGGCTTGCTGTCATTCCTTTATATCTTTATATCGGTCAGACACAGGCTTCTAAACTAACGGGTTTTAGGCGGCAGATGCGCAAATACCGAGAATCGAAAAATAATCGGATGATCGGTCTGATTGATTCAATTCTTGTCATCAAATCTTTTGTGCGGGAGCCCGAAGAGGCGAAGAGACACGAAAAGATTCAATATGAAATGACCGAAAACCAGATGCAGACCCGAAAAACCAGTTTCTTCTATGATAGTATCAAAAATTTTGTGGAGCAGATTGCTGTCGTTGCAATTATCGTGCTGACGGCCTATTTGGTGTTATCCGGACAAATTACGATTGGAGCGATTATGTTTCATATCATGCTATTTAACAATGTTTCGGCACCCATCCGCCAGCTGCACCGTATTTACGATGAAGTAAATGATGCCCTGATCTATTCAGAATCTTTTTTTGAGATTCTGGAATCCGATGATCAGATTGAATCAAAAGGGACTTATCGGCCAGCGCAAATTCGTGGACATTTGGCGCTGAACCATGTCTTCTTTGAATATCCTAACGGGACGCAGGCTTTAAAAGATGTCAATTTTGAAATTAAACCCAATGAAATTACAGCATTAGTCGGATTAAGCGGCGCTGGGAAAAGTACAATTATCAATTTGCTGGACAAATTCTACGAGCCTACACGAGGACAGATCTTGCTGGACGGCGTTGACCTGGCGGATTATGATACAGCATTTCTACGGCAGCATATCGGTATGGTGCTGCAGCGTAACCACATTTTTAAAGGAACAATATTTGAAAATATTGAATATGGCAGGATGGGAAGCTCGCGGGAGGAAATTATGGAAGCGGCGAAGAAAGCACATATCCATCAGCAGATTATGGAACTGCCAAAAGGATATGACTCGGATGCGCAATTACTTTCCGGTGGACAACAGCAGCGTATTGCGATCGCAAGACTGTTCCTAAAAAATCCGCCTATTATTTTTCTGGATGAACCCACGGCAAATCTGGATGCCATTGCTACGGAGCAGATTAAAAATAGCTTGGACGCGATCAAGAAAGATCGAACGGTGATTATTGTGTCGCATAGCATCTCGCAGATTATAGACTCAAATGTCATTGTGGTTATGGAGAAGGGCCATGTCGTGGAGCAGGGGCAGCATGAAGATCTCTATATGCAGAAGGGTACCTATTACGAGATCTTTTCTGCTATGGCCAACAGCCTTAATTTAAGTAAAATCAGTAAGACCTTATATGGAGATGAAAATTGATGTAATCTATTTTGATGCTTTAATGCGGACGGCTGTGCAATAGCATTCCAATGACAACCAGACCAATTCCTGCACAGGAGTAACTAGTTGGAAGTGCGGCCTGTAATAAAATGATTTCACCCAACAAGGTAAAGATCACCTCCATGGCCTGTGTAGCTTCTATTGCAGCGAGTGCTTTAGGGTCAGTGCGGACGATATCTGTCGCTGTAAAGAATAGGAGTGTGGCAATCACACCCGAAAAGATGGCTACCATCAGCGTTTGCAGCAGCTGACTCTCCGTAGGTCCTCCTTTATCCAGGTAACCGAAGATGCTGAGCAGTAGCCAAAAAGGCATGCTGCATAAAGTCATGCCCAGGGTGCGCTGGAAGGCATCCAGTTTGGTTCCTGCAATTTGCATCATTTTACGGTTTCCCAGTGGGTAAGCGATTGCTCCGATCAAGACTGGGATAGTACCCAAAAGCATGGATCTTACGGAGGTGGCCCGTGCCTCGGAAATCTGCATTAGCACAATGCCAAGGAAAATAATAACCGAAAACAGCAGCGAAGCTTTGGATATCCCTTTTCGATGCCCTTTTTTTTCCATTAATAGCCCAATAAACATTCCTGCGATAATGGTAAATTCAAAGGTACTGGCCACCAGCCAGGAAGGACCGAAGCTTGCGCCAAATGTCAACGTAGCATAAAACAGACCAAAACCTACCGTGCTCCATAGCAGCCATTGCAAGGGGGCGGATTTGATAGCATAAAAAAGCGGTCTTAAATTGCCCCTGATCAATACAATGACAAACAAGATGGGAAGCATCCACAGAAAACGCAAGGATGCTGTCCATTGCCAGCTTCCTCCCGAAACGGACATGATACGGTTTAGGACAAAGGTGCTTGCGAAGAATAACGCGGCCAATATACCTAAAAGAAGTGCCGTCTTTTTATTGTTTTTTATTGTAAATTGGGTTGGCATAATAAAATGAATGCAGTGTATATTTTCTGCTGTGAAAGTAAGCAAATGCCCGTTTAATTGGAAATGAAACAAAAAGTAATTGATTTTTATGGCGATTTTCTCATTTAAAATTCCTTATTTTGCCTAATCAATAAAACAAGTAGTAAGAAAATTAATCAAGATGATTATACAACCAAGAACTAGAGGTTTT
>JAQZAZ010000186.1 GCA_029239355.1 Sphingobacterium sp.
TTTGAAAAAGAACAGAAAAGATTTCGGTACACAACGTGCCCTACAAATGTTGGTAGGTAAACGTCGTTCATTATTGGCTTATCTTTACAAAACTGATATCAACCGTTACCGTGCGATCATCAAAGGTCTAGGTTTACGTGATATCATCAAATAAGCTTTTGTACAAAGGTTTTAAGAAAGCCATCCAAATTTTGGATGGCTTTTTTTATGAAGCGCGTTCTACTGAGCAGCTGTTCGGGAGTGGGGCCCGTTTTTTAACGCGAGGGAGAGAGCGTACATAATTTCCTATTTTCGTCAACACAAACACATCGGAACCTGCTCCAGAAACGGTTCCATTAACTCCATTTTTTGATGATTGCCATAACTAACTGATTATAAAATGGATAATCAAGACAGGCATTAAGGCCGAAATATCCTAATACCAAATTATAGCTAATAACAATTTTTAATCAATTTTTAGACAGTAATCAGTCATTGGTTATTCAGTTTATACTGAATCATCACTGAGCAAGCACTGAACAAATACTGAACAAGTACTGTCAAAAAGCATAATTTGGTCACTGTTTGATTTTAATGTGGTGCAGTAAAAATTAAAAGAAGAAAAAAGGGAAGGAGCTACAATCCTCCAGATGATCTAAGCATATTAAAAGTACCCAAGGTCCAACCTTTGGATTGGCCGTTGTTATTCGGAAATGTTCAAAAAATAGCACTTAAAAAAGCACCCGAAGGTGCTTTTTTAAAGCAAATTTTCAAAGAATGAAGACGGTTGCATAACATCCCTGTGGCCTTAGTACTGGCTTTGCGTATTTAGCTAGCCGTTAATTGCATTAATCTTAATATTTTAATTTACCTTTGTGCTGAAATCTAACGTATTTAAAATATAGGCACGCTGCCAACAAGATGAAAAGCGTGTCAAAAATAAGATTAAATGAATTACAACGAAATTAAAACAACCATCGATATGGGTAATGGCACCCAGATCGAATTGTCTACAGGAAAATTAGCGAAGCAAGCTGATGGTGCTGTAGTATTAAAACAAGGTGACACGATGTTGCTGGCAACTGTCGTTTCTGCCAAAGAAGCTAAATCTGGTGTTGATTTTTTACCACTTTCAGTAGATTATCAAGAGAAATATGCGGCAACGGGCCGTATTCCAGGTGGTTTCTTACGCCGTGAAGCTAGACTATCAGACTATGAAGTATTAATTTCCCGTTTGGTAGATCGTGCATTACGCCCATTATTCCCTGAAAATTATCACGCAGACACGCAAGTTGCCATCAGCTTGATTTCTGCAGATAAAGATATTATGCCTGATGCTTTAGCCGGTTTGGCAGCATCTGCTGCAATTGCAGTTTCTGATATTCCTTTTAACGGTCCTATCTCAGAAGTTCGTGTAGCGAAAATTGACGGTCAATTGGTCATCAATCCAAAATTATCTGAGCTTGAAAACGCAACGTTAGAATTCATCGTTGCTGGTTCTGCGCAGGATATCGGTATGGTGGAAGGTGAAGCGAAAGAAATTTCTGAAGCTGAAATGGTGGAAGCGATCGCTTTTGCGCATGAAGCTATCAAAAAACAAGTTGCTGCACAAGTAGAATTGGCTAATTTGGTTGGTAAAACAGTGAAACGTGAGTATAATCACGAACCTGAAAACCTTGAATTGAGAGCATCCATTTTTGCGGCTACTTACGATAAGGTATATGCAATTGCAAAATCAGCTTCTGCAAAACATGACCGTTCTGAAAACTTTGCAAAAATTGCGGAAGAATACAGAGCAACAATGCCCGAAGAATTGGATGATGATACGGCATTCTTATTCAAAAAATATTTCCACGATGTTCAGTATGATGCTGTTCGTAATCTAGTTTTGGATGAAGGCATGCGTTTAGATGGACGTGACGTACGTACTGTACGCCCGATCTGGTCTGAAGTGGATTATTTGCCAGCTGCGCATGGTTCTGCTGTATTTACACGTGGTGAGACCCAAGCGTTGACTTCGGTCACTTTAGGTGCTAAAGACGATGAGCAAATGATTGATGGTGCTTTTATCAACGGTTATAACAAATTCATTCTTCACTATAACTTCCCTGCATTCTCTACAGGTGAAGTAAGACCAAACAGAGGTCCTGGCCGTCGTGAAGTTGGTCATGGTAACTTAGCGATGCGCTCATTGAAACAGGTTTTGCCTGCAGATAGTGAAAATCCGTATACGATCCGTGTGGTTTCCGATATTTTGGAATCTAATGGTTCATCTTCTATGGCAACAGTATGTGCCGGTACATTGGCTCTTTTGGATGCTGGTGTGAAATTAAAAGCTCCAGTATCTGGTATCGCAATGGGATTGATCTCTGATGAGAAAACTGGTAAATATGCGATTTTATCAGATATCTTGGGTGATGAAGACCACTTAGGTGATATGGACTTTAAGGTAACTGGTACTGAAAAAGGTATCGTTGCTTGTCAGATGGACCTAAAAATCAATGGTTTGAAATGGGAAGTGTTGACACAGGCTTTGGATCAAGCGAAAGAAGCTCGTTTACACATCTTAGGTGAAATGAAGAAAACCATTTCTGCTCCACGTGAAGACTACAAACCACATGCACCTCGTATCGTTCAATTGTTGATCGATAAAGAATTTATCGGTGCTGTAATCGGTCCAGGTGGTAAGATCATCCAAGAAATGCAACGTGAGACTGGTGCAACAATCTCAATCGAGGAGGTTGATAACAAAGGTGTCGTTCAGGTGTTTGCAGATAATAAAGCTGCAATTGATGATGCTGTAGGTCGTATCAAAGCGATTGCTTCTAAACCTGAAATTGGTGAAACTTACGAAGGTAAAGTAAAATCAATTATGCCATTTGGCGCGTTTGTTGAGATTATGCCGGGTAAAGATGGTTTATTGCACATCTCTGAAATTGACTGGAAACGTCTTGAAACAATGGACGGAATCTTCAAAGAAGGTGATAAAGTAACGGTTAAATTGTTGGATATCGACAAACAAGGTAAAATGAAACTTTCACGTAAAGCTTTATTGCCTCGTCCTCCAAGAGAAGATAAGCCAAAACAAGATAACCAGAATGGCGAAGCTCCTGTAGCTGGTGCCGGTCAGGAATAAGCTTGTTCTTAATAATATAAAAAAGCCCGCTATTAGCGGGCTTTTTTTGGACTTTATTCGATTAAACTTGCGGCCATCTCTTATAGTATGATCCGAAAGAATTGTTTGATCAGGTAAAGATAGAAAGCTTGGTTGTCCAGGAGGATTTGGTCAAGCAGGAACATTTTGCACCATAAACAAAACAAAAACAGGCTGTCATTTCGACAGCCTGTTTTTGTTTCTATAGCATAATAACACCTTTTATTTTGGCAACTTCTTTGTAGAAGTAAATGACCTGATCTGCATCTTTTACATTCAGGTTGACCGTGATTGAGGTATATTTCCCTGTTTTGGAATCCTTGAAGTCAAACCGCGCATCAGTATCATCAAATACACGTTGGATCTGGTTGAAATGATCCTGATCCTTCGGTAAGATGAACTTATAGGTATAGTCTTTTGGGAAGGTTTCCAGGTCTTCTAATCTTTCTTTGAACGTGTCATAGAAGTCTTTTGGATTCTCGCCACCATCAGGGATATCTTGTATATTGATGTTTTTGTAATCTGCCATTTTTTTGTTCTCCTTAAATTATATAGTAAGGTATTAACAAATATTAATCCATGAATGTTTTGCTGACAATTTTTCAGTTAATTATTGTCAACGCTTGCGGGTCTGTCTGCTTTATTTTTTCCGAAGCTCTTATTCGGCGTAGCGCTCATCTCAATTTCCATCTGACCCCCCTGTAGCAATTGCGCATGTGTGATGAAAGTCTTTGTGTAAGGTTTTCCGTCCAATTTGATCGATTTGATATATTGGTTTGCTTTACCTTGGTTTTTGACTGTTATCGCTAAAGTTTTGCCATTTGGCAAATTGATGTTGGCATGTTCCATCATCGGCGAACCAAATACATAAACACCGCTCATGGCATTCAATGGATAGAATCCCATCGCCGAGAATACATACCATGCGCTCATCTGACCGACGTCATCGTTACCACAAAGTCCTGCTGGTGTATTTGTATAGAAATCGGTCATCGCTTTACGCGCTAATGCAGCACCTTTCCACGGCTGTCCTGCATATGCATATAGGTAAGGAATATGGTGGTTGGGCTCGTTGCCTTGTGCATATTGGCCGATTAGTCCTGAGATATCCGGAGAAGCTTCTCCACCGAGATCTGAAGACATGGTTGTGAAATAATCCAGTTTCTTTAAAAATTGCTGTTCGCCGCCAAAAAGATTGATCAAACCTGTCACGTCTTGTGGTACCAACCAAGTATATTGCCATGCATTCCCTTCACAGTAATCATTTTCGCGGTGCTTGGCCATTAATGGATCAAAAGGTCTGCGGAAGTCGCCATTGGCTTTTCTACCAACAAAGTGACCTACTTCCTTATCAAAATATTGCTCGTATAGTTTATAGCGTTTTTTGAAATAAGCAGCATCTTCTGTCTTTCCTAATTTCTCTGCTATTTTATAAGCACCAAAATCAGCGATGGCATATTCCAATGCCCAAGCAACAGATTCATTCGGCATACTGTCAATAGGAATATAAGTCAGGTCACGTGCGTATTTTAGGCCGTGATCATTGCCCATTGCTGTGGTCTTGACAGCTTCCCATACTAAAGGATAATCTTTCTCGTCAATGATTCCTTTTAAGAATGCATCGGCAATCACCGGAATAGCTGGCAGGCCAACCATTGTATTGGTTTCATTACCCTGCAGATGCCACATCGGTAATTTCCCCTGCTGTTGATAAATGGCAAGCATTGTCTTGATAAAATCCTGATTGATCTTACGGTCCTCAAGGATGGTCATCAAAGGATGAAGCCCGCGATAGGTATCCCATAAGGAGAATACGGTGTGATTGACAAAATCTTGTTTTTCGTATACTTGTTTATCGGTACCCATATAATCCCCATTTGCATCGTTGAAAATCGTGGGCGCGAAATAAGTATGGTATAGCGCTGTGTAAAAGATCGTTTTAGTATCCTTATCTGCTTCAAACTGGATTTTGTTTAAGGTCTTGTTCCAGCGTAGATCTGCCTCTTGCTTTACTTTTTCAAAATTCCAGCCCGGAATCTCGGCATGAATATTATTTAACGCATTGATGGAGCTAACTGGCGAAATACCAACTTTCAGTTCAATATTTTTATTTTTAGCTGCATCGAAGAAAAGCGCCGCTTTGATTGCTTGTCCCTTGAAGGTGGTCTGACCGAATTTTTCGTCTTTGCCATCAAAGAATCTAACCTTTTGGATAGGCTGTGAAGTTTTTATGGCAAAGTATAGTTTTTGGTCAGTTGCCCAGCCGGTAGAAAAGCGGTAACCAACGAACGTGGAATCGTTTATTTGTTTAATATAGGTATCTGTCGGTTTATCCCAGTTGATATGATAGCCCAGATCGACCAAAATATGTGCATTGTCTGTTTTTTCGTAACGGTATTGATGATAACCGACACGTTCCGTTGTTGTTAGATTTGCCTGGACATTATAGTCATCCAGATATACACTATAGAATCCGGGTTTAGCGACTTCATTTTCTTTTTTGAAAGAGGAGCCATAGCCTGTGTTCATTTTGTTGAATTCTGCAGGTGTCAATTGGAGCTTGCCATTCGCAGGAACGATCATAAGATCATTGAGGTCTCCAATGCCTGTTCCGCTCAGATGCGTATGTGTAAAACCTAATATTTCCTGACTTTTGTAATTGTATCCACTGCACCAATCCCAACCATTGAATTTGTCCCAAACCTGTGGTATCTGAGTTGGTCCAAGTTGTACTGCACCTAAAGGTACATTTGCTCCGACAAAGACGTGTCCGTGGTCCGCTGAGCCAATAAAGGGATTGACATATTGTGTTAAATTTTGTTGAGCTTGAACGCAAAACGGTAAGATTAGCGTGCCCAACACTGTTGTGATAAGTTTATTTCCTGTCATAGGTGTTGTATTCGGGTATTTGAAACTGCCTAAAATTAGTAAATAAAACCTTTTAGCGCAATTTTATTATTATTTTAGTAAATTGTCGTTAAATTTTTTACTTTAGTAATCTTCGAAATAAAACTTAACAAACCTACTCTACATGAAGAAACGTATTCTGATCAGTGATATCGCAAAGGCATTGGGAATTTCTGTAACTACAGTCTCCTTTATTTTGAATGACAAGGCGAAAGAGAAGCGTATCAGTGAAGCGCTGACCAAGCGCGTATTGGATTATGTCAAGAAAGTAGGATATAAGCCGAATGAATTGGCGAAAAGCTTGCGCACCGGAAAAACCAAGATTTTAGGGCTGATTATCGAAGATATCTCGAACCCATTTTTTGGAAATATCGCCCGTCTGATCGAAAGCAAAGTCTACGAGCAAGGATACCGCATTATCTATTGTAGCACAAATAACGATGTAGACAAAGCGAGGGAGTTAATTCAGATGTTTTACGACCGTCAGGTTGATGGCTTTATTATTACACCATCAGATGGTTTGGAAGATACTGTTAAGCAATTGCAGCAAAGTAATATACCTGTTGTACTCTTTGACCGCTATTTTCCAGGATTGGAAACGGACTATGTCGGGGCGGACAATTTTCAGGGAGCTTTTGATGCCACCAACCATCTGTGTCAGCAAGGTTATAAACGTATTGGCTTTGTGTCCTTATATTCGGACCAGACGCAGATGAAAGAACGCTCAGACGGTTACCTGAAGGCAATGGATAACAATAAACAACAAAGCTTCATTCAGAAAGTTCAGATGGACGCATCGGATGAGGAGGCAATGGACTCCCTAAAAGACTTTATCTGTGAGAATCGCTTGGATGCTGTGTTATTTTCAACCAATTATCTGGCAATTTCTGGGTTGAAAGCATCAAAGAAATATAATTTTGTTATGCCTGCTATGATTGCATTCGATGATCATACTGTTTTTAAATTGCTGGAGCCTTCGATCACTGTTGTCTCTCAACCGATCAAGGAAATCGCAGAAAATCTGATTAATATACTTTTGCTTCGGCTGCAGGGCAAAATAAAAGCAACACGTAAGATGGTGTTGCCTTGTGAATTGAAAATTCGTGAGTCGACTAAAGCAAAGGTTACGCTGTAGTATCCGCAACGAATTTCATCGAAATCGAGTTGACGCAATGGCGTGTGTTTTTCGCTGTGAAGCCTTCTCCGAGAAAAACATGCCCCAGATGCGCACCACATTCAGCGCAGAGTATTTCTGTACGACGACCATCCGCATCCGTAATTCTAGTAATAGCACCAGGGATCTCATCGTCAAAGCTCGGCCATCCACAGCCAGATTCGAATTTTGATTCCGAACGGTACAGTGGGCTGTCGCAACGCCTACAAATGTAGGTTCCTTTCACTTTATTGTCCAAAAGCGCTCCCGTAAAAGGACGCTCCGTCCCTTTGTGCACAATCACATATTCCTCTTCTTTGCTTAACGGGTTGTTTTTTTTGTTCGTTTCCATTTTGTTATCTTTTTTTGTTCTTCTTCCTGAGAGCTAAAGCTGCGAGCAGGATGCTGTTACGTTAGCGATAGTATCGGATTTTGATCCCTATAAAGTTACGGAATTAATATCAAATAGTGTTTTTTCTGACCTTAAATAGGCTTGATATTCAGGTATTTTAAATTGTCATGGTAATGTCTTATATTTGATTGAAGGTCGTAATGAAAAGTTGTAGCAATAGAACTACTTTTTACTATAATAGTGATTTCACGGTGGTTTAAACGCAATTGTTTAGAATGATTATAAATTGATATTAAAGGTCACAAAATTGTCAGCGATTTATTAATAAATCATACTTTTGTGGCATTGTTAGGGGGGTAGTGGCTCCTTTAACCATGGGATTTAATTTTTTACATTCACAAATAAATAGTATAAAGTGCTAAATATGAGAACTATCTCATCCGTTTTGGGAAGCCTTGCGAGGGTGGTGTCAACGAGTTT
>JAQZAZ010000187.1 GCA_029239355.1 Sphingobacterium sp.
TACTTTTGTATCATCAAAATCACGGTAGGTATAGCTCAGTTGGTTAGAGCACTAGATTGTGGTTCTAGGGGTCGTCGGTTCGAGCCCGATTACTTACCCGAAAAGGGCAAATCAAAACAAATTGGTTTGCCCTTTTTCCATTTTTGTACTTTCTATATCTTTACTCCACAACACGACAATTTACTTCCCTATCCATAACTTGCAACATGAACACTTTTTAGGAGAAATGGGGGCTGTTTAATAGATTTGTGCCAATAGCCACTTTTTATTTGCGAGCCTACGGAGAGATTAAGGACAACTTTAGATTCCCAAGGGCCAGATCTCGTCGATAAAAATATTATCATGAATCTGTCGCGATTAGCACAGGCCCACAGCTTTGAAATCTTTCCTGATCCAACGATAATATCGTCCTCTATGGCCATTCCCGCGCAGTTCGAGCCAACCAAGAGCATGCAGCAATTTAATTGTGGAGTACAAAGTTGCCCAACTGATATGCTGTATTGTTCGTAATTCAACATAGAGGTCGTCAATGTTGTCAATAATAACTTTGCGCCACAAATGCTTGATAATATGTAGGCGTTGAGGTGTTAATTTGTGTCCATTACTTGTTAATGAGCTGATTAAAACTTCCATATCTCTTATACTATAAATAGTAGCGTCCGATGACCTGGTTCTCTCCCATATCTTACCATCCAACTCTATATTATATATTGCATAAGTTGTAAAATACCGAAGGTAAAAAACTATCCCCCAAATGAATAATACACAATAGACTAATAATCAGCTGAATAAAATTCATCAAACTATTGCACATAGCTCATCATTTTTCAAGAATTATTTTGTCTTTGATCATATTAAGTGATACTACATGAAGTGACTCTTCAGAACGAAAACAACTGGATATCTTTACTTGAGTAAGAAGTGTACTTCTTTAGATCTCCTAAATCCGGAGTATTTCGCTGGCCTATTGTGATCACAGATTTGTAATGAACAATGATGGTATTTAGGTATGGATAGGCAAGATCCAGATAAATTGGACAGCAAATGTGATTTTCCCAAAGAAAAATCAATCCAAATATGTAAGGATCGATCTAAAATAAGGCAAGATATACTTATATTTATATCCAGACCCCACTTCGGTCCAACAGTTCGTAGATGTAATTACAAAAAGAATATTCAACAGCAAATAACCTTGCTTCAACAAGATCATATAAAAATGAAAAATACCAAGATCAATACCGGAATTTTAAGCTTTGGTATGTCGGGTCGCGTCTTTCACGCACCTTTCATCCATAGCAATCCACATTTTAACTTAGTCGCCGTTGTCGAACGGTCACAGAAAATAGCGCAAGACCTTTATCCCGAAATCAAAAGCTATGATACCGTAGATCAGTTATTGGCAGACGATACGATAGCACTGGTGATTGTAAACACGCCAAATCATACACACTTTGAGTTCGCGACAGAGGCCCTAAAAGCAGGAAAACATGTCCTGATCGAAAAACCAGCCGTGGAAAATATAACGCAGTTCAATGAACTTTCCGAGGTCAGCAAAAAAAGTGGAAAGCGGATTTTCTTTTATCAAAACAGACGTTATGACAGCCATTTTCTCGATGTAAAGAAAGTTATTGAAAGTGGCAATCTTGGTAAACTGACCGAAGTATCTTTCCGCTTCGACCGCTATAAAATGGAATTAGGTCAAAAATATTTCAAGGAAAACAACCAATATATCTCGAGTGGTCTCACCTATGATCTGGGGCCTCATATTATAGATCAGGCTATTTCGCTTTTCGGAAAACCATTGAAATTTAGCAAAACAACTTCAATTAATCGACCCGACTCCCAAGTAGCAGACTACTTCCATTATCATTTACGCTACCCCAATGAACTGAATGTATTTCTAACGGGGAGCCTTGCTGTGGCCGATCCCTTGCCCGCTTTTGTGGTAAATGGTACCAAAGGAAGCTTCATAAAAACGATGGCTGATGTGCAAGAACAGCAATTGATAGATGGCATGCTTCCCAATAATCCAGCCTACGGTGTCGAACCGAATGGCAGTGAGGGTAAACTGGTGACTATCGACAACACAAATCAAAAGCATATTTCTTATCCGCTTCCACATAGAGGAGATTATAATCTATTATTCAACGACATCTATGAGAATCTTGTTAATGAGGTCGAATATCCAATTACAATGGACCATATCAGATGGCAAATTGAAATGTTATCTGCCGATAACAACTTGTAGCATACAGCATCAATCAGACAAGCCTAAAGACTCAAGCACAAAAGCAGCAGCTTTTAACACAAAAAACCATCCCAATTTAATTGGGATGGTCCTCTCCTGTTTATATTGCCAATATCAATTTTTATGCATTAAAAACTAATAGTTTAGCAAAGTCTTTCACAAATGGATTTTGCACTGAAATCGATTTAAAACAGCTCGAATTTGAGTCCCAGTTGATATTGTTCAATATCCGCAGTCCAATTGTCTATGATATCATTTGTTCTATTAAATTTTCGATACCGAAAATAAACCTTACCCAATTCTGCACCTAAACTGTAACCTGTTCTCGGTTTACTACGAAATGCGTTCTCTCCGTTGTTGAGTTTGTAACGGTCATCATTGAGCAAAAAATTGAAATCCAGTCCCCCCATAATCGCAATTGTACGGGTAAAATTCACCTTTAGATACAACGGTACACTCATATATTTCAATTTTCTGGTTCCGGCTCCTATTCCATATTCACTTTCTGCAGTCCGATCATTATTACGGATCCGCATTAAATTATACACTGGTTCGGCTTGCAACGCTATGTTTTTGTTAAAATGATAACGAAGATCCCCTCCGATCTGAAAACCGATTCTTTTACCAGAACGAAAAGCCGAACCATTTGTACCAGATAGATTCCCGCCGGCCCTAAACCCCATTCCAAATTGCGCTAACGCTTTGTGTGTACACAACATTCCAAAAATTACAGTTACGGCAAATACTATTTTCATTCTTTTGTTGACTAGCATACAATGTTATTTACGATATCAGCTTCTCACAACAATCCATCCAACATAACTGCATGTATATTTTAACAAAGCACCTTCATAGTGAACAGGAGGAGAAAACTTACAGACAATCTATTTCCAGAGAAATAAATTGCTATTTAGAATAAAGCTAAAAGAAAAATAAATACAAATTGGCAAAATTATACGAACATCGTTATTTGATATACGAACAGGCTAATTCTTGCCAAACAGGGCCATTTAGTCTATATATGTACTCGGTTCGATGTGGATCATAACATGACCAAGGTCGGGTATATGTTCGATCAGATAGTCTTTGAGCTCATGAGCCAGTGCATGACCTTCTTTCACCGTGATCTCACTATCCACAATCGCATGTAGGTCGACGTGGTATTTTGTTCCCGACTTTCGAACATAGCATTTCTCCGTCGCTTTTATACCCGCTACCTCCAAAGCATATTTTCTGATTTCCTCGATCACTTCCTCGTAAACATTTTCATCCATGATTTCACCAAGAGCAGGTCTGAAAATATGGTAACAATTATACAAAATAAATCCGGCGGCAAATAACGCAGCATAATCATCCGCATTCTCGTATCCCTTACCTAATACTAAAGCGATAGATATACCTATAAAAGCCGCCACCGAAGTAATCGCATCACTTCGATGATGCCATGCGTCCGCTTTTAGCGAAGAACTATTGGTCTCCCGACTTTTTTTCATCACAATTCTGTAAGAACTTTCTTTCCAGATAATGATTCCTCCGAGAACGAATAATGTCCAGGACTTCGGTAGTTCATGGGGTGTCCCAATATTTTCTATACTTTCATAGGCAATGATCGTAGCTGATACGATGAGAAAGCCGACAACGATAAACGTAATAAGTGGCTCTACCCTTCCATGGCCATAGGGATGATTTTCATCAGCAGGCCGCTGGGCATATTTTAATCCAAGAAGAACTAAAAAGGAAGAAAAAATATCGGCAGTGGATTCAATGGCATCTGCTATAAGTGCGTATGAATTTCCAAAAAAACCCGCCAACCACTTCAGCAAAGCCAACATTGTATTTCCGATAATACTGAAATAGGTAATTTTTATTGCTGTTTGCTCTTTAATTTGGGACATATCATTATTGCTGTGATCTATTACGAAGGTAATATTTTTATAGTCAACTGTAAAGAAAGTATATGATTCAATGTTGTGACATACTACCAAAAGTTTTCAATAATTTTAATACAAAATTATTGTGGCTTAAAATTTTTACAGGCTATGTCAGAGATTGTAAACGAATACACTAAGTTTGGTCCTCTATTCTTGGTCGATGAAGAACACTATCCTGAATTTTGTAGTTATCTCAAATCGGCAACCTATAAAAAGTCCGATTTCTTTTTGAAAGAAGGCGAAAAATGTCAATACTTAGGTTTTTTAAAAACCGGTTTTATGCGAACGTTTTATATCAATGATAACGGAGAAGATGTAACATTCAATTTCCATTTTGACAATTACTTTTTTACGGATTATGAAAGTATTCTTTGTGATACCAAGTCTCGTATGAATATTAAAGCGGTATCCGATACTGAGGTCGCTTCACTAGCAACCCATCCAAACGAAATTACAGCATTGATCAAAGAGGCGGTTGAAGCAGTATCTTAGGTCAAAAATCATAAAAAGAGCTAAATAGGCGTTAAATCTACTTAGCTCTTTTTAGTCCTTGCGACTTTCGTTATCCTCTAGTGCTCTACTGACGTTAATTTGCCTTTGTCAATTCCTCTAAAGCCTTGGCAATCTCAGGAGCTGCATAGTCTCTACTCCCCTCCAAACGTTCTACAATTTGTCCATTTTTGTCCAAAATCACCGTTGTAGGAATGGATCCACCCAAAAATTCTGGTGGGATTTCTCCTGCTGCGGTATATTGTGGTAAATCATATTTGTTCTCCTCCATAAAGGCCGCTGATTGCTCAATATCATTGTCGACATCCACCATTAAGAATGCTATATTTTTGTTGTCTTTGAATCCCTGCCGTAAGGTGTTAATGGACGGCATTTCATGTATACATGGTGGACACCAAGTAGCCCAAAAATTGATAAAGACAACCTTCCCTCTTAAATCACTTAGTTTAACAACATTACCGGCTTTATCTTTGAAGGAAACGTCGGCCACTTTTGGCTCCTCAACTTCTTTAACAGCTTGAGCTTGCTCTTTTTCTGTTTTGGGTTTGTTACCATCTGCCGAGTTCCCACAGGCAGTCAAAACACTTGCTGCAATAATAAAAAGTCCAAAACCTGTTATAATCCTATTAAATTTTATATTCATTATTATATATGTAAATTACTATATTTTAATTTTTTATATACTAATACTAAAATCCGCCAACGGTTTATTTTTTCTTTATCTCAATAGTCCCTCACCGTGTAAAAACAGATGAATATCAAGACTATCTCTTAGCGAAGGCAGTGCTGATTAAAAAAGAATTCTAAATTCGTAATGTTCGATATTGGAGAAAAATAGGTAAAGTATGCGCAATCTTCTGACGCCCGTTTCGACTATGCGACAGTTGCAGGTGCTCCTGTATGCTAAAAGGATAAGATGACCTAAGGATTAGCACATCATCTGGTAAAAGAAGAGCTTCCTGTACAAAGCTTAGTCGGGCATTTCCACTATCTACCGACTCACTACAGCGCTCAAATCCAGTATCAAGGGGTAAGGCCCGATCTGCTATGCGCCCCTGTTCCGTATTGATCGGTAGCCCTGCGAGACTTTTGATCCCATTTTTTATTGGACAGGATGTGAGCAATAATAGAATAAACATTACCAAAATAGTAATGTATCGTCCATAGCTGCTGAGAATATTAGATTTAATGCTGCCCATTAATGGCTAAAATAAGTTTATTTGCGCAAGCACACAAGTAGCTTAGACTATTTTATTTATTTTTCAAGACCATTGCTTATCTTTAATAGATATCTTACATAATGAAAACTCTCCATGGAAAGATTGACTATACCCTTCAAAAAAAGCATCCTTTTATTCTGTCTACTGGCACTGATTGTTCAGGCAAGTTTTAGCCAGAACAAACCAACCATGTTTGATCAAGTTTATGCGCAGATTAAACTCAAAAACTTTTTCCGCGCGCGGGATCTCTTTGATTCATCTAAAAATGATATAGATGCTGAAAAACAAAACATTATCCTGATTTTCTTAAACAATGCTTTTAACAAACCTCTCGAATCCAACCAGAAAATCACCACGTTTTTTCGATCCAAATCTGCTCTACCAGATTCCCTAATACTAAAAATATACCGTGTCCAGGAAGACAATTTTGTTAAACTACATGACTATGCACAGGCGAAACGGTTGGTATTGAAAATAATTAATGAATACAAACAACAGCTCTCTATCGATGAAAAGAACGATCTGGAAAATAATCTAAAGATCTGGACAGCCCTTGCTGCTGTAAATCCGCAAAAAACTATTATTAATTCCGATACCCGAATCAAAATAGAAAGAGATAAAGCTGGTCTAAAAAATCTACCTGTACGTACCAATGATACAAGTACAAATTTTATTTTTGATACAGGGGCAAATTTATCCACCGTTTCCCTGTCTACCGCCAAGCGATTAGCTATGCAGATTATTCCTACAAATATAGATGTAGATGCAATCACCGGTATCTCAATCAAAGCAAACCTCGCTGTCTGTAAAAAGCTGAGTTTGGGTAATATCAGTATTGAGAATGCTGTTTTTCTTGTTTTTGCAGATAGCGCTCTTCATTTTCCACACCTCGATTATCAAATTAACGGCATCCTGGGATACCCCGTTATTGAATCGCTCAAAGAGGTACAGCTTACACAGAACGATTATTTTATCGTCCCTAAAGTAGAAACAAAAAACGAGGGCTTATCCAATTTAGCCATAGATGGTCTGTCTCCGCTTATAGATATAGAAGGCCAACATTTTACATTTGATACCGGAGCTGAACAGACAATACTTTATGCCCCCTATTATGAGGAATATAAAGAGAAATTTGACCAGCAATATTCCACTACCAAGATTAGGATGGGTGGTGCGGGAGGAACAACTGAATATGATGGATTTAAAATTGATCCGGTTTTCCGGGTGATGGGAAAATCGATTTCACTGAAAAATGTGAGTTTACTCAAAACGCCAATTAATAAAGAGACAGTTTACGGCAATGTTGGCCAAGATTTAATCCGTCAATTTGGAAAAATGACAATCAATTTTGATCGAATGTATATACGTTTTGATTAAAAACTTTTTCTACCTCATAACAGCATTCCTACAATGTAAAAAGTCGTCCTTTATTCGGGACGACTTTTTTTAGTTCCGCATTCAATTTATGCAGAATGTGACGTTGCAATGAAGCCTTTTCTTTTGATGATTTCTATAACCTCTTCTTCAGAGATACCTTTCGATTTCACCGTTAGAATTTTATCACTATTTGATGTATCGACGCTCCATTCACAGATCCCTGCTGCATTGTCTAAATCGGCACTTACTTTGGATACACAGCCACCACAGTTAAGGTTCGTTTTGAATTGAATATTTTTGCTTTCCATGTTATTTAATTTTAAAGTTATTGTTTACTATTTACTATCTATTTTTTCCATTTTAAACGTAAGCTGTTGCTCACTACACTAACACTGCTCAAGGCCATTGCTGCTCCTGCAAGCATAGGATTCAAAAGAAAGCCATTAATCGGGAAGAGTATACCCGCAGCGACAGGAATACCGATCACATTGTATATAAAAGCCCAAAAAAGGTTTTGCTTGATGGTGGCCACCGTTTGTTTCGACAAGCGGATTGCTTGCGGTATTTTAGTCAAGTCCGAAGAGATGATGGTCATTTTCGCCACATCCATAGCAATATCACTCCCTTTACCCATCGCTATACTGACATCCGCAGTTGCCAAGGCGGTACTGTCGTTAATACCGTCACCGACCATCGCCACTACCTTTCCCCGCTGTTGGAGGTC
>JAQZAZ010000188.1 GCA_029239355.1 Sphingobacterium sp.
ATTGGACACAGCAAAAAAAATTCGTGAAGGCAATTGGAAAACACAAAAAGATGCTGGAATAGATTTGATCCCTTCCAACGACTTCTCTTTTTACGATCAAGTATTGGATTTAACCCTTACTGTTGGTGCAATTCCTGCTCGTTACCATTCTTTGTTGAATAAAGTAGACAACAACTACAGCTTAGACTTATATTTTGCAATGGCACGTGGTTTCCAACAAGAGGGAATCGATGTGACTGCAATGGAAATGACCAAGTGGTTAGATACCAACTACCACTATATGGTTCCTGAATTCACAAAAGATCAAGAGTTCAAATTGACTTCTGAGAAATTCTTAAATGAATACAACGAAGCAAAATCATTGGGTATTGAGACAAAACCAGTTTTACTTGGTCCAATCACTTACCTTTTGATCGGTAAAGAAAAAGAAGCTGGTTTCGACCGTATCGACCTATTGGACAAATTAGTTCCTGTATATGAGCAAATCTTGTCTAAATTGGCAGAAGCTGGTGCACAATATGTTCAGATCGACGAGCCTTTCTTGGCTTTAGATTTAGATGCAAAAGTAAAAGCATTATACCAACCTACGTTTGAGAAATTGGCTGCTGCTGCCAAAAACATCAAATTGATCGCGACAACTTACTTCGAAGCTTTAAAAGACAACGAAGATATCGCGGTTAACTTACCTATCCATGCATTACACTTGGATTTAGTACGTGGAGAAAACCAATTGGATACCGTTTTAGCTAAAGTTCCAGCTTCATTGACATTATCTTTAGGTATTGTTGAAGGCCGTAACATCTGGAAGAACGATTACGAAAAATCATTGGTTAAAATCAAGCAAGCAGTTGATGCTTTAGGCAAAGACCGCGTTTGGATTGCTCCTTCCTCCTCTTTATTGCACGTTCCTTTTGACTTAGATAATGAGCACAATGAGCAATCATTACCTGCTGAAGTTAAAAACTGGTTAGCATTCGCAAAACAAAAATTAGCGGAGGTAAAAGATCTAGCGGTCTTAGCAGAAGGCGAAGTTGATGCAGAAACAACAAAACGTTTCGAAGCCAACAAAGCTGCTGCAGAAAGCCGTCGTACTTCTCCGTTGATCCACAAACCAGAAGTTAAAACACGTACAAGCAACATTACTGATGATGATGCAAAACGTACATCCGTTTTTGCTGATCGTAAAGCAGCACAACAAGCGAAATTCAACTTGCCAGCATTCCCTACAACAACAATCGGTTCGTTCCCACAAACAAAAGATGTGCGTAAATGGAGAGCTGATTTGAAAAAGGGATCGATCACACAAGAAGAGTACGATAAAGCAATTGCTGAAGAAACTGAAAACACAATCCGTCTTCAAGAGCAATTGGATATCGATGTATTGGTTCACGGTGAGTTCGAACGTAATGACATGGTTGAATACTTCGGTGAGCAATTAGCTGGATATGCATTCACACAAAACGGTTGGGTACAATCCTATGGTTCACGTTGTGTAAAACCTCCAATTATTTACGGAGATGTATACCGTCCAGAAGACATGACTGTACGTTGGTCTTCATACGCTCAATCATTGACAAACCGTCCGGTTAAAGGGATGTTGACTGGTCCTGTAACAATCTTACAATGGTCTTTCGTACGTAACGACCAACCACGTTCAACAACAACTTACCAAATCGCATTGGCGATCTTAGACGAAGTACAAGCTTTGGAAAAAGCAGGTATCAAAATCATTCAGATCGATGAGCCAGCGATCCGCGAAGGATTACCATTGCGCAAAGCAGATCAAAAAGATTACTTAAACTGGGCTGTACGTGCATTCCGTGTATCTTCATCCAATGTAGAGGATGATACCCAGATCCACACACACATGTGTTACTCTGAGTTTAACAACGTGATCGAAGATATCGCAGCAATGGATGCTGACGTAATTACAATTGAGACCTCACGTTCACAAATGAAATTATTGAATGCTTTTGCAGGTGATTTCAAATACCCGAACGATATCGGTCCTGGTGTATACGATATCCACTCACCACGCGTACCAAGCAAAGATGAGATGGTAGACCTATTGCGCAAAGCAAAAGCAGTAGTTCCTTCGGAACAACTTTGGGTTAACCCTGACTGTGGTTTGAAAACTCGTGCTTGGCCTGAAACTAAAGCTGCTTTAGAATCTATGGTTGAAGCTGCGAAAATCTTAAGAGCAGAATAATTCTTAAACTATATTGATAAAAGCCCAAGATGAAATTTCATCTTGGGCTTATTTTTTGAATACTTTATCCGGAATCGAGCGTCTTCGTCGGTTATTTACTTCGCTTTTTCCCCGTCTTATTCATTTCCAATTTTCCTTTAATCCGATCTTCAATAGACTTTATGATCGTGGACAGATCGCTGTTCAGATTATCCAGCTTGGCCATTTTGAGGATTTTTAAAGCCTTTTTGTATTTCTTTAATTTCTCAAGCAGCAGCACCTTCTTGATCCAGATTACAGCCAGGGACATCCCCGGCAATGTCAACGCATATTTGATGGTTTTCTTTGCCGCTTCGTAGTCCCCCATGTCTATCAGGGTCTGTATAAAATAAGGATACACCTCCAAAGCATGCACATTATGGCTTAGAGCTTCCTGAAAATATTTCTTTGCCTGTTCATAATCAAACAGCTGCTCCGCATAGACCCGCCCCATTAGGCACAATGCCATGGTATTGGATTCATCGTATGACAAGGCATAGGATAAGGATTCTAGCGTATCCTCCAGATAATATGGATAATTATCCAAGGCCTGGAGAACATATTTATTCACTGAATTCATCGTTTTTTTTAAACATTACATGAGCATTGAGCTTCTTGCGGCTACCTCTAGCCACACAGATGCCATTTTCTTTTATCCGTTAGATCATATCAAATGATCGCGTGGCAATACAGACATCACAATCCGATGTCATATACAAATGCCAAAAGTGGTCCGGAAAAGAAGATTAAGAGAGTGCGGTATTCCGGAGAATATGCCCAAGACTCTTCTTTAAGGACGAAGCTGGGGTTTTTAGTATAGCAAACATATTCTTCCGTTTTTTTATTTTATATTAATACCTTATTGTGCTGCAAAGATTCAAAATATTTATCAAATTACAAAATATTTGATTATTAACAACTTACAAATACGCTATATCATTGGCATATTATTGTCATATCGTTTTTTTTAAAATCATAAACCTTTTAGTCATTTTCGTTTCATGGAAAGTCAAACAGTAAATCAACTCATCAAACAATCTAGAAAGCTCAGAGGACTGACACAACAGGATCTCGCCAATCAAGCCGGTCTATCTTTAAGAACAGTACAACGAATCGAAAAGGGGACAGAAGAGATCAGTGGTTTCAGTTTAAGACAAATCAGTCAGATTTTAGAAATTCCTTTAGAACAATTAATTATGCCAAATGTAAATCAAATCAGTATCGACAAAAATCAAAGTGGAAGCATAAAGGCTCTTTACCTCGCTTCTCTAACATTTCTGGTCAACCCGCTATTGGGCCTATTGGTCCCAGCCATTATGGGCTACACCAAGCAAAATAAAGATGCCCAATACAGCATGCATCTAAAAAAGATCATCATCATACATTCCACTGGTCTTTTATTTCTCGGCGCCTTTATAGGTTATATTCTCGCAGCAGATTTTTTAAAAATTGAGTTGCCTTCATCTTTAAATTACATCTTTAACAGCTGGCTTTTTCTGTTAATTCCCGTATGCTATTATGTCGTGATTATCACTTTCACAGCAGTAAACTATTTTCGAATTAAAGGATCCGATGTAAGTTAAGAATAACTGGTATTCAGCTTGCGCGAATCGAAATTCATGATTCATGTAAGCTGAAATACAGCTGTATGAATAGATTTTATAAAATCAGAAGAACTCTTCTCCCAAAAGAAATAATAGGAAAAAGAAATCGTAAATAGCGTATTATCATGGCTTCTTTTGGACAATCAATATCCAGTCATTTTCCAGAACAAGGTAACCCATCTCATAAATAAAACTATAGACCTGCCCCTTACTATTGGCAAATGTATGGGTATGGAATTTGAAATCAAAACCTTGTCTTTTTAGTTTCTCCCGCGGCACTTTTATCATCCCCTCGCCGTCTAATACGTCCAACAAAATACGACGGTTTTTTCGCAGGATATTATTCACATTACGGATCAAATTGGTCTGATCGCTATTCAGTTTATTGTTATAAGCATTTCGACAAGAATCGTCACAAAAACGCTTATCCGATCTTCCCCGTATATTTTGTCCACATTCCAAACAGACTTTTTCCATGGTGTTTAATCTAAGTTAAGCGACAACAAACGGTTACAACCGACTATAGTCGAATACAAATGGTAAACAGACGATTATAATCTCATCTCCCTTTCATCTTTGTTCAAGGTCATTCAACGCGATTAAGGGCTACGACCAATGACTAAAATAAGAATTATTAGAAACATTTAAAAATTACACAAATGAGTACATTACGAAACAAAGTACAATTAATCGGTCATTTAGGGAATGATCCGGTCATCAAAACTACGTCAACAGGAACAAGCTATTCTGTTTTACGTCTTGCTACAAATGATCTTTTCAAAAACAAGGCTGGTGAATGGGTTGAAGAAGTGCAATGGCATACACTTGTCGTTTGGGGAAACCAAAACAATACCATTGAAAAGAAATGCAGCCGCGGAACCAAGTTGATGGTCGAAGGAAAACTCACCTATCGCAACTACGAAAGTGTTGACGGCGTGAAAAGATATATTACGGAAATTAAAGTCGAAAGCTTTTTGATTCTATCAGATCCAAGTGGATCAAAAGATGATGTCCCAGCATTACCTGAAGAGGAAGAAGACGATCTACCGTTCTGATTCAAAGATTTAAAGAAAGTAGGACATCTCTTGTTGCCCTACTTTCTTTTAAATATCTTTATATCTAAATTATTTAGTTGCATTAGCAGTTAACTCTGCTGCCAACTTTTGAGCATACTCTGACCATAACTTGGCATCTTCCGGTGTTAATTTAGAAGCAGCTGTAGCTGTTTTCGTAGCCCATTCTTGTTGTTTTCCAACCAATTCCTGCAGTTTGGTTGCATCTCCACTTTTTGCTGCAGCCACATACTCATTTACATATTTTGTGTAATCGTCTGCCAACTGTTGCGCTTCTGGAGAACTAAATTTTGGAACTGCTGTCGTTGTTGTTGTTTCCGTAGTTGTTGTTTGCGCCACACCACCTTGTGTATCAGTCGTTGTGACTGTATCTTTTGTTTCTACTTTTTTGCTGTCTGCATTATTGCAAGAAGCAAAGAAAAGTGCAGCAATTGCCGCAGATAATGCCATTTTTTTCATCTGTATAAATTTGTTTTTTAAATTGTGACGAAGCGATCAGATTTATTCACTCCAAAAGGATTGAATAAATTATGAAGGTTTCATGAAATGAATAAGTTTATAATAAATTAAAATTATTTACCAACTTAAAATTGAATTATTTTAATTCATAATCCAAATATTTTTTTTCATAAAAAACAAGTAAATTGTGAAAATCTTCAATTTGACTGTTCCATTTGCATTTAAACGTCGGAAATTACCACCGTGTAAAAATAAGATTGTAACAAAAACATAGATCTGGGTAATTGCCTATATTCGTTCGAATTTACCATACAATTTCCAAAAATTCCCTTTCTCAGACAATATAAAGTCGACTTTTTTCCACGCGTTTAATACCAGACTTATTTCCCGCTCCTCCGTCACATATTTTCCAATAAAGAATTCCTCCGCTGAAAAGCACAATCCAAAGGCGTTATTTAACGTGTGTAAACTTTAGATATCGATTTCTTCAAAAAACAGAATCGACCGCGGTGCTACAATCAAATCACCCGGTGCGGGTATAGCATCCATATATTCCATCGCAATAAAACGGTTGTGGCTCTGCAACTGAAACTCAATGACTGGAAGCTCATTCAATTTTGATACTGCTCAAACCGGATCTGATATTTATGGTCTTGAAAAACCAAGTCCCATCCGTAATTCACTAAGAATCTGGGTCGCTTTATGAGTTTAGAATAATCTTTCTCCGTTTATTCTAAACTCAGTATATCCTCGTCATTTCATCCAGGTTCTGTTTCAGTTTCCACAACTTATTTTTTTTAAAAAGCTTTTTTAATTCTGATTGTTGGCTTTCGATGATATGATTTCCCTCCTCTGTATATTTAGTGTGATATTTTGCTTCCATAATTGTTTTAATCTCTATTATACTATTTCATTAGAACCAAATAATACTACCATCTTCTGCGCGAAGGATATCTTAGCAATGTCCAATAAACATTCAAGCTCTGTGACGTAAGAAACGTAGTGTTCCATTCCGATTATTTCTCCATCACGAGCTTCCAAATAATCTCCTCCAAAATTCAGATAAACATCAGCATTTTTACTTAGTTGTCCCCGCAGTTTTGGTAGCACTTTAGCAGCCATTTCTTCGAGCTTTTTAGACGACCTGTTCAAACTCGGAATATCGAATGATAGGGCTCCAATGACCGTACGGTAGATTTGTTTTAAGCATGACGAAAAAAGAGTATAGGCTAGATCTGGAACAATATCTCCTTCACAAAGTAGTGTCTTACACCTCTCTAAAAAATGTTCTGTTATCCTAATCTGGTTATTGAATTTAGACGAAAAATTATCTTGAAAACTTTTTAGAGAATCAGCTTTCGGTTCTGCCAAACGATATGGACTTCCCGAAAACACCAGAAATTTAGATCGACAGTGCGCAACATTGTAAAAGTATCCATCTTCCATTTCTGCTTCCCATTGATCTCCCGAATGAATATTAAACACAACAGTACTCTGTTTTATGCATGCAAGCTCAAGAATACTTTTTACGATCGGTTCATTCCGATCTACATCATATTCCCGACCATCAAGTATCAAAATAATCTCTACATAGGGCTTAACTTGGTATTTTTCAATAGCAGGGTGTGGTATCAAGAAAATCCGATTTGGCTCCACAACCGCAACAATAAGATCTAAAAGCGGTTTTAACGCTAAATACTCCCGATCGATCTGGAGCAGCCCTCCTATCTCGCGCATCCATCTTTCAAATTCACCGCTTCGCTCTCCAGGATGGAGATGGATATGATTTGTGGTGGTTGTCTGATTTTGGCTTCTATTAACAGACCCATGATAAATAGCCCCTACACTTCCATGTATATGATCCATAATCTTAAAAATTTATATTGGTTTATAATTTTATCGCTCGTTCGAAACGTCACTAGGTTGGCCCGAACTACGAAGCATGAGGCTCACCATTAGTTGATATTTCAAAACAAAAATAAAGATAATCTATACATATATAAAATTTTCAAATAAAATATTTTGTAATTGTATGATAAACAGAAAAGAAGAGATCAATAATTTCGGCCGCTTTGTTAAAGTCAATATTATCATTATGGGAACTTCTACAACACATACTGAATCTCAGGTATACCCCGAAACGGTCAAAGCAATTTTTAAAGCTTTAAAGGAGCCTTTCGAATCTAAGGGAATTCGTATTCCAAAGCATATCGAAAAAAGTACGGATCAATTCAATGCAGGAAATTCCATTTCTTTGGAATTTTTTAAAGAAAAACATTTCCGCCGGAAATAAAAGTCGAATTAGGATTTAAAAAAAAGTAATATAAGTTAGGTGGCACTTATTGGGTATAACCACTATATCTTTCTTCTTGTCAAGCTTTGTCTATTTGAAAAGAACGAAATAATCTCTACGTTATCATTTTGCACACGATAATACATCGTATTAAATTTCAGAATAACTGCTTTATAGATATTTTGACTCTCAGATTTAGGGAAAATATAAGGATTTTGAGAAATCAATACTGTGATCTTTTCAATC
>JAQZAZ010000189.1 GCA_029239355.1 Sphingobacterium sp.
TCAAAAATTTGCACTATATATGGCTTTACAATGCGGTATCGTAGGTTTACCAAACGTTGGTAAATCAACATTATTTAACTGTCTGTCGAATGCGAAAGCGCAGGCAGCAAACTTTCCATTTTGTACAATTGAACCAAATGTTGGGGTAATTACCGTACCGGATGCCCGTCTAAATAAATTAGCTGAATTAGTCAATCCGCAACGTATCGTTCCGAATACCATTGAAATCGTAGATATTGCCGGATTGGTGAAAGGAGCATCAAAAGGAGAAGGATTGGGCAACCAGTTTCTGGGAAATATTCGTACTACAAATGCGATCATCCACGTCTTAAGATGTTTTGATGATGGTAATGTCATCCACGTGGATGGTTCAGTAGACCCAATCCGAGATAAAGAGATCATCGATACAGAATTACAACTTAAGGATTTGGACACTGTTGTAAAACGTATTCAGAAAGTCGAAAAAATGGCAAAAACAGGTGGCGATAAAGACGCTAAAAGGACTTTCGATATCCTATCTGTAGTCAAAGAACATCTGGAAGCAGGCAAATCAGCTCGGACAGCTCCTATCGAAACTGAAGATTTTGAATTTATTCAAGACCTGGCTTTATTAACAGCAAAACCAGTACTTTACGTATGTAATGTAGACGAAGGTTCCGTTAACACAGGTAATGCTTATGTAGAACGCGTCAAGGAAGCAGTAAAAGATGAAAAAGCTGAAGTATTGATTATATCAGCCCAAATTGAATCTGAAATTGCGCAATTAGAAAGCTACGAAGAGCGCAAAATGTTTTTGGATGATCTAGGTTTGGAAGAATCGGGCGTCCATAAATTGATTAGGGCAGCATATTCTTTATTAAACCTAGCGACTTATTTTACAGCTGGTGTCCAAGAAGTACGTGCCTGGACGATCGAAAATGGCTTCACTGCACCGCAAGCTGCTGGTGTTATCCACACCGATTTTGAAAAAGGATTTATCCGAGCTGAAGTGATCAAGTATGATGACTTTGTTAATCTAGGCTCAGAAAATGCGGTAAAGGAGGCAGGGAAATTATCCGTAGAAGGGAAAACTTATATTGTACAGGATGGGGACATTATGCATTTCCGTTTTAATGTATAAACTAATTATATTGTTAATATTCTAAACGCAGGATGCCGAAAAATAATCTTTTCGGCATCCTGCGTTTAGAATATTTTAAGGGCCACCTTTTATTGTATTAATAGCGACGCCCTATGGAACACTCAATAAGTGCAATTATATATTGACAGAGAAATAGCCAATCAAATTGCTAAAATTACTATTTGACAAAATAACGATGTTCGATGACTTCGATTTTTTCAACGTTCTTATTTTCCAGTATCTTTTTTACATCACAATGCCCTGTTACGCCTCGATAAATTAGAGTTCCTCCAAGGGTCAAGCCTGAAAGCCCTGTCAGTGGCGATTTAAGAATCTTCTTCACACCTAGACCTAAAATAAAGCCGCCTGCGATTACAGATAGCACACGTTCGGATGTACCGATATTCTCTTCGATACAATCGTCCTTTACCTTAGCCTTAATCTTGTCAAATGCAAATGTCAATAGGTTACTCATAATTATCTGTATTTAAGTATTTCATTAGATAAACAAATTATGGTCCAAAAAAGTTTAGAAATAGAATAATAGTTTTATACGATTTCTCAAATCACATCTCTATATTCGTATATATATAAAATTAAATATTCATGCAAGTCAAAAAATATTCAGGTGAATTGGTACCTTTTAACGGCGAAGCTTTACGGCATTCTCTTTCCCGTTCGGGAGCAAATAACGATCAAGTGAATCACGTGTATAACAGTGTCGTCAATGAGATGTATGACGGTATTTCAACTAGGGAATTGTATCAACTCGCTTTCGATAAACTAAAAACTGTTCGGAACTCTTTTGCCGCGCGCTATAGCTTAAAGAAAGCGTTACGTGATTTAGGACCAGAGGGTTTCTACTTCGAAAAATATATTGCACATTTGCTTCGGTCGATCGGTTATGAAAGTATAACGGGACAAACGGTACAGGGCCATGCAGTTTCTCATGAATTGGATGTCGTCGCATATAAAGACGGTAAGTTGATGACAGCAGAATGCAAATTTAGAAATGACATTGACGCTAAAATTTCGGTTACTACCCCTATGTATTATCTCTCAAGATTCAAAGATATTAGTGGAATTGATTACGATTTTTTCAATAAAACATTACAATTTCAGGAGGGTTGGCTAATTACCAATGCATACTTCACGAAGGATTCAATAGACTTTGCAAATTATTATGACATCAATCTACTCTCTTGGGACTACCCTCAAGAAAATAGCATAAAAAGAAGAGTCGATAAAGCCGTATTCTACCCTGTCACTTGTTTAACCACACTCTCGGATTTGGAAGAACAACAGCTATTAAAAAATCAATTGATCTTGGTAAAGGATATTGTAAACAATCCTGAGAAATTGGATATCCTTGAACTTGACAACGAACGAAAAGTGAAAGTACTTAATGAAGCCCGGGAACTAATAGACTATAAAGTGGAGGAAGAACATTAATACAACTAGCGAAAAAAAATAGGCATATATATTATCATGTATGCCTATCTTATTCATATAATCTTGTATTATTTTTTTAACACAACAGGATAATAGATCTTACCATACTTGGAAAACTCACTTAAATCCATCTTTTCCCAGAAAAAACCATAGACAGCAGCGCCAGATCCAGACATAGAGGCATATATCGCCCCCTTATGATATAATCTTTCCTTGATTTCTTTCAATACCGGATAAGTATCAAAAATACGATCTTCAAAATCATTTCGAATATGGAATTTCCATTCCTGAATAGGCAATCGGATTGCTTCCTCGAGATTGACCTCTGAAGGAGTCGGCTTCACTCCACTATATGCCTCAGCTGTGGAAACATGAATATTTGGCATAATAACAACCATATAATACTCATGTAAGTCGAGCGAAATCTCTTTAAAATCTGTCCCGATCCCAGTGGCAAACACCGGCATATTATCGATGAAAAACGGACAATCTGCCCCCAATTGTCCGGCATACTTTTTCAATTGTAAGTTTGTCAAATTTAGTTTAAACAATTCATTGAGTCCTTTCAACACGAAAGAGGCATCCGCCGACCCTCCTCCCAGCCCAGCTCCAATCGGAATCTGTTTGATTAAATCAATCGTAACAGATGGAATATCAAATTCTTCTTTTAACAGCGCATAGGCCTTCATGCAGAGATTATCTACCATATTTCCGGGTACAGATTCACCTCGAATAGTTAGCGAAGATGTTTCAGCATTTGTCTCTAATAGCTCTATAATATCATAGATTGCTAGTGGGTAGAATATGCTATTTAATTCATGGTAGCCATCCGTTCGCCTGGCTGTAACTTGCAGACCGATATTTATTTTAGCATTTGCAAAGAGTATCATGAGATATCGTCTAAATCAACATCTAAATTTTCTATTAATAGCTCACCAACGAGCAGATTGTATCGCTAAAGCGGGACAATCTGCCTTTTGCTTTGAGAAAGTCCAATGAAATAATAAAACTATAAGCAGCGATCACTCCACCCAATTTTTCAATCAGTTTACTTGCAGCCACAACAGTCCCACCTGTCGCTAAAAGATCGTCATGTATCAAAATACGGCTTCCTTTTTCAAAAGCATCTTCATGAATCTCTATTGTTGCCTGACCATATTCCAATGCATAAGATTCAGCAATTGTTTTAAATGGTAATTTCCCTTGCTTACGTATAGGGATAAAGGGCAGACCTAACCTGTTGGCAAGTAAAAATCCGAAAAGAAATCCGCGGCTTTCAATACCCGCAATAGCATCAATTTCAATTCCCTGAAGTTGATCAATAATCGCATCGATCATCTCATTGCATAACTCAGCATCTTTCAACAAGGGGGTAATATCTTTAAAGACAATACCCGGTTTTGGAAAATCCATAATATCCCGGATTTCCAATTTCAATTTATCTTGAATCATTCTCAAATATTAAATACGGCGCGATTTTAGCAATAGCAAGATCTGAAAGTGTACCTATCTTGGTAAAATCCTCTATATTAGTATAATTGCCATGTTGCTCTCGGTAATTAACGATTAACTTCGCGTCCTTTGGGCTAAGATACGGATGTTTACCCAATGAAATGGCATCAATCTGGTTAATATCGATTTTTTTAAGCCCTTCTAAATTAGAAATAGTAATATGGTCTTTTATCAAATCGTAGGTTTCGGAAGTAATGCCATACACCTCTTTTAATTGTTCTATTCGATAGAACCCACCAAGTACATCTTTATATTTCAGTATACGTTTAGAAAGAACTGTACCGATCCCCTTCAAACTCATCAATGCCGTTGTATCACAGGTGTTAATATCGATAAGTTCGGCCTTATCAGTTTCGAATTTATCATAAAATAAGTTAGGTTTATTTGTTGTACTTCCAGTTGTGGGTTCCTTCTTTATACGGATAAATGGTTCGAGTCTTTTATATAATTTCTCATTGATGGAATACATTTTCCTAACATCACTTTTATCTTTAAATCGGCCGCCTTTTTTCTCGTAGTTCTTAATGACCGCAATTTGCTTATCTGAGAGCCCAAGCTTGCGCCAATCATCCTGTGATAAATTATTAGGATCGAAATAAAATAGTTTTACATCACCTTTGCTTTGGGTTTCATCCGAATTCTTTGAAATTGTATTCTTTTTCAAGTGAATATCAATAGCGGAAAATTTCTTATTTGGATAATCAACAACATCAGTGGAATCATGAAATGACTGTTCAAAAACTCGAGCATGATGCGTAATCGATTCCTGTTTACTTCCCCTATTCAATAAGGAATACACGATACTAAATAAAATGATTATCACTAATATAGCAAAGAACCCATTTTGCTCTGTTTTATTAAATTTAAAATAAGTCAATAACCTTTTCATAAGCTGCTAAGGGTTGGGTTATATAAATTTAATCAATTAGAAGGAAAATAAAAAGGAAGGTATTAAAAAAACACCTTCCTTTTGTTAAATATTGATACTACTATAATTTTATAGTACCGATTTATCTACTTTTTCCACTTTACTGCCTTCCTTCAAAGTTTTGGAAATGGCATCAAATGGCCTGGAAACAACCTGATCTCCTTTTTTTAGACCTGAAAGGATAATAATATTTTTATCATCTTGAATACCAGTTTTAATCGGAACCTGCTTGACAGCATCACCGCTTAAGATAAATACGTACTCCTGTATTTTTTTATTTGTATTAGTAGAGTCTTTATCATCGGATCTTACAGTAACGGATTGTATCGGTACTACCAGACCTCTATCATGTTTCGTGAAAATCTGTACAGTTGCAGATAATCCTGGTTTGAAAGGAGAAGCTACATTTTCTTTAATAAGATCCTGGTAAGATTCTGCGCTGATACGTACCTTGACATTAAAATTTGTTACTTGATCAGTTGAGGATGTCGCCGCAGTTGTCGTTGCGATATTTTTGGACGAACTTGCTATTTCGGTGACGATACCTTTAAATTTTCTATCTTGAAAAGCATCAACTTCAATCTCTGCTTGATTTCCGACTTTAACATTATTGATATCGTTCTCATTGACATCGACATTTACCTCCATTGACGACATATTCGCAATACGCATTATTTCAGTACCAGCCATTTGCGCAGTTCCTACCACACGCTCGCCCTGCTCAATGGAAAGTAGCGAAATAATTCCATCTGTCGGAGCATAAATGGTTGTTCTGTTGAGGTTATCTTGTGCCTCCTTGACAGAAGCTTGAGACTGATCGATACCGTATCTTGTTGACCGCACGGTTTCTCTTTGCGCCTGGATAGCTGCCAGGGTCGAAAAGTATTCCGAAGAACTCTTATCCATTTCAGCCGCCGAAATAACTCTTTTTTCAAAAAGCTCCTGGTTTCTCTTGTAAGTTGCCGCCACATTTTTAAAATTTTCTTCCTGTTGTTTTAGCTGTGATTGTGCAGCAGCCAGATTAGCACGTTGTGAATTCATTGCTGCGACAGAGCGATCGTAACCAGATTGCAAGATGTCAGGTTTGATCCGACAAAGTATCTGTCCTTTTTTCACAAAATCACCTTCTTTGATGTTGAGTTCAACAACCTCACCTGAAACTTCAGAACTTAGTTTAACTTCTATTTCCGGTTGTATTTTTCCACTGGCAGATACCAGTTCATCTACATCCATTTCTTTCACAACATCTACAGCAACTTTGGTAATATCTCCTTTTCCAAACCACCCGGCCTTAAAGCCAATAAAAACAAAAATTGCCAAGAGAGCTACTACAATTAATAGAATTCTTACTATACTACGTTTTTTCTTTGCCATTGTCTTTGTTAATCAAATAGGTTAATTGTTGTCGAATTGAATTGGATTTCCTAAATAATAATCAATAATCTTGGATTTGAATATTACATTATATTTTGCTTGAATAAGATCAAATTCAGCTTTATTCCGTTCAGTCTGTGCAGTAAATAGCTCCAGAGAATTTGCCATTCCGATATCGTACCGTTCCTTGGTTGCTTTGTAAGCTGTTTCGGCACTTTCGAAAGCAGTGATTGCAGAGGTGTAGCTTTGTTTGGCAGCACTTACGTCTAACACGGCTTGGTTAACTGCCTTATTTAAATTATTTTTTGCCAATTGTTCATTAGCCTCAGCCTGTTTTAGACCAATCTTAGCTTTTGCGACATTCACCTTGTTTTGGTTCTTGGAAAAAATTGGGATAGCAAGTGATAAACCTGTAAAAAAAGATTTATTGTCCGACACCTGTTGCCTAAAAGGTACACGATATACCGATGTAATATCTAAAGGATCACGTTGCCTAGTTGTTGCCGAAGAATAATTCGTACCATAGCTTACATTCAAATTGAGCGTTGGGTAATACCCGCCCTTGGCAACGTCTATTTGTTTTAATGCGACTTCCCTATCCAATGCGGATTTACGAATATCTGGTTGTCTTACTAAAGCCTTTTGGTATACATCTATGGCGTTCTTATCTTCTGCACTTACCAAGACAGATTCCAAACTCGGACGTTCGAGAGAAATCACAGTTTCAGAAGGCATTTCCATCAATTGTTTCAAAGTTAACAAAGACATTTCATATGAATTCTTCAAATTTACCTTGTTCAATTCGTTTGAAGCGACCTGATTCTTGGATTTCGCGAGATCAGCTATAGTCTTATTTCCAACAGAAAATTGAATGGAATCTAATGAAAATTGCTGTTTCGATAAGGCAATCTGATCTTCACTAGCCACCATCAATTCATGATTTGTAATGGCTTCTAAATAATTCACCAAAACATTTAAAACAAGATCATTTTTAATCTTATCCACTTGTGTGGCAGCAGACTCCAACTGTAATTTATTAGCCTTTATTTGATTTACTTGTTGAAAACCTTGAAATATATTCACGCTAGATCCAACCGATCCAGTAGTACCTCTAGTCCAGGCATTATTAACAATTCGTCCAGAGGTCATATCGAAGCCAAAGCCATACCGGAAACTTTGATCGACTGAAGCACTTAAGTCTGGCAATAAATTACTTTTTGCTTGAAACAAGTCCTGAGCGGCGAGATCTTTACTCAGTTCGGCTTGTTTTATTTGGACATTACGTTCCAATGTCATGCGTATAGCCTCTGCTACTCCAACGACTTGCTGGGCTTGGATTAGGTTGTTTGTTCCCAGAAAAAAACCAGTAAATATTACTGCAGAATAATAAAATCTTTTCATGTTCATATGTAGAACCATACAATTTTTATAGATTTGAACTTCATTTATCGGTTATGTATTTTGTCAAATCCC
>JAQZAZ010000190.1 GCA_029239355.1 Sphingobacterium sp.
AACCTGTAAGCTTGTTTTTAAAAAGTAATCTTGTTTCATTCTTCCATAATTAAGTATATTCATTTTTTTTCAGCTACTCCTTCATGACTCACTGTAAATCAGGATAACAGTACAAATATAGAAATATTTTTTAAAAGACTACTAATTTGATAGATTTTATAAATATTTTTTTTAAATAACATTAAGTGATTACCTTACAGTCTATTAGACAGAAAAAAAGGATAATATATAAATCAGCTAGACAATCGCTATTTTCCGCACACTTGAAATATTCCCTGCTGATAACTGTTGGTAACGCTTACTGCTTTTTGATGTGTCCGTATTTTCCTATCCAGAAATCAAAAATATTTTTAGCAAAAGAAAGGAATATCTGTTTTCTTGCATGCAGTTCGACATGACTGCCAGTCTTGTTTTAAAAAGTGCATAAAACAAAAAGTCCACCGGAATGGTGGACTTCGTTTAAATAATATTTTCAATGGATAATAATCCATTATATGGTACCAAACTTACCGGAACAGCACCAGCGCAATCAGCAAAGTCACTACGACATTAAAGGTTTGCGCGATCAAAAATGCGTAAAGTGGTTTCTTGTTGTCCTGTACAAAGAGATCTTTAAAATTGGTTTCCAGACCAATCGAGGTAAACGCCAAGGTAAACCACAGTCCCTGCAGGTTCTTGAGACTTCCCTTGACAGCATCTACTTTATCTGGGGAAATTACAAAGGAAAATAATAGTGATGCAAATACAAAGCCCAGTACAAATTTTGGAAAGCGTTCCCAGATAATTTTCAGTGTAGGTTTATCCCGTTTTGTTTCATCATCTACAGATTTTGCATAGGTCCAATAGATACTGATTGCAAATGCCGCAAGTCCCAGCAACACATTTTGTGAGAATTTGACAATTGTACTGATCTTTAACGCTTCCTCTCCAACAAGGGAACCTGAAGCAACAACAGCGCCTGTTGTATCAATACTCCCTCCTAGCCATGCGCCGGTCACCTCTTGCGACAAGCCCATCCATTCAGCCATATAGGGCATAAAGATCATCATCGGGATTGCAGTGATCAAGACTAGGGAAATCACATAAGAGAGTTTTTTACTATCACCTTTAATTGCTCCGGAAGTAGCTATAGCGGCAGAAACACCGCAAATCGAAACGGCACTAGATAGCATCAGGGACATCTCTTTGTCTATCTTCAATTTTTTACAGATCCAAAAAGCAAAATACCATACCGATAACACAACTGCTAAAGCCTGAATAAGGCCCAGCGAACCTGCCTTTAGGATATCCCCAAAGATCACTGTAGTACCCAATAAAATTAATCCGATCTTAACGTACAACTCTGTGCTCAGCGCGTCTTTAAACCAGGAGGGTAGCTTAAAGCAATTACTGATAATTAAACCAATGATCAAACTAAAAATAACCGCCTCGAGATTATATTCTTTTACTGTCGAGTTACCAGCTAATATCAGTGCAAGTATTGTTAGAATAAATACTACTGGAAATACGACCAGCAGATGTTTGACGGATTTACCGAGCAAAAATGCACCCAGAATACCCGTCACAAAGACAACGATAAACTGCTGAAAAATCTTGCTGAGATTGGCCGGATCAAAAATCGTGGAGGTCAGTTCTGAAATATTAGCCCATGAGAAATTAGGTACTGGCGCAACAATGCCGGAAAGTGCTAAAAAAATGGTGGCCAGTCCCAAAATGACGACTACCCAGTCTTCTGTAAATGCAAATGATCTTGACGATGCCATATTATGGTTAGTATTAAAAAACTAAATTTAATATAATTGCGGATACTTTTGGTTATTGTAACACAAAAATGGCCGAAGATTTCTCTCCGGCCTACAACCAAAACCAATAATCATTATCAATCAAAAACAATATTTATTTTCCTCTATTAATTTTTTGGCAATCCGTTGGCGCGCTTCCTTGATGTTAAATGGCTGTGCTTTTGTGAACCTGCGTAATCCAACAAGCATCATATTCAGTTCATCGCCTTCGCCAAAGGAATACAAAGCTTCCTTACCTGCAGCATTAATCTTGTCAATCGCACCATACAAATAGATCTTTGCCATATCTGTCGCGTACTCGGCCTTTTCAGAACCGGTATGCACAAGCTTTTCTGCACGTAAAAGGACAGATTCCGCGATGTATACGTAACCGATAATATCAGCGATATTCATCAGAATCTCTTCCTCTTTTGAAAGTGACATCATCAACTTCTGAACCGCAGCTCCAGCAATGAGCAAGCCTGCTTTCTTGAGATTGGCGATAATTTTCTTCTCTGCTGCAAATGGCGCATCATCTTCCTCGCCGAAGTCAGGAATAGCCAACAGCTCACTTGCCACTGCCTGCGCTGGCCCCATCAGATCCAGCTCACCTTTCATTGCACGTTTTAACAACATATCTACCACCAGCAGTCTATTCACCTCATTGGTACCCTCGAAGATCCGGTTGATACGTGAATCGCGATAAGCGCGCTCCATCGGTGCATCAGCTGAATAACCCATTCCACCATAGATCTGCACACCTTCATCCACCACATAATCTAACATCTCTGAACACCATACTTTGATAATGGCACACTCGATCGCAAATTGTTCAACGGATTTCAATTTGGCCTTTGCTTCGTCCATACCGCCTGCAATCAATGCATCGTAGGCATCATCAATATTTTGACCTGCACGATAGGATGCTGATTCCACAGCAAATAAACGTGTCGCCATTTCAGCCAGTTTGTATCGAATGGCACCAAATTTAGAAATCGGTAAGTTAAACTGCACACGCTCATTGGCATATTGAACCGCGTGATTGATCACCATACGAGCTGAACCGTTGGTCGCAGCACCCAACTTGATCCGTCCGATATTCAGGATGTTTACGGCAATCTTAAATCCGTTTTCACGCTCTGAAAGCATGTTTTCAACAGGCACGGGGCAGTCATTAAAGAAAATCTGACGTGTGGAGGATCCTTTGATCCCCAATTTATGTTCTTCGGGATTCATGGTGATCCCGCCAAAATCTTTTTCGACAATAAATGCGGTCAGGTTTTTATCGTCCTCGATTTTTGCAAATACAATAAAGATATCTGCAAATCCACCATTGGTAATCCACATTTTTTGACCGTTGATCAGATAATGGGTTCCTTCAGCATTTAGTTTTGCGGAAGTGCGGCCTGAATTGGCATCTGATCCGGCATTTGGTTCTGTCAAACAGTAGGAAGCCTTCCATTCGCCAGTTGCGAGTTTAGGAATATACTTCGTTTTCTGCTCCGCATTACCATAATAAAGGATTGGTAAGGTACCAATACCTGTATGTGCAGACAAGGCGACGGCAAAAGAAAAACCTCCACCCACGGCCTCCGCTACAAGCATTGACGTATTGAAGTTTTTGCCAAACCCACCATACTCTTCTGGAATCGACACACCCAGCATACCCAGCTCGCCAGCTTTATCCATCAAGCTAGGCATCAATCCCTCCTCCTGTGCGTCAATACGATCAAGCTTATTTAATACTTCGGTATCCAAGAAATCCAAACAGGTCTGACGAATCATTTTCGCTTCTTCATCAAACTCCTCTGGGATAAAAATAGCTGTATAGGGAGTCTCTCTAATAACGAACTCACCGCCTTTGATTGCTTTATTTTCGCTCATTGTTTTTTAGATTTGAGGTGCAATCCAGAGTCGGTTTTTACCGCTCCGGTTTACACAATATTTTAAATACTTTTATCCGCTATGAGACTAGCAAATAAAATGGTTTATACTGTTATTTTTAGGTCCGACCCTTAGTCCACTAGTTCAAAGATACCGGCTGCTCCTTGACCAGTTCCCACACACATCGTCACCATACCGTATTTTTTACCGCGGCGTTTCAGTTCATGCAAGACCTGCACGGTCAGCTTCGCTCCTGTACAGCCAAGCGGATGCCCCAAGGCTATCGCTCCGCCATTAACATTGACTTTTTCTTCATCAAGTCCCAGTTCACGAATAACGGCCAAAGACTGTGAAGCAAAAGCTTCATTCAGTTCAAACAAATCAATATCTTCCTTTTTAAGTCCTGCTTGTTTCAATGCTTTAGGTATCGCATAGATTGGTCCGATTCCCATGATTCGTGGTGGTACCCCTGCAACAGCGAAACTAACAAGTTTAGCGATGGGTTTTATCCCCAACTCCTTCACTTTAGCCTCAGACATCACCAGCACAAATGCTGCACCGTCAGATGTTTGGGAGGAGTTTCCCGCTGTTACCGAACCATTGGCAGCGAAGACAGGCTTCAACTTACCCAAAGCTTCCAGGGATGTATCTGCACGAGGCCCTTCATCGGTATCTACAACATATTCCCGAGTCGCGATCTTCCCGTCTTTCAGATAGTTCTCTTTGACTGTAATCGGCACAATACCATCTTTAAGATGACCATTTTGAATAGCGGCAACAGCCTTTTGATTGGACTTCAATGCAAAGGCATCTTGATCTTCACGGGAGACATTATAGTCCTTCGCTACAGCCTCCGCGGTGAGCCCCATACCCCAATACCAATCGGGATGCTCTTTGGCAACAACAGGATTGGGCACAATTTTCCAGCCTCCGAAGGGCATTCCGGACATCACTTCAACTCCACCGGCGATAATAACATCTGCCATACCTGTCTTGATCTTTGCAACCGCCGTAGCGATCGTCTCCAATCCAGATGCACAATACCGATTAACGGTAACCCCAGGCACTTTATCGGTATCTAAACCCATCAGGGAAATAAAACGTGCCATGTTAAGCCCTTGCTCGGCCTCAGGCATCGCATTGCCCACAATGACATCATCTATATCATCTTTATTTAAATTTGGCACAGTGGACACAAGATGTTTAATCACATCTGATGCTAAATCATCGGCCCGCATAAAGCGAAATCCTCCTCGAGGTGCTTTACCTACCGCTGTACGAAATCCTGCTACTATGTATGCTTCCATTATTTGAGATATTAGTAGTTAGATATTAGTAGTTAGATTTTTGACCTTGAGTAAAAGCTTTTGTTGAAAAATGTAGTTGATTTTCTGCAATTCCTCCAGCTTTTCCAAAAGGCCCTCTAAATCCTCTTCTGATAAATAACCTAAATTTTTTGATATTATTAACTGTGTTTCGACTTCATATGTAGACGCATGTGCTATTGCCAAAAACTGGACAAACTCTTTATCTGAATTTCTTCCTGCACCCTCAGCAATATTTGAAGGAATAGATACAGCAGCTCTATTTATTTGTGAAATGAGATTAAATCGTTCACGATCTGGAAAAGTAGCTGTAGCTTTATATACGTCAGATACCAATGTGATAGATTTCTGCCAAAGTATTAATTCCTTATAATTATGCATATCTAAATACTATGTACTAAATACTTTCGTCTATACTAATTCCGTAAAGGCTTTCCTTTTGTCAACATATACTGAATTCTTTCGAGTGTTTTACGTTCAGCACAGAGTTCAAGAAAGGTCTTGCGCTCAAGATCAAGTAAGTATTGTTCGGAGACTTCCGTTGGCGATGACAGGTTCCCACCACACATCACCCAACCCAGTTTTTCCGAGATTTTGCGGTCATAATCGGAGATATAATTCCCTTCACGCATCGAAGATGCACCTACATATACGATCCCCAATCCTTGATTGCCCAACACTTTGATATCATTGCGCGGTGCTGGCTGTACATAACCTTCATCGGCCAGCTCCAGCGCTTTTGCTTTTGCATCGGCAAGTAAACGCGCACGGTTCATCGTGATGGCAAACTTATCTTTCTGCAAGTAGCCCAATTCGTAGGCCTCATAAGCGGAGGTTGATACTTTCGCCTGACCAATGGTCAGGAATTTATCCTTTAATGTATTCTGAACGATCTGGTCATCTTTAAATTCTTCGGAAGCACGTAATGTAAATTCTTTGGTACCGCCTCCACCGGGGATAACACCTACCCCCAGTTCAACTAATCCCATATAGGTTTCAGCGTGAGCCTGCACAAAGTCTGCGTGCATCGAAAACTCACATCCACCACCCAAGGTCATCTGAAATGGCGCCACGACAACCGGAATGGACGAATAGCGCAAGCGCATGGACGTGTTTTGAAAGGCACGAACAGCCATATTTAACTCATCAAAATCCTGCTCTACGGCCATCATGAAAATCATTCCGATATTGGCTCCTGCAGAAAAATTCTTCCCATCATTGGAAACAACCAATCCTCGGTATTCCTTTTCAGCAAGATCTATCGCTTTATTCAATCCCTGAATCACATCACCACCGATCGTATTCATCTTGGTATGAAACTCGCAATTGATGATTCCATCACCGAGATCAATAATTGAAACGCCCGTATTCTTCCAGATTGTTTTGCTTTCACGGATATGATCCAGAACGATCATATCCTCTGTTCCCGGAATCGGTTTATAGGATTTGGAAGCGATATCATAATAATGACGAACACCATTTTCTATTTTATAGAAAGATTCATGTCCCGAATCCAACATTTCATGTATCCAGGATGCCACTTCACCATCTTGTCCGGGCAAACGTTTCTCTTCAGCCTTGATCTTCGCCAATGTCTCACGTACCCCCAAAGCATCCCATACTTCAAATGGCCCTAATTCCCAGCCAAATCCAGCGCGCATGGCATCATCTATACGGAAGAAATCATCTGTAATTTCGGGAACACGACGTGAAACATATTCAAATAAAGGATAATGCATGGCACGGAAGAGCTCTGCGGCTTTATCTGTACCCTGTTCATAGACTTTCATCCGTTTACGGATATCTTCGACTGGCTTGGTCGCCTCCAAGGTTGTGGACTTAACTTTTTGTTGCGCGCCAAAGGTTAATGTTTTAAGATCCAAAGAAAGGATTTCAGAATTCCCATCAGCAGCTTTTACCTTTTCATAGAATCCTTTTTTTGTTTTTTCACCAAGCCATTTGTTTTCAACCATCTTACTGATAAAGGCCGGAAGCTGGAAGACACCCTTTGCCTCGTCTTCAGGCGCATTCTGCGTCAGACCATTAGCGACATTAACCAACGTATCGAGACCTACAACATCCGCTGTACGGAAAGTAGCTGATTTTGGATGTCCCATGGCCGGGCCGGTATATTTGTCCACTTCCTCAACGGTGAGACCTAAAGGTTCTACCAGATGAGTCACCGCAAGCATCGAGTAAACACCAATACGGTTACCGATAAAGGCAGGCGTATCCTTACACAGAACAACTGTCTTACCCAGCATTTTATCACCAAAATAAAGAATAAAATCAACAACTTCTGGCTTAGTATGGGATGTTGGGATTACTTCCAACAATGGCAAATAACGCGGTGGATTGAAAAAGTGCGTACCACAGAAATGATCTTTAAAATCTTCACTCCGACCCTCTGTCATGAGATGAATAGGAATACCAGAAGTATTGGAAGTAATCAATGTACCCGGTTTACGGAACTGTTCAACACGATCAAAAACAGACTTCTTAATATCTAAGCGCTCCACAACGACTTCGATGATCCAGTCCACTTGTGCGATGTCTTGGAGGTTATCATCAAAATTCCCTGTTTTGATACGTTTTACAAATGATTTGCTGTAAATTGGCGAAGGATTTGTCTTTAATGCAGTCTCTAACGAACTGTTGACGATCCGATCCCGAACGGCTTTACTCTCTAACGTTAGACCCTTAGCTTGCTCTGCTGGCAGCAGTTCGCGGGGAACAATATCCAACAGCAAAACCTCGACACCAATGTTAGCAAAATGACAAGCAATTCGCGAGCCCATAACACCCGAACCGAGAACTGCCACTTTTCTAATATTTCTGTTCATCATA
>JAQZAZ010000191.1 GCA_029239355.1 Sphingobacterium sp.
GAACCCCCACGCCTTGCGGCGCCAGATCCTAAGTCTGGTGCGGCTACCAATTACGCCACTTCCGCATTAGGATTTCTTTTGATGCCACAAAGATAGAAATGAAACCTATATCATGCAAGTATTTTTTCCTCTTTTTTTTATTTTTTTTCAATATTCTTCCCACCCCTTGCATAATTCATTATTATTCATTTACTTTGAATATCAAAGTACTTTTATGGAACAAAAAGATTTATTTAAAGAGCTTGGACAGATCAGATCATTGATGGAAAAATCTTCCAAATTTGTTTCGATAAGCGGATTGTCAGGTGTACTCATTGGCTGTTATGCTTTATTGGGCACTTTGCTTGGATACTTTATTACAGCAAGCCCTGGGGACGCGACCAGTCAGCTTCCTGGAGACCTGACTACAGTGGACATCTTTCTCATACTTGCGATCCTCATCCTAGTGTTCTCGCTATTGACCGGATGGTTAATGGCACGCAAGAAAGCAAAGATAAATAAGCAATCTATTTGGAACATTACCAGCAAATCTCTTTTATTTGCAGTTTCAATACCTTTAGTAACTGGCGGAATCGTAGCTTTACTCCTACTTTCGCAAGGTTATTATAACCTTATTGCCGGCATGCTACTTATTTTCTATGGCCTGGCTTTAGCTGCTGGCAGCATCTATACCTTTACGGAGGTAAAATGGTTAGGCATCCTTGAAATTAGCTTAGGTTTAATGGCTGTATCTCTTCCAGACCATGGACTGATATTATGGGGATTGGGATTTGGGGTGTTACATATCATCTATGGTTTTATCGTTTACAAAAAGTACGAATCGTGAAATTAGATCTTTCTTTATATGACAAAGTATTTGAAAACAGAGTCCGCTTACAAATTATGAGCGTCCTTGCTGCGAATGAAGAATATGACTTCAATTCACTCAAAGAATTATTGGATGTCACAGACGGGAATTTAGCGTCTAACCTTAAAACATTAGAGAAAGAAGAATATATCGTGGTAGAAAAAAGTTTTATTGACCGTAAGCCCAATACCAAATACAAAAGAACAAAAAAAGGGCTAAAAGCATTTGAAAATCACTTGATTGCATTAGAAAATTTAATAAAACAACAGTATAAATAATTTTTTTACTTATTAACTTTGAAAATCAAAGTACTTTTAATACAATAAATATGAACGAGATTCGATTAAAATTCATGCTCCATCTGTACAACTGGTCCTCCAAAGTGTATGCAGATATTTTCAAATGGAACAAAAAAGCGTGGGGAATTAGCAAGGAGGAGTTTTTGGCCTATCCGAGTGGCAGCATCGGTCATAGCCTTGGCCTTTTTTACGCGGCCAAAGGATTTGATGTCATGCCTAAGCTAGAAAATCACGATGTTTTCCACATCTTAACAGAAACAGGAACCGAAATTCAGGATGAAATCGCCATGCAATACCTTTTATTGGGCAACGGAAAATTCAGTCTGTATTTAATTGGAATGATCGTTATTGGAGGTATATTGTTTCCAGAACATGTTGGTTATTACAAGAAAACCTTTCACAAAGGGCAATCGCTACAAAGGTTCCATCATATTGAGTTCAAAGAGATCCTTCATTACCAACTTACCGAACTCCAAATCGCATTGTACAGTAAAAATACTCAAGTAGATCTAAACAACTAAAGTCATGGAAAATTACGATACGACTAACCACGCGTTGGCGCCCGAACAAAATTCATTGTTTGAAAGAGTTACCAATTCTACGGTGCTAAAATTATTTGTCATCCTATTTCTTTCCCTACTACTGCTCATCCCCCTTTCGTTAATAAGTGATTTAATTGAAGAACGGAAAAACAGAGAGCACGAAGTATCCGGGGAAATTGCATTAAACTGGGGCAAGGATCAGGTCGTCTCTAGCCCTATCTTAGCCATCCCTTACCGCGAGACAATCTTGTTATCTCCCGAAAAAACTCAAAATTCCAACCTTAGAGAAGAGATAAAATGGATATTTATCTTGCCCAGAACATCTAATATCGCATCAGATATTACACCACAGCATCTCTCAAGAGGAATTTACAATGCTGTTGTTTACAATAGCAATATGACATTAGAAGGTTCGTTTGACACCATATCCCTGGAAAAACTGGAGATTCCCAATGGGAAAATTGACTGGAAAGGTAGCAAGCTTATTTTCGGTATTCAGGATTTTAAAGGCTTAGGTAGGCGTCCCGCATTAAATTGGAATGGAAATAATTTGACTTTCGATAAGGATTTTAATCATCTCAATTTATTTAACCAAAATTTAGTCTGTGCGATCCCTTTAGACCCGCGTAAAACGGATAATCACTTCAAAATAAATCTCAATCTGAAGGGATCCAAATCCCTAAGTTTCCTCCCTCTTGGTGACCAGACAAATATCCAGGCCACGGGTAGCTGGGCTAATCCAAGCTTCACAGGTTCATTTTTACCGAGTAAACGCAATACAGCGACCTCCAATTTTTCGGCATCTTGGGAAATTCCATCTTTCAGCCGAAAACTGCCACAGCGATGGACAGGTGATGCACGTCCCATTTATAAGTTCGAGAACAATCTTGAAAATGAACCGGCGGACAATGAGCAGAAATCAGCTCAAGCCACTATTTCTACAGCGATTTCCGCCAATAACCTATTGGACAATACAGACATGGTTACCATTCATTTTTTACCTGATATTAACAACTATCAGAAAACGACAAGAGTTGCTAAATATGGTATTTTAGTCATCATCCTGACCTTTACGTCCCTCCTATTCACCGAGGTCATCAAAAAGAAACGGGTACATATCATTCAATATATTCTGATTGGAGCAGCGATGGTTCTCTTCTACACCCTGCTACTTGCCCTATCTGAGCATGTTGGGTTTAATCTCGCCTATCTAACCGCATCAATCGCTACAGTAGCGCTGATCGGAAGTTTTATAAAAGCGATTACAAAAGAGTTTAAGTCCGCCCTTTTACTTGGATCTATTCTCAGTACTTTTTACTTATTTATCTACGTGCTGATGCAGCTCAGGGACTATTCCCTCATTGCTGGAACAATTGGTATTTTTATCATTTTGGCAATCCTGATGCGCGTTTCCACGAAAATCAATTGGTATCAATTCGACAATAATCATGCGCATTAAAAGACAACATTTCCTAATCTACTGGATCATTGCTAACATCCTACTCAAAAAATAAACATCATTGATTAAATGGCCGTCTTTTCATCTAATAAGATGGCTATTTTCACGCATTTGATAGCTTTTAGCCGCAAAATCTGTAACTTGCAGGGATATTTTTCAGCATTATATATATGAACCATCATGATTTATTCAATCGCACTGAAGAGTGAATAACCGAGCAAAGCGAGCTCATGAATGCCACTTAAAACATACACTCGATGAATAAATCTGATAGCTTCATCACGATTGAAACCGCCGAAGGCAGCATGAATACCTTAAAGGGAAAATGAAATAATGAATAAACAAATTTATGCGGATGAAAAAACTTACACTATTTACATTAGCGGTTATGGCATGCAACCTCAGCAATGCACAAGAAAGCAAGGGCGAAAAAATGGTTACCGAAACACTACACCCCATTAGTCCTACTGCACTTTGGGATCTTGGGCGTGTATCAGCAGAAGGACTTTCTTCAGATGGCAAAACATTGCTGTATGGAGTTTCTAATTACAATTTGGAGAGTAATTCAAGTGAGAAGAATCTTTATACGATTTCATTAACCAATGGAACTGGCGGACAATTTACCGATCAGAAAGGAGGAGAAACAGTTGTACAAATCGAAAAAAATGGTGATGTAATTTACTTATTAAAAGGCCATTTGTGGAAAAAAAATCTCAACAACGGAGCAGCCATCCAACTGACATCCGGTGAGATGGCATTGGAAAATGTCAAATTTTCCCCCGATGGAACCCACATTCTTTATAGCCAATCTGTTTTAATCAAAAAATACCACAGCACGGATAAGTACCCAGAATTACCGAAGTCAGATGCCTATATTTATGACAACTTGGATTACCGACATTGGGACACATTTAACGATGGAAAATTTAACCACCCTTTCGTTGCAAGTTATTCAAATGGAAAGATAGGAGATCCAGTCGATTTACTGAAAGATCAACCTTACTATAGCCCCCAGGCACCTTTCGGTGGAGCCGAAGATTTCATCTGGTCACCTGACAGCAAAGCGATACTTTACGTTTGTAAGAAAAAATTCGGGACAGATTATGCGGTGAGTACCAACACGGACATCTATCGCTATGAATTATCATCAGGCATGACCACCAATCTTACCGAGGGGATGAACGGCTACGATATCGCCCCCAGTTATTCTCCTGATGGAAAAAGCCTGACTTGGCTCAGTATGAAAACCGATGGGTACGAATCTGATAAAAATGACATCATCCTGTTTGACAAAAGCAGCGCTATTCGTTTAAATCTTACAGCACATTGGGATGGCACAGTGAACAGTTTTATTTGGAGCAACGACAATCGCAAAATTTACTTCACTGCTGCGACCAACGGTACCGTACAATTATTTGAACTGGAAGTACCTGCGAATGTAAAATCAAAAAGTCTTCCTAAGATTCAACAAATTTCAACTGGCGATTATGATATTACAGGAATCGTTGGCCAAAGTGGGAATAATCTTATTGTGACCTTGACAAAATTCACCCGTGCAACGGAAATTTTCAATTTTGATCTCAAAAGTAAATCTTTGGCAGGTATCACAAAAGTCAATGACAGCAAGTACGCGGCAATTGCAGAAAACAAAATCGAAAGGCGTATTACAAAAGCATCTGATGGCGCCGATTTATTTTCATGGGTGATTTACCCACCAAACTTTGATCCCGCAAAAAAATATCCGACGATACTGTATTGTGAAGGTGGACCTCAATCCGCACTCACTCAATTTTATTCCTTCCGCTGGAACCTTCAATTGATCGCATCTCAAGGTTACATTGTAATTGCCCCAAATCGCAGAGGTATGCCTGGTTGGGGAGTAAAATGGAATGAAGCGATTTCCCAAGACTGGGGTGGTCAGCCAATTCGAGACTACTTAGCCGCTATTGATGATATCTCTAAAGAAAGCTACGTAGATACCGCGCGTCGGGCTGCCATTGGTGCAAGTTATGGAGGCTATTCAGTTTATCAACTAGCAGGGGTACACCAAAATCGCTTTAAAACTTTCATTGCCCACAATGGCTTATTCGATATGAGAAGCTGGTACGGCACGACAGAAGAATTATTTTTTGCAAATCACGAGCTGGGAGGCGCCTACTGGGATAATAAAAACGAGAAATCCTATAGTGAATTCAACCCGATTGAAAAAGCAAATAATTGGCAGACCCCTATTTTAATTTTTCAGGGCGGAAAAGATTACCGTGTGCCGGTAGGGCAAGGGCTAGCTGCCTTCCAATTAGCGCAACTAAAAAAGATAAAGAGCCGACTCGTTTATCTTCCGGATGAGAACCACTGGGTTTTATCCGGACAGAACGCACAGGTTTGGCAAAGGGAATTCTTTACATGGCTCAAAGAAACGCTATAATATCGCTGTAGAATCTGTTCGTGAGATTATCATGACCTACATTACTAATAAAACACACGTAAAACATTACAGTTACCAACGAATAACGCCACTCATGGAGTGGCGTTATTCGTTAGGTTAATACCTGACCGTAAAGTAAACCGGATATTTCCATATTGGGATTATTACTATCCGCTTGAGGTTGACCAGCAGCATGAGATGTAGGTAATTTCATTCCATCTTGGTATCAACTTGATACGAAGTTAAGTACCAGTAGAACGAATTGATTCCAGCTTCTATAGTAGCCATCATACAAAAAGCCCTCAGTTTGCGGGCTTTCTGTATGTATTATGTGTATGTACTAATCGAAATCTACTTCTCTCCTTTTTTTCCAAAAATAGAAAGCTTAATATATTTGCCTGGTTTTTCCTTGACATCTTTCATCAGGTTATCCATCTCTTTTGACGCATTATTCAGGTTATTGTATAAATCTTCGTCATTGAGTAACAAACCAATTGATCCCTTACCACTGTTGATCTTGCTCGTGATGTTCTGAAAATCGGACATTGCCGCATTCACCTTGTTGATGGTCTGTTCAAAATCCAACCGTGCTGCTTTATCTGTTATATTATTCAGATTAGCCATAATTGAATTTATTTTTTCACCATTTTGCGAGAAATTGGTGGTGATCGACTCCAGGCTAGCCATAATTTTATTCAGTCTTCCTTTTTCATTTCCGACTAAACCTTCTACGTCTTTTGTAATGCCTTCGACATTCTTTAACGATGTTGATATGCTATGAATACTGCTCTTAAAATCGTCCTGAAATTGTTTATCCAATACCGAATTAACAACGGATAAGGTAGAATCCAATTTGATGGTTATGGTTTCAATTCGCTTCTGAATAGGCTCGACTTTGTCCATGATGTTTGCCTGTATACCCGAATTGAGGAAGTCACCATCTTTCGCCATTTCCGTACTATTCCCCATCTCAAAGACAATCGCTTTACCGCCCAATAAATCGGTACTGGAGATACGTGCAATGGTGTTTTTGGGAATATTATAGTGTGAGTGAATCTTAAATTCAGTTTTTATTTTACCATCAGGCTGTAAAATCATCTTTGACACCCGCCCAATTTGATAGCCGTTCACCAGGATAGGTTTGGAAGGCGTCAATCCATCGACCGTGTTATAAGTCGTATAAAATGTATTGTCGCTACTAAAAACATCGTTTCCTTTTAGAAAACTATACCCTATAAATAATAGAGCTATTGCAACTGTTGCTAATATGCCGACTTTGGTTTCATTTGATATTTTCACAAATTATCTATTTTGTAGTGCGTCATTAATATAAGCTTAAAACAGCGCAAAAGCAAATCTGTTTAGCGTTCGACAGAATTTTTATATATTTTAATCGCCGAAACCAAATTATTAACAATTTCTTGTTGTCCTTCATCCGACAATAGGTAACTTTCTTCTTCTCTATTGCTGATAAATCCAATTTCTGTCAGGACAGCCGGCATACCTGCTTCAGCAAGTACAGCTAAACCTTTTTCCCAGAATCCTCGACTATGTCTTCCTGCTTTTACATACTCACCTTCAATCATCTGTGCCAAGCGAATACTTTTTTCGCGGAATCTGTTTTTCATCAATGAGAAAATAATTGCACTTTCGGGATCTTTTGGATCAAATCCCTGATAGTTTTCTTTGTAATTCGATTCCAGCAAAAGTGATGCGTTTTCGCGAACGGCAGCATCCTGCTGTCCTAGACGATGGGAACCTGACACTAAGCTTTCTGTTCCATGAGCGCTAGAGCCACCTGAGTTACAGTGAATCGAAATAAACAGATCCGCCTTATTTGCGTTCGCTAAGCGAATACGCTTGTATAGTTCCACAAATTCGTCTGTCGTCCGCGTGTAGATGATTTTAACCCCTGGAATATCTTTTTGAATTTGCCTTCCGAGCTTCAGTGCTACATCCAAAGCTACATTTTTTTCTAGGGATCTACGGCCCTGAGCTCCAGTATCTTTTCCACCATGCCCGGCATCAATAACAATAGTTTTAATCTGATAATCGGGTGGCTCGGGCTGACCATTGTTTAATTTGAAAGAATTCAACAAAAAAAATCCCAAAGTAGCAAACATAATGCTACACCATTTTCTAATTCTTAAATCTGATTTCATTGAATAATTATTTGCTCTACTATAAACGAAACAAAATGAGTCAATATTATTTCTTTAATAG
>JAQZAZ010000192.1 GCA_029239355.1 Sphingobacterium sp.
AAGACAATCAAAAATAGCTCATGGGGAAGGGTCATTCCGACTGCTTTGTCGGAGTGCAAAGTTACATTTTAAATTTTGAAAATGAAGTATTTATTTTAATAATATTTCAAAATAAAATGACCTTTGTTGGAAAAGTAGTCTTGAAAGTAGCAATAATAGTTGGAAAACGTAAGGAGTGGGTTCTCCAACTATTATCGTAAATTGTCTATTATTCGGTTAATAAACAATAATTTCATCTGTAAATAAATATCCTTTTTTCGGATTGCTGGCTTTGATTTTTATGTAGCGGGCCTGTTGTGCTTTATCCAGTTTAAGCTCGAATCGTTTAAAGGTTAATTTGGATTCTTTATCGGATATATCATTTACAACTGTACCTACTTTTCTAAAGCTACGTCCATTATCAGAAAGAAGGACTTCCATTTCACCAGGCATGTAAACCCCCGGACCTATCATTTGCATGAAATTCATGGCAACCTGATGAATTTCTTCTCTTCTCTCTAAATCGACTACCACATCAATCGGGCTTGTAAAACCCTGCCATTGACCATCATGGTAGGAGAGTCCCCCCATAATTCCGTTTGTCAATGTTGAATCTTTTTGTGCTGGATATCCAGACCATTGCGTATTGTAAGTTACTTTCTTACCAATAGCGCGGTGAATATCAATATTAAATGATAATGTAGGACCGATTTTGATAGAATCCTGAAAATATGCGGCATTGATGTGTCCTGTTGCACTTAGCTCAAATGGGCCGGTATAGGGGGTGGACTGAATCGTAGGTTCACTTCCATCGATGGTATATCGGATCTGATCCGTTTTCAATTGCTCTGTTGTAAGTGTAATTTTGTTGTTATTTTTAATTACATTATAAGACGCTGTATAAGCAACATTGAATGATGGACGATAATAGTTCAGATTCAGCTCCTGTAGCAATTTATAATGTGATTGTAATCTTCGTTGAAAGTCAGCCCAGCTTTTTGCATCTTTCGTTGTCCAATTGACTTCGGATAATGCTAATGCGCGCGGAAATACCATATATTCGACATGCTCCATCGTCGGCACATATTCTGTCCATATATTCGCCTGTGCACCGAGGATATGTTTCGCCTTATCACCCTGTATCGCAGCTGGAATTGGGTCGTAGGAATAGACTTTATCAAGTGTTAGATAGCCTCCAATAGCTTCGGGTTGTGTTCTTGGGTCTGTCTGGTAGGAATCAAAATACAGATGTGAACCGGGAGTCATAATGACATCATGGCCGGCATTTGCCGCATTTATTCCACCCTCTTCGCCGCGCCAGCTCATGACCGTGGCACCTTCAGTCAGACCGCCTTGCAAGATTTCATCCCAGCCGATAAGCTTTCGGCCCTTTGATTGCAGGTATAAATCCATTTGCTTGATGGCATAACTTTGTAATTCATCTACTGATTTTAAACCTTCCTTCTGCATCAGGGCTTGGTCTTTTGGACATTTTTCCCAATGTTTCTTTTCGGCTTCGTCCCCGCCAATATGGATGTATTGGGAAGGGAATATGGTGAGTACTTCATCCAGCACATTTTTTAGAAACTCAAAAGTCTTTTCATTGCCAATGCAAAATTCTCCTTGGCTATAGGGTTTCCCTGAACAGGAGAGTTCGGGATACACGGCTAATACCTCTTCTGAGTGTCCGGGCATTTCTATTTCCGGGATGACATTGATGCCTTTTCGGGCAGCATAGTCGACTAGTTCGCGCGCTTCTTCCTGTGTATAGAATCCACCACTTGCATTTGGATTACCCTTTTCTACATATTGACGTCCATTGTTCCACCAATCTTTCCAATGGGCATGTGTACGCCAAGCTGCTTTTTGTGTTAATTCCGGATATTTTTTAATCTCCAGTCGCCATCCCGCTCCATCTGTCAAGTGCCAGTGAAAGTTATTGAACTTATAAATGGCCATGACATCGATATATTTCTTTACGAAAGAAAGTGGCATAAAATGACGGGAAACATCCAAATGAAGCCCACGGTAGGAAAAACGAGGCTCATCAACGATTGTCGCAAATGCTATTTGGCTGGGGTCCGTCTGTAGGTAACCCAACTGAATCAAAGTATAAATCCCATTGATGACCTGTGGCGTATCCCAAGCTTTAAGCAGAAGACCTTTTTCATCAATTTGAATCGAATAGGCATTTTTGCTGAGGTTGTCTGCATCAACAGCTTTAATAATACGAAAACCTTCTTTTGGTGCTTTTTTATTTTTCTTCAGCACTTCAATGGCTAAGCTTTTGATTGCGGGGTGCTCAGTAAGCAATTCTGCTGCAGGCTGAAAATCATCGGAAACAATAACGGAGAGCTGTGCTGGGATGTTATATATTCCGGTTGCTAAGGTCACCTTGGATGGTTTGGGAATGATATCAAAATTCGTTTGGGCCTGTGCACTAAAAATGCAAGTTGCCCCAAGCAATGAAAGGGATAAGAATTGACTCAATCGCATAGTAAAGTATTTAGATCAATAGATAATCAACGCAAATATCCTAATTTTTGTTTCATTATTCTATTATTGCTGTCATTCGATAAGTTTTTATGATATAAATCCAACAAATTGCCGGATAGAAATTACATTTTTAATCCTTAACTTTGTTGTATGATTGAACTTCCAGTTATTCCGGCAACTCCTGCACAACGCAAGCCAGATTGGTTGCGTGTCAAATTACCTGTTGGTAAAGAGTATAGACATGTCAGAAGTCTTGTAGATGAGCACAAATTACATACGATTTGTGAGAGTGGAAATTGCCCAAATATGGGTGAATGTTGGGGGGCTGGAACAGCGACCTTTATGATATTAGGGAATATCTGTACACGTTCATGTTCGTTTTGCGCGGTGGCAACAGGTCGTCCTTTGGCGGTCGATTTGGATGAACCCAACAGGGTTGCGAATTCAGTGAAGCTGATGCAGGTAAAACATTGTGTCATTACTTCTGTTGACCGTGATGATCTGAAAGATGGTGGTTCCACAATTTGGGCGGAAACAATTAATGCCATCCGTAGAGAGAGCCCAGAGACAACTTTAGAGACGCTATTACCAGATTTTAAAGGCCAGTGGGACAATCTCGATCGCGTCATTGCTGTTCGTCCGGAAGTTGTATCACACAACTTGGAGACTGTACGTCGTCTGACTAGAGAAGTACGTATCCAAGCGAAATATGATCGTTCTTTGGAATGTTTGCGTCGGATTTCGGAAGCAGGTCTTCGTACAAAGTCGGGTATTATGCTGGGCCTTGGTGAGACGGAAGAAGATGTAATCGAGGCCATGCAGGACTTATATAATGTAGGGGTTCATATTTTGACGCTTGGTCAATATTTGCAGCCTACAAAAGCACATCATCCTGTTATTGAATTTGTTACACCTGCTCAATTTGAAAAATATCAAAAAATAGGCTTGGAAATGGGCTTCAAATATGTTGAATCTGGGCCGTTGGTACGTTCGTCTTATCATGCTGAAAAGCATTTGTTTGATATGCAATAATAGTTGTTGAATAATTTGACTTTATAGAAAACAGGATCTGTTTTCATATTAACATAATAAAAGCCTGCGTAATTATCTCACGCAGGCTTTTTTATTGAACTTTTTTGTTGAATCTGAATAAGCAAGCAGGAGATAACCTGTGTATTGTTGCCAGGTAAAAATAACCTGTCCTTAGCGTTTAAAAACCGTTTCCCCGGCAATGACGGTGCGTAAGGTTTTTACGTTGCGCAGCTGTTCATTCGGTATTTTGAGAATGTCTTGCTCAAGGATTACAAAATCGGCGTCTTTGCCAGTTTCTATGCTTCCCCGTTTTTTCTCCTGGAAGCAAGAGTATGCTGCCCAGATTGTCATTCCACGCAATGCATCTTCTCGAGTGATGGCATCCTGCATTTGGAAACCCTGATCTGGATAGCCTTTTTTATCGACACGTGCTACAGCTGCGTGAAAACCATATAGCGGATTGAAATGTTCAACGGGGAAATCACTCCCCAAAGCGAGTTTGCCATATTCTTTTAAGAGGTGCTTGTATGCATAGGCTCCTTTCATACGTTGTGCTCCCAGACGGTCTTTTGCCCAGTACATATCAGAGGTGGCGTGCGTAGGCTGTACAGAAGGAATAATCTGGAATTTTTTGAATTTATCGAAATCCTCCGGCGATATAATCTGTGCATGCTCAATGCGCCATCTGCGGTCCGTATTCGACTGTAGGTATTTACCATAGATATCCAGGATAATCCGATTGGCTGAATCGCCGATCGCATGGGTATTCGCCTGGAAATTACTTGCGGCAATCTGTTTGATCATCTCTTCATATTCCGCAGGGCTATGCAAGAGAAATCCATGGGTAGGTGCATCATGATAATGGGCAAGGAGGCAGGCGCCCCTTGAGCCTAATGCACCATCTGCCAGTAATTTGAAAGACTTTATTTCAAGACGGTCGGTTTCGTAAAAACCCGCTGCAATAGATGAAGAGATATTTTTGGGGTTGCCAAGGATCATCGCATAATCCCTAAATTTCAATTCCCCATCCTGATAATATTTTTTTAAGAGATCGAGTCTTTCTTTTGATAAGCCTGCATCTACAATAGAAGTAAGTCCGACGGAAAGTAGCGAATCTTGTGTTCGCTTGAGCATTCTCAAATATTCTTTTTCATCAGAGACAGGTATTGCTTTGTTGACCAGGTCCATTGCATTGTCGATCAGAAGGCCATTCGGTATATTGTTGCTACCGCCGACAACACCACCATGAATATTGGGAATGCTTCTCAATTTAGCCCATTCCAGGGCTTTGGAGTTTGCTACAGCGGCATGATAGTCAACACGGATTAAATACACCGGTATGTCTGGAAAAGCTCTATCCAGCAACTCTTTCGTAGGAAAGGATTTGTCTTTCCAGCGATTTTGGTCCCAGCCACCGCCAATGAGCCAGGTTTTCTTGGGATTTTTTTGCTGATAACTTTTAACCCGTTGAATCACCTCTTCGAAAGAATCCGCGCCATTGAGGTCGACCTGATCCATGAGTTCGGCTTCATCAAATAGATGAGCGTGCGCATCGTAGAATCCCGGATAAATGGCTTTTCCATCAGCGTCTACTTTTTCCTTGGCCTCGTACTTTCGCTGGATTTCGTCGTTCGAACCGATTGAGATAAATTTCCCATCCTTGACTGCAAATGCTTGTGCTGTACTGAATGTGGAATCTACGGTGTAGACTTGCGCATTGTACACAATGAGATCTATTTTCTCCTGCGGAGAACAAGCGAAGAAGATGAAACAAAAGAGGAAATGAATAATTGGAAAATATTTCATAATGCTAAAAATAGAAAAAAGCGCTTACATGGATGAATCTTTCTTTAAAATATTAATCACCTAAAATCTAAAGTGAACGAATAAAAGGGAGAAGCTTATAAGGATTGAAGGCGAAAGCGGCTAGATGAAGTTATGCCTATTTAATCGCAAAAAAGGCTATCCAAATAACTCGGACAGCCTTTTTAATTCAAAAATCAAAATACGGATTAACAGTACTCGTCAAATGCAGCAACCAAATTGTCAGCAATCATTTGTGCAGGGCGACCTTCAATCATATGTCTTTCAATCATGTGTACCAACTTACCATCTTTGAACAATGCCATTGCAGGTGAAGATGGGGGGTAAGGCAGCATGTAATTACGTGCTTTATTAACAGCATCAGTTTCCATACCTGCGAAAACGGTAACCAATTTTGCAGGATGTTTTTCATTTTTTACAGCAGCTTTTGCCGCTGGGCGCGCATTTGCTGCCGCACAACCACAAACGGAGTTTACAACAACAAAAACTGTCCCCTCTGAAGCGATAGCATTGTCAACTGCTTCTGGAGTTTTTAATTCTTCGAATCCCGCATCAACTAACTCTTGACGCATTGGAGCTACTAAATATTCTGGATACATTATTTCTTAAGTAAAAATGTTAATATTCTAATTCACTTCTGGTATTGCCAGGCTTTCAATTTTGATCAGTGGCCTAATGCAATACTTTACATTACAAATATAGTTGTAAAAGGCAGTCTCGTCAAGGTGCTTGTCTCAAATCAATGTCAGAAAATCGTTAACAGCTGCTAAGCCATTTTCCAGTCGCTGCTGTCCCTCGCCCGAGATAATGCGATATTGACCATTGACAGCATTTAATTCCGTTTTCCATACCTCCATAAAGTGTTCTCGTTGCTCCGGAAAATCTCTTAAGGGATCGTCTTGCCAGGGAAGGTCGATATCCATCAGTAAGTAGAGATCATAGGGATGTTGTTGTATTTTATCCGTGACTTCTTTTGGGGTATGTTTGAATAGATGGTCAGACCAAATTTTTACTGTCATAAAAGTAGTGTCACAGATCAGGATACTCCCCTTTGCTAAGGGAATGAGTGCTTCTTCCAAGGCGACCTGTCCATAAAACATATTTACCTCATCCTGCAATGTGTATCTATTGTTGAGGCTTTGACAATAATAGCGTGAATACTCCGGTACACATACGGTTTGAAATTTTTTAGCAAGATACTGTGCCATGGTTGACTTTCCTGTAGACTCGGGACCCACGACAGCAATTTTTATTAACTCTTTTCCCACATCTATCTTTTTGATAGGCAATATTACGCAAAATTTTTATAGGTTTTTTGCCAATCCCGATAACCTTTCCAAGCGATAATGGCGAATACGAAATACAATACGGCGGTTAACATAAGTTGCTTGTGTACATAAAGCGGGATGTAGCAGATGTCAACAAAAAGCCAAAGAAGCCAGTTTTGGAGGATTTTTCTCGTCATTAGAAATTGGGCGATAAAACTGACGGCGGTGCAAAATGCGTCGATATAAGGCACATCAGAGTTTGTCTTACTGTCCAGAAGATAGCCAATTGCACCCGTCAAGCAGATAATAGCGAGGACGCTTAGCACCAGCTGAACGTTATTGGCTTTAACGATAGGTTTTTTATTCTCCTCCTTTCGCTTAAACCAGTAATACCAACCGTAAACTGCCGTGAATAGAAAATAAAACTGCAATAAGGTGTCGCCGTAGAGCCTTGCATCATAAAAAAGAATGGCATAGGAAATCACGCTGATGATGCTAATGGGCCAGTTCCATATATTTTGCTTTGCGGCCAAATATACACAAAGGAAGCCAGTTAGCGTACCTAACCATTCGAGCCAAGTGGTCTGGGCAAATTGACTGACAATCTGCTGAAAAAAATCCTGCATTTGGTGTGTTAAAAATTACACCTAAATATACAAAGTCTGCCCAAAAGTCAGCTACTGCACCTGCTTATTGGCACAATTGGTGCTTGCAAAAGACTCTGGCTTGGCCTTAAAGACGAATCCCATGCCCATAATATACCCCATGGCTTCCTTTAGGGCTACATTTGACTGAAAATTTGGATTGGTGTTAATGTCGGCGTGGACTTCGAGGTCTACTTTGTGTTTTTCGAGGAGGGGGCAGAGTTGGTAGGCGATGTCGATGGATTTTTGGACTTCGAGCAGCATCCGTTCTTTGATACTCATTCGATGATGCCTTTTGTCTCGTTGGATAAACATAAACCCACCTTTATGTTCTCTGAGAAACACGATGACGGTGGCGAAGTCGATGATTCCTCTTTTGACTTGGGAATCGGTGCCGATATAAACCTTGAGCTTGTTCCCTAAGGCGTCTTCTCGTTTAATGACTTCCTCAACAGCATCGAAAATCGTGGAGCGAATGGATTCGCCATTGTATTTTTGCCATCTCATAGTGGTATAAATTA
>JAQZAZ010000193.1 GCA_029239355.1 Sphingobacterium sp.
TAATCCGATAAAAAGGCATTTATTTGATGAAAATAAATGCCTTTTTTCTATATTTAGCTGTTCGTTTGGCAAACGACAGATCCTAAAACATTAAAGTTATATGATGAAAACAGTAGACGATTTAAATTTTGCAGGTAAAAAAGCCTTGGTTCGCGTAGATTTCAACGTTCCTTTGGATGAGAATTTCAACATTACGGATGATAATCGTATTCAGGGGGCTGCTCCGACAATAAAGAAAATTTTGAATGACGGCGGAAGTGTGATATTGATGTCCCATTTAGGAAGACCGAAAGATGGTCCTACTGATAAGTATTCATTAAAACATATTGTTACCCATCTTTCTAAGGTGTTAGGTACAGATGTTCAATTTGCCAATGATTGCATTGGAAAAGAAGCTGTGGAAAAAGCTGCTGCATTGCAAACCGGCCAAGTGTTATTACTTGAGAACTTACGTTTTTATAAAGAAGAGGAAAAAGGTGATGTGGAATTTGCTGAGAAACTTTCCAAATTGGGTGATGTTTATGTAAATGATGCGTTTGGTACAGCACATAGAGCACATGCTTCGACAGCGATTATTGCACAGTTTTTTCCATCAGCGAAATATAGCGGTTATCTGATGGCGGCTGAGGTGGGTAATGCAGAGAAAGTTTTGAATAATCCTGTTCGACCTTTTACAGCGATCATGGGTGGAGCAAAAGTTTCAGATAAAATCCAGTTGATCGAAGCTTTATTGGATAAAGTCGATAATTTGCTGATCGGTGGAGGTATGGCTTATACTTTCATCAAAGCAAGAGGTGGAGAGATCGGTCGGTCATTAGTTGAGATCGATAAACTTGATCTGGCAAATGAATTGGTAAAGAAAGCGAAAGAAAAAGGAGTAAACCTGGTTATTCCTACGGATGCACAGATTGCTGATGCATTTTCTAATGATGCAAATGTATATGATGGTCCAAATGATCAGATTCCTGCAGACCTTCAGGGCTTAGATATTGGTCAAGAGTCTGCTGTAAATTTTGCGTCTATTATCAAGGAATCAAAAACCGTTCTTTGGAATGGCCCTATGGGAGTTTTTGAATTTGATACTTTTGCAAAAGGTACAAAAGCTGTGGCTGACGCTGTTGTGGAAGCAACGCAAAGCGGCGCATTCTCGTTAATCGGTGGCGGAGATTCTGCTGCTGCGGTAAGTAAATTTGGTATGACCGAGGATGTGAGTTATGTTAGCACAGGCGGTGGGGCATTGCTAGAATATATGGAGGGAAAGGCTCTTCCAGGTGTAAAAGCGCTTGAAAATTAATACCTTTAAAAGTCGTAGAAAAACGCTGTATTATAACTAAAATTCGTGGGTGCAAATCAGAATTAATAGAGCACAGTCTTCATATGGCTAAAAACGTACAAAAGGATCAAATCGTAAGAATTTGATCCTTTTTCGTTGAAAATGATTTAATGACAATGTTTTATTTGGAATTAAATTAATGAAATGGGCTTTTAATACAGCCGCTTTTGTGGAAGTACCAAGCATCAGAAAAAGCCTTTCCTGCCCCTCTATTTGCAACTTGTTATATTTCCCACTAATGTCACTTTTTAATCAATTATCTGTTAAATATCTGTTCATCACTAGTGAGTGTTTGCTGTATTTATTAAATTTATAACGGTACGATTTTAATAGGTAGTTATTGATGGATGCTAATTACAAAAAAGATAAAGATAGTTCGGGCTTTTTTTCAGTATTAACATATAATGTGGCGGGATTACCGGGGTTTATTTCCTCTGCGATTACCGGAAGGAGCAGGAGTATTGCTGAAATAGGCAAGAAGATCAATCCTTTCGATATTGTGAATGTACAAGAAGATTTCAATTATAACAATAGTCTTTATTGGGGTGGGAATCAACACCCTTATCGTACCAAACCAAAAGGACGAGTGCCTTTTGGGGATGGACTGAATACCCTGTCCCGTTTTCCAATGTCTGACGTCGTGCGTGTACCTTGGAAAAAGCGTACTGGAGCTGATTTTCTGACACCGAAAGGTTTTACCATAGTCAAGGTCGAAATCGTTTCGGGTTTATGGATTGACGTCTATAATGTACATGCAAACGCGCAGAATAGTAGGCGGGCTTCTCGTGCGAGAAGAGACAATCTTAATCAGCTTCGCGATTATATAGGTGAGAATTCGGGCGAAAATGCACTAATTGTCATGGGGGATTTTAATGCACACTACAGTTTTGGTGATGATAACCTACATGATTTTATGGAGTCAACCACATTGGTGGACAGTTGGGTAGAACTCCAGAACGGGGGGCTTGTGCCTGAAGCGAAACATGCATTTAAACCACCCCATATGTTATCAATTGGCAACCAAAGTGAGTCAATAGACAAGATTCTCTACCGTAGCAACAGCCATCTAAGTTTGGCAGCACGTGATTATAATATAGAAAATAACCTATTTACGAACGTCAAGGGCTTACCGCTGTCAGATCACTATGCATTAGCCGCTAATTTCAATTGGGCTACTCATCCTTAGTATGTGTAATTTAAACTTACTGTTGGAACTACACGCTGCGTTGTCGTTTGATCATTGATGTAAGTTCCTTTCACAACGAACTCAAAATCGGGTAGCGGATACCTAAAAGCATTGAAATCGAAGGACAAGTATCCTCCAAAGCTCTTTGGTGCTGCTTCTTTATGTTTGTGAATATTCTGATAGTCTGCAAATACACCACCTTTTATACGTTTTATATAGGTTAGTGAACCTAGCCCAAAATCAGGATAGGCGATAGGAAAACGATAGTTGATCAGTAATGTATTTTTTACTTTCTCATATTTATAATAACTAAATCCGCTGACGAGTGGAATATCGTTGATGTATTCATAGATACCTGTTCCGGCTTGTGCGCTTAGACGGATCTGAAAGCCATGATTAGTCATGAATCCTGGGAGATAGAACACAGACCGTGCAGAAAGAATTTCCCCTTTAGCTTTGTTTTCAAAAGGGGTATGTCTATAGGTTATGCTGAAATTCTGTCCCCATCTCGGATATTGGTCCATTGTTGACATACGGGCATTTCGGTTGAAATAAAGCTGGTAAGTCAACGGAAATGCAGTTTCATAGTTAAAGTTGTTGAGGTCATTACGGCTTAAGTTGTATCGTTTCAAATAGGCAGTTGCAAAATTGAATCCCGTTGAATAATTGTAATCAAACCTATAAAAAGACAATGGAATGGAAATCTGCGAAGAGACGTAATGTTCTCTCCAGTCGAACCTGATGCTGCTGTCTGGTTTGTTGGGGATAGTTGCCGCTGCGATCTGGCCCCTGTTTTCATAACGTAGGGAGAATTTTGGAAAATATTTATTATACGTGAGTTCGGCTGAATAAATACCCTTTCTGATATCGGTATCGTATTCATAACCAAGTGCAATTTGGGTTGTATTTAAAATGTTGTTTGAAAGCCAAAAAATACCGGGTTTGAAATTGTCGAAACTTTCAAAGTTGCTACTGCTTAGTGAAAGACTATGGAAGTTAAAAGTGCGGCCGAACCCTTTGTAAGGTGTAATGGTATATTTTTGGCTTGAATCCGGCGCTGTCGCGGCACTGTTGAAAATACTGTCTTTGTGTAAAGCAGCAGCGTAATAATGGGAAAAATAATCGGTCTCCGGTTTGATTTCAAAGACAGTATCTACTCCTGTCTGGCTAATTTTATAGCCGTTATACTGATAATTGTTAAAAAGCAGCTGCTTGGTGATCCTATCATAAAATGGATTGAAAGCGCCAAACGGAGCTTTCGTCAAGAGTTGTTTTGCACCTGACTGACGGCCTATCTTGTAGATGTTATCAATACCATTGAAGTTTGCTTTAACAAGGATATCCATACCCGGGAGGTATTGAGGTCGTTCGTATTGTTGGTTACCCCAAGCAGTAAGGTTCGTGATGTTTTCATTTCTGAGGTCAATTTCACATATTGCTGTCCCAATTTCGGATAGTCGGATCGCAATTATTTTGTCTCCTGTGGTATTAAATGCAGGATGCTGAAGTTGCTCATCATCTTCTGTTTTTATGCGCTTGATTACAGAGCCGTTTTTAAGGCTTATGATCGTGAGATAACTTCTGTTGGATAAATCTACTTCGATACATGCAATAGATTCGTTTACGGGGCTAAATACAGGTGAGTAATACCTGGACTGCTTGGTAAGTGTTTTGATTTTTCCTGTTTTCAGGTTCATTAAGTTAATCACACTATATGTTCTCTTATTATAGCGCGGATCTTTTCGGAGCTCGTCCCATACAATGAATTCGCTGTTGATATCGAAATGTGGAGTCAACTGGATCCCTGTTTTTATAAGTTGTGACTCCGATTTCTGATTGCTGTCATACGTATAAATTGCATTTGTTTTTTCTGGATTTTGTTTAATAAAGTAAATTAAATTTCCACTTGATTTCGGTAATAGATTGTTGTTATAGTAACGGTCGTTTTGTTTGTTAATTTCAATATAATTTTGGGCTGGATAATCCGCTGTTTTCTCTTTCCAAATAGCGTCCAGTTTTGCTATTGTTTTATTAAATAAATAACTGCTATTTCCACCTGTTTTTTTCTTCAATACACGGTTGATATTATAAGGATACAGCGGTCGTTTGTTGAGCTCTGAAAACAAATCCGCTTCGTAATTTGGAGGCAATTCAGACTTCATTGTTGAGGTCATAAGGTAGCCGATCGTGTAGTAGCTAGGGACAATATCTTTAAAGGATCCGAGCAAGTATTTATCGAAACTGTAATTCTTCTGAGACAGGAAATTGGCTTTGATCGGCATTTCAAAAGATGGTAACCGGCCCCTTCCACCATTGGAGTAAATGGTTTCGGTTAATGTAGCGTCGCCCTCAAAGAACCAAGAAGGGACAGTTAGTCCATAGTAAGCTAGTGCTAGTTGTTCAAAAAATGGGGCCTTTAATTTTCCTGTCAATTTGTCAAATTGGCTCACATGCCTAGACTCATGCAGGATCAAGTTAGGCAACCAAGTTTGGTTGTCTGGCTCAGCTCCAGCAGTACTATACAGTTCAGATTTTCGTGGTGATAACTGCACAAAACCATTTGTCTGCAGATTAGTGTTGTGTATGATGAAAGGGATTTTTCGCGGTGTAATTTTGTAATTCCTACTTGTTATACGCAGCGAGTTATTGACATGATTGGCTAGGGTAGGGGCTTGGCCTTTCATGTCTCCAGGGAAAATAAGTTTAAAATTTGGGGTTTCAATTTTGTACCATTTTTGACTGAGCGGTGCTTGGCTGTCTTCAAAAAACTGTGCAAAAGTTTTTTCTGAAGATATAGTTAATATATAAACTATTAAAGTGTTGATAATTATATTCCTATATTTCATTTATGAGGTTAATTTACATTTTGCTATTTTTTTTAGCTATAATCTTTGGTTTTATATGAAGTTTGTATTTTATTCGTGCATATAAAACATTGGTATTTATATTATTATATTTTTAATGTTTTTATTTTTTTTGCTGTTATTTACGATTATAAACCAACTTTCGCATTCTGTTTCCTTTAATGCAATACGATCTTCAGATGGAAATAAGTATGTGACGAATATACTTAAATATTCATCCATAAGATAGTGGGTGCAGCGAAAAATTTAGATATTTTTATAACGGTAAATTTTATGGATGCGCTCGGATGGTAGCGCTGAGATGGGAGCATCCTACTTCTATATCCTTCTTGTCTTGCATTCGCTTCTATAAAAATGGATAGCAAGGTGAGGGCATTTTTGAGTGTAAGGTTTTGATATTTTTTCTTGTCAAATCTTGGGTTGTATGATGAAATATTTATTAATGACAAAATGTCTTGTTTTTGAATAAGCTGTATTGTTCGATGAATTGTCAAAGGTGAAATGTCCTTGCTATTTTGATGCCTTTTTATTATTTATTTTTTTATGCAGATTTTACTTTAAAAAAGCGATTTTTGTAACATATAATTTGTACCGATGTAGGATTTTAAAATCGAAAGGAAGATATGGAAGAACTGGAAATGCAGGTAAGTCAAATAGAACAATTGATAGCGAATAGTGATTTCGTTGGGTTGGAGGAATTTCTAAATGAATTGAATATTTCTGAGGTTGAGGAGCTGATTGATGAACTACCAGAACACGGTCCACTCTTTATTGAATCCTTAAATTTAAATCGTGCCGTAAACGTTTTTCGGATACTAGATTTTCCTACACAAAATCGAATTTTTAAAAGACTTTCCAAAGCTAAAATAAGTGCGTTAATCAACGAACTTCCACCCGATGATCGGACTTCTTTTTTCTCGGAAATGAAGGATGATATTAAGCATTTAATTTTGCTCTTACCACCCAAAGATCGAGTAGAAGCTTTAGCTCTGTTGGGCTATCCCGAAGACAGCGTTGGTCGTTTAATGACACCGGATTATATTACGGTAAAAGCACACTGGAGCATTGAAAGAATATTGGGGCATATCCGTCGATATGGAAAGGATTCTGAAACTATTGATGTGCTTTATGTCATCGATTCAAATGGTAAACTGATCGATGATATTCGAATCAAAGATGTGCTGATGGCTGAGCCCGAAACAATCGTAGGTGACCTGATTGATTACCGTTTGATTTCTTTGAATGCTTATGATCCGCAGGAGGAAGCAATTAATATCTTCCGTATGAACAATAGGGTTGCCCTTCCGGTTGTGGATGGGCAGGGAGTAATGTTAGGGATCGTTACGGTTGATGATATCCTATGGGTAGCTAATGAGGAGTATACCGAGGATATGCAACGTATTGGGGGGACAGAGGCTTTGGATGAGCCTTATCTGGATGTCTCTATCAAAAACCTGGTAAAAAAGAGAGCTGGTTGGCTAATTGTTCTGTTTCTAGGACAATTGTTGACAGCTACCGTCATTGAGCATTTTGAGGAGCAAATGGCGAGCGCGATCATGCTATTCGCATTGATGCCAGTGATCATCTCCAGTGGGGGAAATAGTGGTTCGCAGGCTTCGACATTAATTATACAAGCGATGGCATTGGGAGAGGTGACTCTTTCGGATTGGTGGCGTGTAATGCGACGGGAGATAGTGTCGGGTCTGTTGCTTGGACTTATTCTGGGTAGTTTAGGCTTCTTAAGAATTATGGCGTGGCAATCCTTTGCACATACATATGGCGAATACTGGGCGCTGGTCGCTTTAGTGATTTCGCTGTCTTTGATCGGGGTTGTCCTTTGGGGGTCATTAATGGGCTCCATGCTTCCTTTTGTAATGAAAAGATTAGGGGCCGACCCTGCAAGCTCATCGGCACCATTCGTCTCTACACTTGTCGATGTAACAGGGCTTTTAATTTATTTTACGGTGGCAACGCTTATTCTCAAAGGTGTATTGCTTTAGCGTTTGTTTTGATCGATGCCGTTGAGTTAAATGTGCTCCTCGATGCAGAAGTAATACGAACATTATGCTGTTTGAGTTGCTTGAGGCAGGTTTTTGCTTAGGATCGAGAAAATGAAAAATAAATTATTCTTGTTGTATTTTAGGAAGTTGTAAAAAATGTGTTGAAAAAATTTGTAGTATTCTAATAATCTTCCGATACTTGCATCACGGAAACGCGATAGAGTCTCCAGAAAAATTGAAAAAATACTCCTGAATAGCTCAGCAGGTTAGAGCATCTGACTGTTAATCAGAGGGTCGCTGGTTCGAGCCCAGCTTCAGGAGCAATTTAATAACTTACATAACCG
>JAQZAZ010000194.1 GCA_029239355.1 Sphingobacterium sp.
GTCGCAGGAAGCGATTTACATGGCCACCAAAAGTACCTACGATAGACTGTTCGAAACCAGTAAAGTCGAAGGTACTGTAGCCCGACTGGATCTTGAGGTCGCCGAAGCGAAAAAGAATGCTGATTTTGCCCAATTTCAGGCGGCAAAATCAGCCTATGCGGAGGTACAGAACTTATTGAACTATCTCGAAATACGTGCCCCATTTGATGGCGTTATCGCGACACGTAATGTCAATCAGGGTGCCTATGTCGGACCAGCGGGCAGAGGTTCGGAGATGCCCATCATGACCATCCAGCAACAGAGCAAGCTCCGCTTGGCTGTTGCCGTACCCGAACAATATGCCGGCTTCCTGGCAGCAGATCAACCGCTGCAGTTTACCGTAAAGTCCTTGCCGGGTCAACAGTTTTCAGGTAAGATCGCACGCAAGTCAGGCGCGCTGGATAGCAGATTCAGATCTGAACGAGTTGAAATCGACATTACAAATACCAACAACAAACTCCTCCCGGGTATGGTTGCTGAGGTCGAGCTGCCCCTGACTTCTCAGGATAGCACTTTTGTTGTCCCCAAAACAGCAGTCTTTACCTCAGGTGAAGGAAGTTTTGTCATCGCCGTTGTAGACAACAAAACAAATCGTGTCCCGGTACAAAAAGGACGTAGCATTGACGGGCAGGTTGAAATCTTTGGCAATCTTAATCCGACCATGCGGCTCCTGAGTAAAGCCGATGAAGAAATTGCGGATGGCACCACTGTTAAATAAAAGCACGGAAGTCCTAAGAATAAAAGCGAAACCCATGAGCATTCATCGTTGAAAAGAGGCTTTGGGGAATACGAATGAATTAAAAGCCAATAGGGTGTCCAAAAATATCGGATCCTCTATTGGCTTTTATTATTTTAAACGACTATATACCCATAAATTTAAAGGCGTTGGCAGATTTAAATAGTCCATTTGAAATACCATTAATTGCTATGCCCTGTTTTAAATCTAATTTCATTACAGGGGAACCCTTTTTCAAATCAAATTTAGTAAGATCCACCCATAAAGTTCCCGGAGTCAACACATTCTCAAAATAATAAACTTTATTCTTTTGATCCGCGACAGACCGCCATCGGGTAGAGGAAATATTAGGTTCAGTTTCCGAGCTGATACCAAATGGGACAGAGCAATTACGAATGACACTAAATACACTCGCGACAGCAGTTCGTGTATCCTCCGTTTGTGGGATGGCATTGATATAATACGAAGCACGCACAAAACGATCTGCAGCCCGATTGGTACCCGGAAGCATAATTGTCCCCGGGATTCCCTGCCAGTATCTGTTTAAAGCCAGCTGTTCCTCAAATACGGGAGAATTTGTCATCACCGTATATGCTGCATTATGGTGAATAACCAATTTTCCATTGATATATTCAAAGATGGCATTGTCACCCGTTGCATCCGAAAGGGATAGATGTACGGTTGTAAACTTTTCGGTTCCCGGAATATAGTCACTCACAATTACAAAAGGCTCGTCCCGCAACACCTTCACTGCCTCAGCCACCGTCGCAAAATTGTCAAGTACATATTGTGCCCAAGCCGAGATCGCTAGCCCTTTTTTTGTTCCCTTGGGATCAAATTTAGGATAAGTAGACTCGACCAGCCAAAGTACATTGGCCACCAGTCCCTTTTCATTCAGGCCATCTACGGTCGCGATATCCCATGCACTAGTAATCACACTACCATATTGTGATGTCCAGGTCAGCGATTGCGGCCCCACTTCGCCACTTCTTTGCATACCAGCCGGAAATACCCAAATATTAGCAGCAATGTCATCCTTCCAGTCCATACTACGGGCCGTAATAATGGTTTCGCCTGGTCCCTTATAGACCGCCCTGGTACAGGCATCAGTCTGCCCATGCAAAAGGAATACTATTAAGATAATTGAAAAAAAATCCTTCATAAAATAATATTTAAAAGAAACATTATAGTATACCGCGATTGTTCAAATTTTCCTACTCTACTTTTTTATCATTAATGGCTACTGCAGCGGCCGTCAATGCAACAGCCCCTCCAACCAACAATACATCTTGTCCTTTTTTCTCTTTATAGACCATCACATCCCCTCTTTTTGTATAAATCTCTACGATATTATTCAATGATACTGTCCCGGTCTGCCAGAGCTGTTCCACATAAAACTGCTGTTCTGTAGTTTTTGGAAGCACCTTGCCATCGACCAACACCGAATAACTCAAAAAACTACGCAGATTGTATGGTGATTCAAAGGGCTCAAATTTGGCAAGCTGCACAGCATAGCTTTCCCCATTCATATCATACATATATACCTTTTCCTTTTTTGATGATTTGGTGATTTCCTTCACATCGTTTCGAAGATCGAAGTAGCTGCCATCTACATAAGCATGCGGTGGAATAAGCATCACATCTTTTGGCAAACCTATTGTGCCATTAAAATACCCGCGTACCCAATCTTCATTAAATATGCCTGTATTTCTATTTCCAAAGCCAGAAACAGTTCCATCAATTTCTCCTTTGATTGCCACGCTTTCTGCAGCATAACTGAATGCTTTGCCATTGATGATCAGAGCCGAACTTTTCAGATCCCACAAAACAGGCTTATCAAGTTTATTCGCTATCTTTAGGTATACCTTACCCTCTTTACCAGCAAAAGAATAATCTATCTTAATCGTATCATTATCGAATGAAAAATGACCATTCTCTTCATTCTTTTTTATATTGTCACCATTGAAGGTCATTAAATAATTTGAAGTACAAGCAGACAATAAAAAAGCGCAGCAAATTGGCGCAAGGATTTTGGCTATTTTTTTCATATTACAGGTTGTATTTGTATCGTTAAGTGCAGTTACATGATGTTAGAATCATTATTTACTAATATAAAAATTATTTCCCAATAAATCCTTATCCAAAAGTTTTATCCACTATCACTTCGTCTTTAGTTTTTAACCTTATTTTTCTTATTTTCAGTTTATAACACCACTGTGATAAATTAGTTATCTAACAAAACAAACTGTGAAGTATATTTTGGCGATCATTAAATTACGAGTACACATTAGGCTCATCCCAGTTGACAACAATCCCGTAACCTTTCGATCAAAAAAGAAGTTTGTTTTATCGTCAAAGCAAATTATATTTACGGGACACTAAACCAATCAAATGAAAGAGAAATTTATTGACAGAAAAGACCAACAGGCAAATAAAATATTTGAAAGACGAACATTAGCAAATGACTATCGGACTATTCTTCCACTGTTAAAACCCGGTTTAGCTATCCTCGATGTAGGCTGTGGCACAGGAACACTGACAAATGAAGCCGCATCACTTATCGCGGACGGAACAGTGATCGGTTTGGACAACACTCAATCTTTTATTGATATAGGGAATCAGCAGTACGGTGGCACCTCCAATCTTAGTCTGGTCTGTGATAATATTTTCAGTTATGAGCCTCCACATCAGTTTGATCTGATTATGACTGCAAGAACAGTGCAATGGCTAAGTGATATTCCTGCAGCCTTACAACGGTTCAAATCCTGGCTGAAACCCGGAGGACAGCTTTCGATCCTGGATTATAACCATACAGCAATTGAATGGAACCCAGCACCACCGACCAGTATGCAGGAGTTTTATCATACATTTCTGAAATGGCGTGCTGATGCGGGTATGAACAACCGTGTCGCAGATGAAATCGCCACTTTACTCCAACAACAGGGATTTACAGCCGTTGAGACAATCAACGCCGATCTGACCTACACCAAGGGCGACGATCATTTTCAGACCAATCTTGGAATCTGGATCAAAGTTGCCCAGTCCCAACAAATGGTGATAGAGGGATATATTAAAGATGAGCTGCGTTTAAAAGCCATTGAAGAGTACAGCAACTGGATCGAAACTGAAGCCTTGTCAATGACACTCAAAATGAATGATGTCAGGGGCCACATATAGATTACAATTTTATTTGTTGCCCCTATTGACAAAGTCTTATTAATACACAATTTTATGAACAATCAAGCGCAGAATGTTATCGATTCACCCAGCAAGAATACCGTTTTCATGGTATGGAATTTTCAGGAAAATAAAGAGCTGAAACCTGTCTTTGAACGGATCTGTGCCTTGGTCGTCAATCTGAATAATTCGGCTCAGGTACGTTCGACTGGAATAAAAGCGAGTATTGTCATCGGAATCAGTTATCATGCTTGGAAAAAATTGGCACTACAGGAGCCGTTACCAAAAGAATTGGTTTCTTTTGAGCCCATCATAGGTCAAAAACATGTCGCTGTTGCTACCCCTGGTGATCTCCATTTTCATATTCGCGCTGAAGAGCAAAGCTACTGTATTGACATGGCAGCCGAAATTTCCGATGTACTGGCAGCAGTTGCTGACTGCAAGGAAGAAATCCACGGCTTTCGTTATTGGGACGGAAGAAGCATTCTAGGTTTTGTCGACGGCACTGAAAACCCGACAGGTGAAGACCGTGCTTTCTTTGGTATTATTGGATATGAAGATCAAGCCTATAAAGGTGGTAGCTATCTTTTTGTTCAAAAATACGTTCACGACATGAACAGCTGGCGAGCCTTACCAGTATCCGAACAGGAAAAAGTTATTGGTCGAAGTAAAACCAATGATATTGAAATGGCGGATGACGTAAAACCGGCCAATTCGCATTCGGCCCTAGCCAATGTAGGCGATGACCTCAAAATCGTTAGGGACAATATGCCTTTTGGTCATATCGCCAATAATCAAATGGGCACCTATTTTATTGCTTATGCCAGTAAATTTAGTACCGTGACACAAATGCTAAAGCGAATGTTTATCGGTGAGCCTGAAGGTAATTATGACCGTATTCTAGACTTTAGTACAGCTCAGAGTGGCACATTATATTTCTGCCCATCTATTGATATGCTGAAGAATTTTGCCGGATAGAGCAATCATCTTATGGCTTAAAGACAATCATTACTACTCAATATATTACAACTATGCAAATCGACGTTATCCAAGTAAACGATAAAAATATCGCTGAAGTAAAAGACACTGATATCCTCATCAACAATCTCGATGATGGTTTACAGATCATGGTAGACTGTGGCGCACAGGAAGCATACAAAGCAATCTTATACCAAGAAAATATTTCACCTGATTTTTTTGAACTCAAAACCAAGTTGGCGGGGGATATTCTTCAAAAATATACGCAGTACGATTTTGACGTTGCTATTGTTGGTGACTTTTCTATTTATAATAGCAAAAGTTTGAATGATTTTATCTACGAAAGTAATAAAGGCCGTAAGATCAACTTTGTTGCTACGCGGGATGAAGCTATTACTAGACTATCAAAGGGTTAACAACGCAGCTCGATCCATTCAACGCGGCCTGTCAACCTCCTTTCATAAAAAATAAGCGGCTAATAAAATAGCCGCTTATTTTTTATGAAAGCTGCAACCAACCCTCGTAGGACATTACACCCAATTCTGGCCTGCCCTCGCCTTCCAATAGGGCAATAAACTCCAATTGATTTCCATCTGGATCGTTAAAATAAATGGCCAGTGCCGGCATCCAGGCAAATACCATTGGTTTTTCTACACCATCTTTCAAAAAATTGTAAGGCTGTAAATCCCTTTCCTTGAGATAGTCTACTGCGTAATTCAAGATATCTTCTTTACTGGTTCTAAAAGCGAAATGCTGCGGTTGAAAATTTGCTTCCTCCTGCCAGAGTCCCAGCATATATTCCTTACCTGTACCGACCCACAGAAAGACAATAGGCCGATTGGGATCACGGTGTGCGATCCGCAGGCCAAGTACCTTCGTATAAAAATTGACAGACTCCTCCAGATTACGTACCTGGATATGCGTTTCATATAATCCTGCTATCTTCATTGTTTCAATAGTTAAATGTAATCCAGTTTCCATACATCATTCCAAACTTTTGTTGTCATGAGCCGATGTATTTATTCCTCCACGACAATTTAAGTTAAATTCGTATCTCTTAGTTGGCAAAATCATAAATAAGACAGAAAAATGATTATTTGGAGCCCAACTTTTGAATTAATAGAAAAACAACCTTATCTTGTGTAGAAGACACATTAGCCATGTACAACACACTAGAATTTAAAAAATATACAGCCGAAGATTTCGTTCTTTTTCGAGACCTTACCAAAGACGATGAGATCATGAAATATATTTCGGGTGAAGGATTAACCGCCGAGCAGGCAGAAAAAAAATTCGCTTCAATTCTCGAAATCAATACAGATCCATTATTAGGTTATTTTATGGTGATAGATTCCGACAGCCATTTAGTTTTAGGCGACTGCAAATTGGTCAACTATAGAAAAGATCCAACCGTCTTTGAGATCGGTTATCTGCTTAAAAAGGAGTTTTGGCGTAAAGGTCTCGGTACCAAAATCTGTGAATCTCTGCTGGCCATGGCCAAAAGCATCGACGCCAATAAGGATGTGATTGGCATCATTGACCCAGATAATGCTGCCTCCAGACAATTACTGACAAAGTTTGGGTTTCAAAGCTACTTTGTTGGTACCGAAGATGAGATTGCTACAGAAAAGCTTATTTTAAAACGCACATAACCTATTTTATCCAACCGAAAGAAAAAGGCCAATTGCACATGAAAATGCCCCCTATGAAGTTTAGTATCAAGATCAATCCAAATAAACATGACAGCCTACAAGACACTTTATCTTTCTTTGGTGTAGATTGCAATCGCCCTTACTACATCTCATCTGGCAATCCCCTTTTCGAATACCCCAGAAATTCATTCCGTATTGATTTTTACGCCATTTGCATTTGCACGGCCGGAACGATTACAGTGGAAATTGATAATCAAGAATATACACTATCACAACATAGCTTACTTGTTTCAGCCCCTTCCACCATCATTAAATTTACAGCGGTCAGCAAGGATTTCAGAATGAAACTACTTTTCTTTGACAAGTTGTTTCTACTTAAAAACATTGCCAACCCATTTTTTATAGAAAAACTCGGACTATTCAACAATGCGACATTCGCAATTATACCCGAGGCAGAAAAACTCGTCGGAAAATTATTAAAGCTCCTCGAATATTTAAGAGAGGTGACCCTCAGGGCGACACGTTTTACCCCCGACATTATTCGTACCATTATATTTAACCTGCTGCTAGAAATAGCCGATGTACTGGCCGTGGAGGACCAACATGCAGTTGAAACAATTCAGGAGGCCAATAGCCTCTACTTTAAGTTTACGGATCTGGTACAGCAACATTGCAGCCAATCCAAAGATGTGAAATATTACGCCGACCGGTTATTTATTTCAAATAAATATCTGATTAGTATTGTTAAGAAGGCATCTGGAAAGACACCACATGAAATCATAGACGAAAATTTACTCAAAGAAGCGTATGCCCTACTTGGGAATCCGGAGAAGACCATTTCCGACATCGCCTACGCCATAGGTTTCAATTCGATTTCTGCATTTGGCCGTTTTTTCAAAAAGTACGCCATGTTATCGCCTTCTGAATATCGAAAAAGACAAAATATGTAAAAAAAGGAAATTCGGTAGAACAATAGCGAATTTGAGGGCATAAATGATCTAAGGAGTATGGCTAACTTTACTCAAGAATTAAAAACAATAAGAATCATGAAAGAAATCACCTCAAAATTCGACAAAGTATTAAATGCATCTGCTGAATA
>JAQZAZ010000195.1 GCA_029239355.1 Sphingobacterium sp.
TCGATAAATCAACCATACGTCAACGTTTTTTTTCTGTGCATTTATTCTGAATTTTTCACTGCAATAAAATTGTTTACTATCGCAGTGGCTACATGATTTCTTTAGTAGTGGTGTATTGTTTGGACTGACAGCCCATGTATATTCCTTTTGCATTATTTATAGTCGTGCTTAATATTCTTTGTTAATTTTTTTGATATTATTCACGATGTTTCTGCTATCGCAACACCAGGGTATGGATAGCTTGCATAGCAAAAAAGAAATACTTGCTATAGCAGTAGGGTGAATAATAAAATCAAATGAAAACCTGTTTGGATAGGATTATCCAAATAAAAGAATGATTAGCCTGTGGTTTGTGAGGCTAACTAAGCAACTATAAATTTAAGAATTGTGTTCAAAACTTAATCGTTTGGTCTATAAGCTAAGTTAAGTAATTTAATTGAAATTATTCATCTTTTAAACTATTGACCGGATTTATTCGTCCTATTTTTAGCGCATGGTAGAAGATGGTTCCAAATGCAATCAACATGCTGGCGATTCCTGCAAGTATAAATATCCAAGCCTGAATACTGATTCTGTAATTGAAGTCCTGTAACCAGGTGTCCATGGCCCACCAGCCAATAGGGCAGGCGATTAGAATGGCTATGAAAATAAGCTTTATAAAATCAGCGGATAACAATTTTATAATTCCGAGCAAACTGGCTCCAAGAACCTTCCGGATACCGATCTCTTTAGTCCGTTGCTGGGTCACAAATGCGGCAAGTCCAAATAAGCCCAAACAGGCAATAAATATCGCTAATCCTGCAAAGGTTGAGACAATAACCTGAGTCCGTTGTACATCTGCATATAACATGGCAAATCCGTCATCCAAGAAGGTGTATTGAATCTTTTGATTTGGAGAGAATTTATTCCAAACATTCGTAATTTCCTGAATACTTTGTTCCATTTTGTCTGATTTAAGTCTGATGGACATCATATTCGGGCTACCGCCAATAATCAGTGCCAGCGGTTTAACATCCTCATTGCGCATGTTTCCAAAGATAAAATCTTCGACCACAGCAATGATTGTATAAGATGCATAATTTCGGATTTTTGCACCAATCGGATTCTTGATGTTCAACTCTTTTACCATCTTCTGATTGACTATTATCGCCGCGGAATCTGTTGGCATGTTCATGTTGAAATTACGACCTTCGAGGATTTTGATCCCGAATGTGGAGATATAATCATCATCGACAATCCAGTTCTGACCGGCTACACCCACGTCTTGATTTTGTCTACCATCGTTCCAAAATGAATTTCCGTTACGTTTTACGCCATCCATCGTAACAGGTAGATAATCACCTATAGAGACAGAAGCCACACTGGACAATTCCTTTAATTCGTTTTTTAGCAACCTTTGCTTTCCATCCAAAGTGCCCGTTCCTCTTAATATGAGCACCTGTTCTTTATTGAAACCTAGGTCTCTATTTAAAATATATTTTATTTGTTGGTTGATGACCAAAGTGCCAATGATCAGGATGATAGATGTTGCGAACTGGAAGATAACAAGTCCATTTCGAAACCAGTTGCGGCTAGATTTTAAATTTACGTTTCCTTTTAATACGGCAACTGGTTTAAATTTAGAAAGATACATTGCGGGATAAATTCCAGATACAATAGCTATCGATAAACCAAAGATGACAAGGGTGGGGATAAAGTACCAGGTTGTCCAAGGAAAAACCAAGGATTTGCCGGCAATCTGATTAAAAAAGGGTAGTAGAAGCACAGCGAAAAATAAGGCAAATGCGATTGAAATTCCACTGTATAAAAAGGACTCCGTCATGAACTGTATGATCAGGGCCTTTCTACCGGAACCGATTGTCTTCCGGACACCAACTTCTTTTGCACGTGTAGCAGCATTGGCAGTAGACAGATTGATAAAGTTGATCATAGCGATAATCAATATAAATGACGCTATTCCACCAAAAATATAGACCAATCGAATATCGCCACGATTTTGGCTTTCAATCTTATGGCTTGGAACATCATTGGAGTATAAATGAATCTTTTCCAAAGGCTGTAAGGTCATTCTTGCAGTATTCCAAACCTCTTCATTGACTGTCATACCAGCTTTAATCATGGCGGGTTTATAATGATCCTGAATGTAAGATTTTGTGATTTTCTTTTCCAATTGTTGTATATCCGTGCCTTCTCTGATTTTAAAATAGGTTGTATAGTTGGAGGCCAGCCAATTTAATTTTTCACCTTCATAAGGCTCATGACCACTTAAAGTCATAAAGAAATCATATCCATATAGATTGGAGTTTGTCGGAATATCGTCAATGACTGCCGTAATGGAATACTCATTTGATTTCTCATTATTTAGATAGATACGTTTTCCGATCGGATTTCCATTAAACAGTTTCGCTGCTTTCCGCTTGGTGATTACAATAGTCTTTGGATTGTCAAGCGCATGGCTTAATGAACCGAAGATTGTCTTAGTTGGGAAGAAATCCATGATCGCTTGATCCGCAAAACAGAAGCCTTCTTCGGAAAATAGTTCGGCATTGCCAGTTGTGGCGATTTGATTGGTTCCAGCACCAAAAAGAGGGTTTGCTAATAATCTTCCAGAGGCTATAATTTCTGGAAATTCTTCTTTTAAAGTTGCACCTGCCGGAGCCGGGAGCGATAATCCTTTTAGAACAGTATTGTCTTTATTGATTACGCCTACTACCCTGAAAAGTAGGTTGGAATCTTTATAGAATTTATCATAGCTCAACTCGTGCTTTACGTACAAAACAATAAGCATACAGATTGCTATGCTAAAGGCAAATCCGCCTATTTTTATTAATGAGAAGAAGCGCTGACTTTTTAAACTTCTCCAAGCGGTTTTTATGTAGATTTTTAACATAGCGGTATCAATTATCAATAGATGACTATTTTATGTCAAAATGGAATTGCAATTGATTTGCCATCGTTTTAGTTGGTTGATTTTTAGTTGTTTATGTTTTAGTGTTGTGCGGAGGGACTGTTCATATTCGAACATTTCTTGTTCAGATGCGGACAACTAGACACTGCAATCGGCGCTGGCAAAATCTATAATTGTTATCCACCATTGTCCGTCAATTTTGGTAATATAAAAAATAAAAGTACCTGTGTCGCTGTTGACAATAATTTGTCGACTCCGATTTTCAATACGCTTTACCCTGCTATAGAGATGGTCTAGTTCCTGCGCTTTATCCGACGTAATTTCTTCACCGATAATGCCTGAATAGTGTGTTTTATAAAAGATAATAGATTCGGATAAGCGATGATATTTACCCTTATTTGCGACAAATATGCCTTTTTTGTAGATTGTTTCGCATTCGAAAAAAGGTCGATCGCTATACGTTATATTTTTTGATTGCCTTACAGAGATAATCAGGATGCTATAGGTATTTGCAATTTGACAAGTGTCCCTCCTTCAGGATTTTTCGTGATTTTTATGCTTGCTTTCCTGCCCAGGAGTTGCATCCTTTCATGACTGATTGTTCCCGAGAGCGAGCGATGTGGCGTTTCTTGGACATTTGGTTCAGACTTGCCACTGTCAAGGATGTCTACAGATAAAATATCTCCATCCAATTGAAAATGAATGTCGATATTGCCTTTACAGGTTTCGAGGTCAATACCATGTAGTAGGGCATTTTCGACATAAGGCTGTACCAACATCGGAGGCAACATGATGGCACTAAGATCCTGTTCGTCTGGCTGTGTAATGTGATAGGTAAAAGCATCTTCAAAACGCATTTGCTGTAAGGTCAGATAGTTTTCCAGTGTTTCGATCTCTTCATTTAAAGGTACAAGATTCTCCCGACTTAACTCCAGATTGCTCCGCAACAAACGACTAAAGCGATTGAGATATTTGATGGCACTTTCTTTCTTATCTAATCGCACAAAACTCTGTACCGCTGCTAAGGTGTTGAAAATAAAATGTGGTTCCATCTGTGTGCGCAGTAATTGCTGTTGGAGTAAGACTTTTTCTTTCTCCTGGCTTAGGCGTCGCTGACGGAAACTATAGTATAGAAAGAATAATATAATAATCAATAAGATAAGACCCAAAGAGGATATTACCAGCCACAGGCGATTTTGCTGTAACTGTAGTTTATTGATCTTAATGCTTTCATTCAATGTGCGAATGGATTGATCTTTGGCCTGTAGTTGATACAATGCATTCATTTCGGCAATAGCCTGTGTGTTTTCCGAATGATAGACATTTTTCTGTAATTGAACAATATTATTTAGGACGGATATTGCTTCTTCCTTTTTGCCCTGTAAGCTGTACAGCTCGGCTAAGCTTTTTTGAAAGAGTATTTCATTGTGCGGAAAGATCAATTTGGGAAACTGTGTTCTAAGCTGTTTGGCCTTCACTATATATTGTGCTGCTTGCACAGGCTTCTTAAATAGCACATAAATTGCTGCAACATTACAGTAGTTTACAAACAGATTATTCATCAACACAGAGGACTTCTTTATATTGCTCAGTCGCTCATCAATATCTATTTTCCGTAGTTGGTAATATAGCAAGGAATCTTGCTGTTGTGTCGTTTCAAAGTACTGTATTTTCGAATCGTATAAGAAACTGATATTATACTTATCTGGAAATAGTCGGTGGAGTTCCTCTAATTTGTGGAGGTATGGCGCTATTTCCTTGGCAGGCCTCTGCAAGGTATTTAATGTATAAATCATCTGCACCAATACACGTTGACGATTGATATGCTCTTTTGGAAGCGAATCTGAGAGATGGAGGGCCGCCCGATTCATTTTTTCAGCGAGATTGTATTGAAACGAACTCAGGTTATTTTGTGCTGCCGAGAGCAATATAGCCGATTTCGCTTCCGCAGAAAGGCCTGCAGTGCTATCCGAGAGAACGATCGCTGCTGCTTTGTTGTAGTAATAGCCCGCTTCACGCTCTTTTGCTTCGGCACTGCGGATATTGCCAATACCATTGTAGATAAGTGCTTTGTACTTTAGATTACCGGCGGTAGGTTCGATCAATTCAAGAGCCTGCTCTACAAAAAAGCCTGCGGAATCTTGCTGAAGCATGGCATATAGTCTAGCGGTATTGTATTTAACTTTTGCAAAGAATACGGTATCATTTTTTACATTAGGATTTTCTCCAAGCTGTCGCCAGGCTGTCTTGAGTGAGTCGCCGTTCGTACGTGTCAACCTTATGTCTTCGAGCTCCTTTATCTGTGCTAAGACAGCATCATGGTCCCGGGAAGAAAAAGTCGGTCTTTTGTCGCAAGCTACAATATGTAAAATAAGCAGCAAAAAGAAAATACATTGAAACAGATATCTCATTTCTCTGGGAAAAGCTGGGTTAAAATTACGTTTTTCCGTCGCGATGAAATAGGTATTTCTTCTTTGTTTTTCAATACGATATACTCAGAACGGTTAACGCCAGTTATATACTTGCGGTTTACCAAATAAGATTGATGGGTGCGTAGGAAATAGGGGGCGGGTAACAATTCCTCATAATATTTCAACGGTTTGGATATGAGCTCCTTGGAGCCATCATTCAGAAAGAAAAAAGTATATGGACCATCACCTTTACAATAGACGATGTCATGAACAGCAACGATACGCACATTATGAATGGATGTCAAAGCAATACTTTCGGGTAAATCGCCATGGTGCATTGCACTTTGTGCCATATTTAGCTGTTGCATCCATTGCGGATTATTATCGCTGCGACGACGGTAGCGTTCTAATGCTTCTTTTAATTCCGTTTGGTCAACAGGTTTTAACAAGTAGTCCAGAGCACCATACTTGATTGCTTTGATGGCAAAATGATTATATGCGGTGATGAATATGACGTTTTGTGGGATAACATTGAGTTTTTTTAGAAGATCGAAAGCTGTACCATCCTTTAGCTGAATATCCATTAGGATCACATCCGGTTTCTTTTCTTCAATTAGTTTTACAGCAGTTCTGACACTGTCGCTCCAACCAATTAGTTCTGTGTCGGTTTCCTCTTGTATGAGGTAACTGATTTCCTTACGGACAGCGGGTTCATCTTCTATTATCGCTACTGTTATCATTTTTCAAACTTTTCTGTTCGGTAAAAATAATAATTGTGAGTAAAGAAAACTTATTGATTTGCAATTTGTGCTAGTTTTTTATGGTAGGCTCTATAGATCACTGTTTTGGAGATTATCAAATTTCAGATAATTTACGATCATAAACGATTTTGACGGATTGTAAGTGTATAATTAGGTTGGCTGGCTACCGTATTCAATATATTTGAGTTAAGCATAAAAATAAGTACTATGGAATTAGTGATTGAGATCAATAGCGCAAAAGATTTGGATCTTCTCAAAGATCAACCTATCGACCAGATTGAGAAATTGGAACTGTTTTTTTATACGAGCATTCATTAAAATTTATCGAGAAAATCAGGAAATTGCAGCACTTGTCAATTGCGGGAACTGTTAAGGATTTATCTCCACTAGCCAATTGTAAGTCACTTAAGCAATTGTTTATTAGTACGAAGGGAGCTGTAAATACATTGGATTTTGTGCAGGGACTGGAGCTAGAGTCGCTACGGCTGGAAGGTTTTACTTCCAAAAGTGATCATCTAATCATTCTTCATGTATCCTAATTATGGAATCTTGAAATTTCCTAGGTATCAAAGATGGGTGATTTATCTTTTTGCGTGATTTTTCTGGACTCGAACGTATTGCTCTGTTTGAACTCAATTCAAAAAAATTAGTTGATTTTGCTAAATTGGATCAATTAGTCGAATTGCGGTTAACCAATATGTTTCAGTTGAAAAATCTGGCTGAGCTAAAGACCATTCCGAAACTGAACACACTTTATATTCATGAATTTTTTATCAATAAGAAAATCAAAATAGATGGAAAAAATGAATTGCTTAAAATAGTAGCTGATTTAAAACAGATTGATGAAATCGTACCGACAATTAACGGGGAGAGTTTTAGAAGGCTGAATTGCTGGCTAAATTGAAAAAATAGATAAACAATTATGGGATTTTTAAACAAACTTTTTGGAAAGGGTACCAAAACAGGAAAAGGTACCGAAGCAGAACAAGGAGCTAAGGTAAAGCAAGGAGCTAAAGTAGACCAAGTAACTAGGGCGGAAAATGGTGCTAAAGTGGAACAGGTTACGTTTACGAAGAAGTCAGATGATAGCCTGCCCTACCGCAGAGAGCAGGAATTGATTTAAAGATTTGGTGGAATTGCCTTTGATAAGCAGTATGATTTTGCAACGGTCACGGTAATAATAAATGGAATATTGATATGACCAAAGAAGAGATTAGTTTTGGAGCAAATCTTGATTTTCCGATGCAGGTCTTAGGGACATCAACGTCAAGATGATCATCTTCGGGTACTGTCAGTCTTCCCGCAGTTAATTTCCCAATTTGAAATGAACCATAAGATTGCTTTGCAGTGGTATCTGGAAGAAAAAGGTTATAAAATATCGGAACAGGGAGCCTTGCTCATAGCAACAAAAAACGGGGACAGGATCACTGCAGAGTTTGATGAGCTATCCCGTCTTACGAATCTCAACGGGTAGAAATTCTAACCGATGAAACTGCTTAATGGAAAAATAAGAAAACTCTTGCGCTTAAACTATTGTTATATGAACTAGAATAAGACTGAGTATG